>JADBWH010000089.1 GCA_020404105.1 Pseudanabaena sp. M53BS1SP1A06MG | reverse complement strand
CTTCAAAAAAATCAATCGGCTGTTTTAGCTTTTATGTATGATTTTCGTGTTCCTTTTGATAACAATCAGGCGGAATGTGATTTACGTATGATGAAACTCAAACAGAAAGTATCTGGCACTTTTCGCTCTCTCGAGGGTGCTCAAATGTTCTGTCGCATTCGTGGCTATATTTCGACTCTCAGAAAGCAAGGTGTTAATGTTCTGGCGTCTCTCAAACAAGTGTTTCTTGGAAACCATTTCTTCCCAAATCTCCAGCCTGAGTAGTTACGTAATTTATCAATAATCATGGCTATAGATGTCTTCTTTCTTTTTCATCTACTTTAGGCAGTTTGTATCTCTTTTACTCTGCCTCTCTTCCATTTTTAGTCTAAACTCCAGTTAACTTCTCAAACACTCTAAATAGGATAGACGGAGCGAAGCGCCGTCTATCCTATTTAGCACTACCTTAATTTTTTCCTGTACTTAGCTTTAATTTAATATTTTTTTGTGAATGAAAGCCTGTTGTTTAAACTGATTAATACGGTAAGTGATCGCCTTATCTTTACTCTCTAAATCCTTAATCCAAACATCTGTAATTGATTGAGCGTCATCAGGTAAACTCTCTAACTGCCAACCTGAAAGGTCTAATTCTTCCATTAAATAGGAAACCTTTGGATCATAACTGATTGCCGAACATTGACAACCCTCACTAGCCGCCATAATCACTCCATGTAAACGCATAGCGATCGCTAAATCCACACCTTGGAAAATCCCCTTCAGTTTGCGAGGATCTTTTTGAATGATGATTTGGCTATGTTTAGGAAACTTGTCATTAAGAGAATCATAAATTGCCTGAGCGATTGCTTTATCCTGAGATGGCTGAAATGGAACTAGTAAAATATATGCATTGGTTTGCGCTTGTAAGTTTTTCAAAGCTTCTGTAATCGTGGCGAGGCGACAGGATGTTAAGGCAGGATGTGCGCGCAAAACTACTGCCACAATAGGTACATCCACATCACAATACATATCCACCAGTATAGATTCCAAAGCCCAAACAGGATCGGGCGCAATCATACTTTTGATTTGCCAATCAGCTAGTAACTCGGCAGAGCGGTGGTCACGTACAGATACCGCCTGACATCCCTGAAAAGCACGTTTCGTAATCCATTTACTTAACCCACTTTTTAGGGGACCAACCCCCTGCGCCCATGCGACTGTCTGCAAACCCATCCCCTGTGCTAAGCCCATTAAACCACCATAATAAATGGGATTTCTGGCACTAGTGGCATCCTGCATCAGGCTGCCGCCTCCCCAAATAAATAAATCTGATTGCTTGAACGCATTAATTAATCCAAATACCGAATAGCGATCACTAGCCTCGACGTGATGTAAATTTTCGGTAACTTTTGGGCTAGCCGATAAAACAAGCGGTTGGATATCCTGAGGCAACATTTGTAGCAATGTGGCAAGCAATGCTTCATCCCCACCATTGCCCATCCCATAATATCCACATAAAACCGCACGTCGCATATTATTCGCCTAAATTGCTTAAATATTTTTTAGATTTTCTGCATTACTCCAGACTCCTATTGTCGCGTATTAACGCCAAAAGACGTTACTTAGTGCCGTCTTTTGACCAAGTTATTCCCATGTACCAGCTATCACCAGCACTAAACCAATCAATAACCAAATAAGGGGCATTAAGTCAAAATTAATTGAACCATTGCTAAACTGCAACAAAGCGATCGCGATACCTGTTACACTCGCAATCGCGATCGCCATTAGCCAACGCCAACCAGATTTACCTGAATGCCGAGATGATATTTTTGTTGGTTTTGTAAAGGTTTTGGGATGATAAAATTGCGTTTTTTGCGGAGGAATGTGATTAGTATTGCCATTGTAACGATGTGATGCTGTAGCTGCCATGATTTTTTTTGACATTTTGGGATAATTCCTAGAGGCAAGTCTCTTGTTTAGATGCTTACGACTCAGGTATATGCGTTTTTCGAGTTTTTTGAGTCTCAGCCAAAACAATAATCCCATGGTGATCGCAATTAGACCTAATGCGATCGCCACTTTAACTAACGTAAGCAGCAATTCGATGTTGTCTTGATTTGATAAAACAATAGCCATATTTGCTGCAATTAAGCCAAATTGCTAATTTAGTAGGCATCATTCTTCCATCTAGCTCCAAACTAGACGGACTAGAAATAATCAGAAAAAATGTCAGCAAAAACATGATAAAAAATCGATGCCTAATTATTATTATTATGTGGCTCGGTAGTCCTAAACCAGTAAGGATGAATTGTAGTGATGAATAAAGAACCAGATAGCAGCAATGCCTAGGAAGCAAACAGAGAGACAAACAAGCCACCCAATAACTAACAGTGACAGTTCGACAAGCTCTCTGACCGCGTAAGCAAGTTTGTGCTGACCTCAATACGATTTATGCGGCAGCGACTAAATTGAAATTTCACCTTGAACTCTTTGCTGAAAAATGGCACAAACAATTTTCCCCTCAGTGGTCAGTGTACTTGTCGAACTGATTGCGCTCCTTTCAAGCTGGTTTACTTGGCAATGCGGAATATAATATTCCGAAGAAATGGTCTATGTCGATTTGGGATTGGATGCCTGCCCTTAATCACTTATCTATTCTATTCAAGGATCGTCTCCACTTCTTCTAGACTTTAATAATATCTGCTTGACAGTCTCTCATTCGGCAATTAGAAAAGATCAAGACTCAAATCAAACTATCTTTTCCCAGTAAGACCGATCGCTTAGCTCCTGTGACACTGGGTAAATTGCCATAGCGTTCTTTAATTCGCAAATATCCTAATATCGCAAAAGCGATCGCCTCTTTACTATCGCCACTCAAACCAAAATCATCGGTACGTTTCACGATCGCAGGCTTAAGCAAGTCCTGTAAGCGTTCCATCAAATAACTATTGCGCCCACCGCCGCCACCAACTAAGACCTCTTCAGGAAATACAGGCAGAAAATCCCGATAGCTCTTAGCGATCGCCCTTGCAGTAAATTCTGTTAACGTGGCAAGAATGTCGTAATTACTTAAATCTTGGCATTCCTCTAAACGCGCTTCTAAATAATCTGGACTAAATAACTCGCGACCTGTCGATTTTGGCGGAGGGATGAGAAAAAATTCTTGCTTTAGCCATTGATTGATTAGCTCTAAATTAGCTTTACCTTGTCGTGCGATCGCCCCATCGCGATCAAAAGGCTGACCAAATAATTTCTGAACTGCCATATCCATTAGCACATTACCCGCCCCATTATCAAAACCAAATATTTGCTCTGGAATCGCTCCAGCATTGGGTGGTAAATAAGTGACATTACTAATCCCGCCAATATTTTGACAAGCCCGATATTTCGTGGGATGGGCTAACAACAAAGCATCTACCATCGGCACTAGCGGCGCACCTTGCCCCCCCACTTCAATATCCGCAACCCGAAAATCGCTGACTGTCTTAATTCCTGTTAACTCAGCAATTACCGCACCTCGCCCCAGTTGCACCGTATAGCCCATCTTTTGACCTGCGGGTGGACGATGAAATACAGTCTGACCATGAGAACCAATTAAATCTGGCTGGCGATCACTTTTCTCCCTAATCGTTAAAGCTGCTTTAGCAAAACTCTCAGCAATGCGATCATCGAGTTCACATATTTGTTGTAGCGATCGCGGCGCACCTGCACAAACGGCAAGGATTTCTTTTTTTAAATCTGCCTCATATTCATAGGTATGTCCTGCAATCAGATTAGTGGTGAGGATACCTCGGCGATCGCAAATTTCTACAAGCGCCGCATCAATCCCGTCTACCGATGTCCCACTCATCAAACCGATCACTAACATTTTGTCCGTTGGCGCATTAGTCATGAGTTGTAGGTAAAAAGATATTGGCGATCGCTTTGAGACATCGTTTTATATTACTAAGCTTGCTTTCGATTTAGCATTTCAATCATCAGTCTGATACTTTCGGCTTGAGTTTGAGCAACAATAGCTTGCTGTCGGGTAATTTCCTTGATTTCTAGCAATTCGTTGTGAAGAGATTCGCTTTGAGCTTGTGATTTAATGGCTTGCTGTTTAATAATCTCCTTTATTTCAACAAGTTCGGCATGGAGAGTTTCACGTTGCTCTCTTGCCTCCTCTCTGACGCTGTTTATCTCAGCTTTGACGGTTGGCAGTTCGAGGTACAGTGCCTGTATTAGTTGCTGAATATCATTGCTTAAGCTATCAACTTTGTCGGCAAATCGGTCTAATCGTTCATCTGTCCATTTTTCAGTCATTTTTTCACTCTCTGCGATCAGTTTCTTTATATTGTCTAGGCTAATTTGGGGATGGGATAAGTTGTTGGCTCTAGTCGAGGGGCTAAAATTTTTTCTTGGATTTTAGCTGTCACTTCATCAATCTCTTCGGATGACAGGACTTTACCAACCTTGCTGTCGGTCAAAATTTCTTTCAACTCGTCATAGCTAATGGTATTAATTTTCTCGAATAGGTAATTACCAAGATTTGCGCCGTGGTTAATTCCTGCTCTGATGTCACAACCTGACTCGTCCTCGATCTGCACATCTCTGAGCATTTCTGCTTCGTCCATGTTAAATTCATCCATAGTCATCATGACTTACCTCCTCTTTTTACCACTCTATTGATGATTTTCAATATACGAATCAATACATGTTTTCAAAGTTTTAAATTCATTAGGAAATTTTTTATCAATTTGTTTACGAAAATACTGCCAATAGGATGGAGTTGAATTACTACAATGAATGTCGTGTTCTAAAATATAGTTAATTAAATGTGGAGCGCGAGATGCGCCATGAATTTGGCTATTATTACAAAATGCTTCTAATATGTTTTGCTTTTGAATCGGAGTTAGAAGATCAGAAACTTGCATGATTGTAAACGTGTAATCGTTAGCCATATAGAAATTGCTAGATTTTATGAAGGCTTTAATAAGTACTTCAATCTTTTCTTTCAAGACATCTTGGACAGATGTTTGTATTTTATCAGGCAAACTTTCCCGCAATCTTAATATTTCTTCTACAGGAGCTTGTCCTAACTTGTCCTTCACAAATTCCATTAAAAAATTAATGTGGGCAGCATTAATTAAAATTTCTTCATTTTGACAATTTATATCCTTAGTTATATTGATACTCTGGATTAACTTTATTGTTTTTAGCCTACATGGCTCACTTAAATTTTCTACAGCAGTCACTCTACGAAGATACGTAACGACTTTCCAAAAATCTTTGTCAGCTACTTTATCGAGAATAATAGATGACAATTTTTCATTTAAAATTTCTCTAACTTCACGACGGTACATTATAGATACAGCATTCAGAGCAGAAAACTGTCTCTCTCTTTCATCATCTTCAAAATCCTCTGTAAGAAGACTGACAGTTAATCCGATAACAATACTACTGATTAAAGATCGTCGCGCACGAGCTAAATGCCCTTTTTGAAAATATTTAACTGCCAAATTTGGGTCTGTAGGAAAGTAAGCAGATTTGATATCTTGCCAAATTCGATCTAGAGCAGCTTTTCCTTGAACTGGTGGACGTTGCAGCAAATGAGTAACAGCACTGCGTACATGATAACGTGCAAGCTCTGCTGTAGCCTCAAAAGGTTCGTCTAGAGATGCCATTGAAGGGTGAGCGCAGCGACTTCGATCTTCAAATAATCTTGTAATGTCTGCTTTTTCTATAGGCGAAATAAGCTCAAACTTACTAAGAGCAAAGTCAGGTATCTTTGACTCAAACTCCCAAAGCTTTCTAACCTCAGAGTTTTGACTATGGTTTGCAAAATCTTGTAGTAGTTGAGTAGCCTCACCATTGCCTACTTGTTCCAACTGCCTTAACTTATGGATAAAGTCGAATACAACAGCGTTCCAAGTCGAGACTATACAAGAACGGTAAGCTCCAGCACGATAACAATCTACAGCCTCTTGAATAAATTTTTTGGCTGACTTATCACGACATAAAACTATTAACTCATCAAGATCAATGAACGTTTCATACATAAGTGAGATTTTACAGTAATTTAGCCATAACCAAATTACCTTAAACATTGATTGATTAAGCAAATGGGGCAGTTTATTAGGTTGCCCCATTTGCTTAGTTTATTTCATCCACTCGGTGTGGAAAAATTCACCTCTAGGCTTGTCGGTGCGCTCGTAGGTATGAGCGCCGAAGTAATCACGCTGAGCCTGTGTCAAGTTTTGAGGTAGGCGATCGCGTCGGTAGCTATCAAAATAATCGAGAGACGCACTGAAGGCGGGAATCGGAATACCCAACTGCGCCGCCGCCGCAACCACTTTGCGCCATGCCACCTCTTTGGTGAGGATGGTTTGTTTGAAATCGGGATCGACTAAGAGGTTAGCCAATTGAGGATTGCGTTGAAAAGCTAGCTTGATCTTGTCAAGGAAAGCCGCACGAATGATGCAACCACCTTTCCAGATACGGGCAATTTCACCAAGGTTTAAGTCATAACCAAAGTCACGAGATGCTGCACTCAAAAGGGCCATGCCTTGAGCATAGGAACAAATCTTAGAACAGTACAGCGCATCCCGAACTGCATCAATAAACTCTTGGCGATCGCCTTGATATTTACCAGAGGTCGAGCTGATCAGTACCTTCGAGGCAGCCACCCGCTCTTCCTTATAAGAAGAAATTACCCGCGCTGTCACAGCCGCGATCATCGTGGGGATCGGTACTCCTAAATCAAAAGCACTTTGCACTGTCCATTTGCCTGTTCCCTTTTGACCTGCTGCATCGAGAATTTTATTGACAAGTGCATCCCCAGTTAAATCATCAGTCTTAGTGAAAATATCCGCCGTAATATCAATCAAATAAGAATCAAGTTCGGAACTACGCCATGCTGTAAAAGTTTCATGAAGTTCACTAGCGGATAGTCCCAAACCGTTACTGAGCAAGTCATATGCCTCAGCAATTAACTGCATATCGCCATACTCAATGCCGTTATGCACCATCTTTACATAATGCCCTGCGCTACCCTTGCCGATATAAGTGACACAAGCACCATCATCAACTTGAGCAGCGATCTTCGTTACAATTGGCTCAATCTCCGCATAGGCAGACTTTTGACCGCCAGGCATCATGCTCGGTCCATTGAGTGCGCCCTCTTCGCCGCCACTCACGCCCATACCAATGAATTTCAGATTGATTTTTTCTAGCTCCACCGTGCGGCGATCAGTATCGTTATAGAGTGAGTTACCGCCATCAATGATAATATCGCCTTCATCTAGAAACGGCTTCAGTTCTTCAATCACAGCATCTACAGGTGCGCCAGCCTTGACCATGATCAGAATTTTGCGGGGACGCTCTAGGGATGCAACAAAATCAGCGATCGTAAATGTACCTTTGAAATTTTTCCCAGCCGCACGAGTGGCAAGAAACTTGTCAGTTTTGTCGCGGCTACGGTTATAAACACTCATCGAAAAACCATTGCGCTCAATGTTTAGAGCAAGGTTTTCTCCCATCACCGCCAACCCAATCAGTCCAAAATTTTGCTTGTCAGATGTCATAAAATCCTCTCCATCCATTGAAATATCAGCAGATGATGATCTGCCTCTAGTCGATAAGTCTCAGGTAGATTTTCCTGAACTTGAGGACAGAAGTATCGTAAGGGCTGATTTAGTGGGGATCGCAAATCCTTTGTAAATCCTTAATACCATTTACAGAAAAAAGGCTAAAAAAGTAGGAAGATGCTGCTTAATTTATTTCTTGCCAAAGTATTCTAAGTAGCTCAACTTAATTAAAACCCAAACCATAGTTTTGTTCCGCCCGCGTAGCGGGCGGAACAAAACTCGCGGTTTTTAGTTTACTTATGTCTAGCTACTTAGGATAAAGATAGACAGAACCTAGTTCTGTCTATCTTTATCCTAGAAGGCAAAATACAGGTTTTTTGACACTACCGCAAAAGCAGCAATATGCATATTTGTTTTTTTGCTATTTTTTACTGATGAATATAAATGTGAATTTTTTGTTGCTTGATGTATAGTAGACAGTAAAAATTGTGGCTAAATAAACAGTTGATGAAGACTTCTAGGAATTTCTGTGTAGTCCTTAACGAGTCTGACGTAGAACAGTGTATGCTTAGATTAGTTAACATATTGTACGTATATTAGCTAAGTTTGTTTTGGAGCAAGCATAATTAATTATGCTTGAATTATAAATTCAGTTCACAGGGGTTACGTTAGAATTACCTAATACTTCATTTTTTGCGGAATTTATTTTAGGTAAATTTAAAAAATATCAAGTCAATTTTAGACTTAAGCTTATATATCCATCAATTGGAGGTTATTCCATCCAAGGTTTATGTAAGATACTTTTTTAGCTGATTAAGATATTGTTCTAATAGTTGCCCAGTAAGGTCTACTCCGCATTAGACACCTTAGTTTTCTGGAGGTTCACATGAGTAAAATCAATAAGCCCAGTCAGTCCGATGACGCAAGTAGTAAGCTCACATCAAGATCTGTTACACCTAAACCTCCGATTAAAGATTTGCCTAAATTAGAAGTTCTTAAGGTTATAGCTCCTAAGTCTCCAGAACCTGATCAGCCTGAAGAGCAGAAGCCAGTACTGTCACGTATAGAGCAACCAGCGAAAAGTATCGCGAATGTCACTCCTGCAACAAAGGTAAAGTTGCCGACTAGTCATTCCAAGGACAATCAGACAGATATCCACAGCCAGAATGACATTCCTTCCGAAAATAAAGTTTGTTTACAACCTATTCCTGCCGCTACAGAGCCGTTCCAGTACAGGGCGATTGGAGTAATTTATGGTCGTTATGTTGCCAATCCTGACAATTTTGCTAAGGGGCATATATTAACAATTGACGGTTCTCAAGTTGATGCGGTGTTACTTGGGAAAATTATTTCGATTGTCAAAAAACGCTTACAAAGCGATCACAATTATTTATGGGTTGTTTATCCAAGAACTAATGACAAAGCTAGTAAGTTACACGTACAAATATCTGGCGTTTGGGCTCCTGTAGAACTTGGCAGATCGGATGTGCCAATCGAACCTAATGTCCAAGATGGTTATTTCTCTGTACGTGGTGAGATATCGAGCCAATCCCTTGAAGATAACTCCGTAATTGTAAAAGTAAGGCGTACTGAGCAAAAGTTTGACAAGCAAAAAGATAAGTTAACTAAAGAGTACAGTAAATTTAAAGTTCGTTTAACGGGACTGTTGCCCGCCGATGCTGTCGGACAATTCTGGAGTGTTAATGTTCAGCGTCAAGGTGATGTGTTAACAATTATTGATGGTGAATTCATTGGCATCGTACCCCACAAAGGTAAACGCCGTCCACAATCAAAGGGTCGTCCCAGTGCTGGAGGCAAGTTTGCCCCAAAAAGGTATGATCGCCCCTACAAGCCATCAATCGGGGGCGATGGTGACAGCTTCGGCGGTTATCCCCCACGTCCCAGATTCTCTGAGGATCGTCCACCATTACCCAAGCCTTTAATTAAACGCAAAGACCCCACCGATTAAACAAAGAACCTCTTACTTCGTGAGAGGTTCTTTGTTTATGGCTGTAAGACCATGCTCCATTCTTTGTTTTGACTGTCCCAAAATGGAGCATCGGTTTCGCCAACAACATTCGGTCCCCAGTAAGTGCGGGAGCCGTCAGTAGCAAAGGCAAAAATTACATCACCTTTGCCAATCACTACTTTGTAATTTGGCAGAGATAGCAATAAGCCTTCTTTACCACCTTCATTTGGGGCAAAGTCCCAATTGAGAGGTTCGATCGCGTGCCATTCATTTTGAGAAGTAATTCGTGAAAGCAAAACAATTCGTACAGAGCGATCAGTACGGTTGCCAACGCGAAGACTGCCTATATTTTCCCCATCGTTGAGGTTGGGGCGAGCAAAAGCTGTTGGTAATGGGGGAATGATAACTTTAGAAGTTTCAGGATTTTCGGGAAGTTCACGATTTGGTGATGGCGATAATCTTTGCCACAGGTTAACACCTGTCAGGGTAATTACTACTCCCAGACACATCGAATATGCATATTTAACATCAAGAGTCAATATCACAGCTTCAGTTTTGATGTTGCTATTTTTATTGTATGCCTACCCATTCCCAAATCAAAATTACACAGCAATATTTCATGATACCTATAAAAAGAGGTAGTCATGCAATGTAATTGTGTTGCGGGCGCGAAGCGCCCGCAACACAATTACTAAAAAAATAACTTTGCAGCACTACCTAAAAAATATATAAAATTTCAGGGAATAATTGTTACATCTATAGCATTTACCAGTCTGGTGAAGTACAGGTTTGTTTCCCCGCCTTTAGCGGGGAAACAAACCTGTACTTCGCTTGTTTGAAAACTCTATAAGGTGTAACAATCAAACCTATGCACGGGCGATCGCTACGCCATGAGATGTGCCTAAACGAGTAGCGCCAGCATTAAGTAATGCGATCGCTTGCTCTCTGGTGCGAATGCCCCCTGAAGCCTTCACCCCCACCTTACCCCGTGACATCCCTTTGAGAAATTTCACCATTTCTACCGTTGCGCCTCCAGCCCAACCAGTACCTGTTTTCAGAAAGGCAACACCTGCATCCATAGAGATTTCAGCAGCGAGTTCTTGCTCAACGGGGGTCAGTAAACTTAATTCCAAGATGGCTTTAACGGGTTTACCTGATTCCTCACAGATTTGAGCTACATCTTGGTGTAACAAATTGGTCTGTCCAGTTTTGAGCCAACCCAAATTGATCACCACGTCTAGTTCCGTCGCACCATTCTCAACTGCCTCCATCGCTTCATAAAGCTTTACATTTGAAGTGGTTGCTCCACTGGGAAAACCAATGACTGTACAAATCTCTACTTTGGTTTTAAGAAGCCTTTCCTTTGCTCGCTTGACATTACAGGGATATACACAGAGGCTAGCAAAACCAAATCGATCAGCCTGTTCACAAGCATAATCTATCTGCTCATCGCTAGCAGCAGGATCTAAGATGGCGTAATCAATATATGGGGAGAGATCAATATCATTTGGCAGCATAAAACTATACACACTTAAGCAAGCGAGAGGTTACATTGGAGTTTAGTGGCGATAACTTCTTATAATTACTTATTCAGAGTCATTTCTCTTGACTTAATTCTCGATATATTAAATCTAAGCAAATATTAACAAACATTAAATATATATGCATATTTCTGAATTAGATGAACTGGAAGCTTCGGTTAGCGATTTGCTAACAATGGCTAAGGTGGAGTTAGAGCAAAATCGACTGCAACAACAACGCGAGCGCCAAATTCAAGAAGCAGTAGCTCAAATTGAAGGAAGGCTAAAACCATTGTTGGCAAAAGTTGAGCAGATGCTAGAGGAATACAACCGTGAAGGTGGAACTCCAGACAGCGAGACAAAACTAAGACTAGAAAAAAAAGCGGCGGATATTCGACAGGAAATTGCAGAAGCACCTACCCTAGCAGCCCAACTAGCTGATCGCCAGTTGATCTTGAGTGAAGAAAGATTACTAGACGAGCGAATAACGGAACAAACGGCTCAATGGAGACGGGAATTAAAGGCGGATCTCTTGGAGATGATCGAAGAACAGCAGGATTTCTTTAGTGCTACGGATGCTTCGATCGCCGTAAGGGGATATGCTAATGACTTAAAAGCGATCGGTGCGTTGGAAGAAGTAGTAGAAGCGCTGATCAATCAAATAAATTCCCACAGTGAAGAAGGACCAGTAGCCCGCTTGCGTGGTAGCCATGAACAGACACTTACCTTTATTTACAATAAGGCTCTTGAAAATCGCTCCCGTGTTGATCGTGCTCCCGATGTGCAACCTAATGCGAGACATCGTAAAACTGAAAAACGCCCTGCTTTATATACCGATCTCAGTGGCAAGGTTTTAGTCTTTGGAGGACATGATCGCTTACAAACGGCTGTCAAAAATCGCCTGCGCGATTCAGCAATTAATTTGATGTGGTACACCGAACAGGATGGGTTACAGCTTGCCGCACAAGGTGAGAGTCAAATTGCAGGCGGGGATTTAATTATTATCGTGACGGGTTATGCGAGCCACTCACTTACAGAAAGAGCGATCGAGGCTTGTCGTCGGGCTAATAAGACCTATGAAATTGTGAATACAACGGGTATGACCAGACTATTAGAAGTAATCGAATCGGGACTAAAGGCAAAACAATTAGCACGTCATTGGAAACAAGGATAAACAAATATGGCAATCCTAAATCATTTGTGAACACCATTGGCTTCGACTTCGCTCAGCCGTCAGTTTATGGATGGCTGAGCGAAATTGAATCTACTCATATCTCATTGATGATTGCCATAAATTCTTTATAAAAACAAGAGAGTTGTCGTGGTTTGCACCGCAACTCTCTTTGTTTTTTTAACGTCCGTTTAGGTTAAGCTGGAAAATTTTCAAAGCCAGTTTTAAATCATCCCAAACTCGCCATAGTTTAACCGAGGGCTGAGCGAAGTCGAAGCGCCTCTGCCAAGTTATTAAAACAACTATAACTTTGGTAAAGATTTGCTATTCATTTCATGGTAGTGCTGCAAAGTAATTTTTTTGTAATTGTGTTGCGGGCGCGAAGCGCCCGCAACACAATTACATGGCATGAATACCAATTAAATTACCTAAAGCTTAAGCCTCGTTCAGTCAAATTTAGCTAAGCGAGGCTTAACCCATATCGACATAGTGAGATTAGTGAGTCATTTAGCATCTAAACCAAGTGTTTTGAACGCTATATTACCAAGCAGGATGCGAAAAAATTGCCTGCATCGTTTTATTGCCACGCAATTGATTAGAAAGTGGCAAATGTCCCCGTGGGGCATCCAAACTCCAAGTAAACTCATTGGGATAGCGGGTAAAAGAACCATCTTTTTTCCAGCCAATCTTGAGCCAAAACTTTTCCCATGCCTTACCCAGACCTAGCCAGATCTTGCGCTGGACAGAAAAGCCAAACTTACCTTCAGAATAAACGAGCCAAAGCTGATTAATCGTCCGCAAGTCACTAATTGGAATTAATTGAGCTTCAGTAAAATATAGCCAACCTCGTTGTAATGCAGCTTCACCTGCTGCCTCGCATAGCTTTTTGCTAGTTAAGCGATCTGCTTCTTCAAATTCCTGTTGTGCTAATAAATTTTGAATTGGTTGATAATCAATCCCTTTTTCTGAATGTAGAGTTACCACACCTTGAGGATAATGAGTTTGCACTAATTCGATCGCTTTAGGCAGATCGCTTTTCAAGAGGGTCTGATGGATTTTGCCATCGATCCATGTCACCTCCACATTAGCTGCTTTACAGGATTGAATAAACTCATCTAGTATTTGCAAACCCTCTTCTCCACAGTTTGCCAATTCAGCGATCGCAGGTAGTTGATTTGACTGCTTACCCGAAAATAACTTATCTCTTAACTTGGTCAGTGTTGTATCCATCAGACTCAAAAAATCACAAACATGAAATCAATATTTAAAAAGCAGCACCCAATCGGTGCTGCTTTTTAAGTGCTTCAACAATTAGTCGATGTAACCCATTAATCCCGCATTGTCGATCACATTAGACGCTATAGGTCTAGTTTCTCCCATCTGAGAGTAGGTTTCACTAATCACTAGCCCAGCAGAACCAACAGGGCGCTCACCTGCTGCATAGAATTTTTCGACAATTACAAAGCCATCTTCTACTACAGGACGCTCACCTGAGGATATAAATGTACCAGTTACATGTACTCCATTGCTGACAATTGGACGCTCACCACCCATAGTCGTGTAAGTGCTGCTAATAGATAATTTACTAGCTTCGATGGGACGTTCTCCTGAACTGCTGAAATATTCAAAAGCACGGAAGCCGCCATCAACAATGGGGCGATCGCCATAATGCTTCAGAGTTTCCGTCACGATTAATGATCCCTTTTGCTCGATTGATGCAACCACAGGTTTAGACTCCTCTTTAACTGCCAAGGCTGAGATGTCTACAGTACCTGTTTTAGTGGTAGTTTCAATGTCAGTCTTAGCCTTGGAGGCACGAGGCGACTTGTCTTCGGGTTTGGGGCTTTCTGGCTTAGCGCTTTCAGATTTGGCTTCGTTTGTGCTCATACTTTGCTTTCCTCAAATTTATTCTTAAAAACTCTTGCTTAATTTTAAATACGCTTAATTTTTTCGCGATCGCCAAAAAACTTTTAAAGTTATAACCTTGCAAGTTAATTCTACAGAAAAAGTTAATGTTATTAATTATTAATCTTTTGCCACATCGCAGGTCAATTGCTTTGTCAATTTTTTCAATTTTGATTGTTATCAGCAATTATGCTCATGTCTATACTTATCCTTTATCCGTAGCCTCTGAGCCCTTACCCCTCAGGTTTTTAGACCATTTATATAGGACATTTTGATACTAGTCATAAGTGATTTTGATTGTTTACATCACATTTGGCTAGTCACCCAAAGAAGTTAGAGCAAAGCACTGATCTCTTTGGGTTATAGTTTTTTTTGATTGTTTTCCCCCTACAAGAAGTTTTTTAGAAGAGCGGCTAAGCAGCTTTTCTGAAAAACTTCTAATTTAATTTTGAGCACAAAGCTCTATCATTTATCCCAAGGCAGGTACAACTCTAGGTAGCTCCAAACGATGTGGCGAGTTAGAACGACGGGCAGTCCGACCCGATAAACGGAAACTAAGACTTTGTAGCTCGATATGCAATTGACGATTTTCTCTCTGTAGGGCTTCAATTTTTTGTTTGATTGGCACGATCCGCTCCGCAAACTTAGCCCGATAAATATTTGGCAACTCCTGAACTACTTGCTCCAGCATTCGATTGCGATCGCTCATTTCTTGGATAGTTTGGCGCAATTCAACGGCTTCACGATCGCGATCTTGGATTTGCGCTTGAGTTGCCAATAGCTGATTTTCGACCATAGCAAGTTTTTGTTCTAAAAACCGCATTTCTTCTGAATGTTGCTCATGCACCTCAACATTTGGCAAAAAAGCGGTATTACCCTTCACCAAACGAAAAAGCTCTTCTGAAAGCTGCTGTACGAGCAGATCCTTCTGTTCAAGCTCAACCTTGAGTAAATTGATTTCCTGTTGAAGATTTGTTGTCATGTTATCCGATGGATTCGCAAGGGCATTTACTGTGGCATTCATAGGTGCAATTCGTTAGGGAATTTAGGCTAAAATTTATAGCACACAAGGATTGAATTGGCAATTTTTATTGATCTGCCCTCGCAAAATTTATCAGCATCCGCCCAAAATAGGGAATTGCAAATGAACTTGAAAACGATCAACTCACAAGATCCATTAATCCATAGTCAGCTAGGTTTTATCTCTTTTCACTGTAATCTAGAAGATCACATTTTGCTAACCGTGGCGCAATCAGCGCTTCGACTACAAGCAACCTTACTCAAAAATTCAATTTCCTATGCTCAGTCTGTTAGTGGAGAACTCATTCTCAAAACTACACTAAAAAATACAGTAGAAACCCTCACCAAATATACTGAAGCAGATAGGGGGAGTATTTTTTTGATCGATGAAGATGGTGTCATCATCGAAAGTATTTTGGCACGGGGAGCCGTTACACGGGATCACAAGGATGCCCTAATTTCTAAGGTCTTAGATAATGGACTTGCAGGATGGACTTTACGCCATCGCCAAATTGGAATTGTTTATGACGCGATCACTGATGAGCGTTGGCTACAGTTGCCTAATCAGCCATACGCAGCCCGATCTGCGCTAACAGTCCCCCTCATATATGGCATCAATGTTATTGGGGTTATCACATTAACGCATTCACAGCCTAACCACTTTGATGATGCGATCGCTACAATGATGCAATACAGCATGGAAAGCCTCGCCGCCATTATCCTAAACGCCCAACTTCATGCAGAATATAACTTCTCCGAATTGTAAAGAAACTTTTAGAAGCACAGCACCTCGCTTTCAAAAGTTTCTTTAGTTAGGCATTACCGCACTTGTACCTGATGTTCCAAATGTTGAGATCCCTCTAACTAACCCTTCTAAGAGAAAAAATTTAATTTTCCCAACCTTTCAAGTGGAGCAAAGGGGAGTGAAAATTTGCATGGTGGGCTAAATACATTACAGCACTTTACTCTTACTCAAAACCCAAAAATATTTTTGAAAGTGCTGTGAAGCAACACTTTCAAAAATATTTCTGTACTACTCAAAGCATCAATAGGCTGTTGTAATGCATCTAGGAATAACTCTAATGCGTGAGGGTTAAAGCTGTATAAATTATCCAGCTATCGATCAATAGCATTAGTAGTGTAAATACCAACAAAATTAAATACATCCAAGGTTGGGCTAGAGGTCTGACATCACTTGTATCGATTCCTGTACGTTCCTGAACCTGTTGGACTAGGCGAGCAAATCCCACTACACGCATCGGCAACAAATAAGTCTGATCGGAATTTTTACTCACAAAATAATAAACTATGCCCCCTTGTCCCGTAATACGAGGTTTGAGTGCATTGATGTCTTGCCAAGATAATGACCAGCCTTTACGCAACAATGAAGGAAACCAACGGGGATAAACCAAACTAATACCTTGATCATCAAGAATAACGCGATCACTTAAGGCTCCATACAAAAATACAAATCCAATTACCAGTCCCCCACTGAGATATGATGCGGGAACTGCCGAATGCGTAAAATTGCTCAAAAATGGTAAAGGAACAGTAAGCACTATATACAACAATAGTAAGGTAATCCGAATTAATGGCGAAACGCCAAAAATATTTCTTGAGCTTGAGTTTGGCAAATTAGAGGAAACAGGCGAGTCAGTCATAGGGGGCATCGGTTTATCTTGCAATTAATCGCAATTAAATTAACATTGTTTTTTAGGGGTAATCTAATAAATGATAGATATGATTAACAGTCGAGTAATGTCTGTTGTAGCCCTTTGCTTTCTAACAAACATGCTCTGACTCAATCAAGCATAATTACATACAGTACGGATGGTGTAAAACGTGGGTTGGCGTGTACGTGGCGTTCGTGGTGCAACCACAGTTGAAGCAAATACATATGCAGCCTTGGAAAGGGCTGTGCTAGAACTTATGGAGGAGATCGAAGCGCAAAATGATATCGATCCGAGTGAAATCGTAAGTGCCACTTTTTCGGCAACAACAGATATTGATGTAGTTTTTCCTGCCAAAATTGCCCGATCGCGATCGCATTGGGAGCATGTGCCACTTTTAGATGTACAGCAAATGTATGTCGAGGGTAGCTTGGAGCGCTGTATTCGTGTCCTCATTCATGTGAATACGCCCCTTGAGCAACATCAAATTAAGCATATTTACTTAAATGGAGCCAGAGATCTCCGTCCCGATCTTGTTTACGCGCAAATTTGAGAAAATATTTGAGAAAATAGAGGGAGTGCCAAGCGCTCCCTCTATTTTCTAGATACAATCAGTGCAAACGTAAGATATATACCCCCTATGGTCACAAGAATTTTCCTGTGTAACGAGCAAACAGAGCCAGAGATTCGCGATTTCATTCGTGAAGCGATCGCTGAAATCTCAGAGGGGGAGCAGTATATTGTTACTTGGAATTGCGGCAATATTCAAACTCTTAAGGTTGGTGATCGCGCTTATTTTAAGAGGATCGGTAGCGCCAATCAGGGCTATTTTGCTGCGGGTACGGTTGTGCCTGCAGATCGGGAATATCAACTGAAACTGCGATCAGCTCGTTACCGCGAACTCAGCGAAGCCTATGACATTGACTCGCAAGCAAATAATTTTCGAGTATGGGTGGCATGGGATTCTTGCGTCACCTTTGATGAACCCCTGCGAACAGATTACCTGAGGCAGTTGCCCCACTTCCAAGGAATGCCTCTCGAACCGCAGTCTGATGCAGGGGTATTTCGCGAAGAATATGTACGGATGCTCGATCGCGAGTGGGAGCGCCAAACCCAAAAGGCAATCAGGACTGGCAAGGGTGTAAGTTTAGTGGATGTCTATTATCGATGGGGTTTAGAGGATATTCAGCAAGGTTTTCCACAGGATGCACTGGAATCTTTTCGTCAAGCCCTGAAGCTAAATCCCAACTTCATTAAGGCGTATTTAGGCTTAGGTGATGCTCATGTAAGTTTGCGCGAATATGCTAAGGCTGTCGGCGACTATGGAAAGGCAATCTCAATGCGACCTGATAAGGCAAGAATTGCCTATTACAAACGGGGCGAAATAAATTTTTTATTGAATCAGCTCCAGCAAGCATTGGCAGATTTTCAAGCCGCGATCTCCATTGATCCTAGCTATGTTGATGCTCATTTTTCCCTAGGCAATACCTATTTTAAGCTCAAAAGTTACGAACAAGCGATTGCTTGCTATAGCCGTACCCTTGATCTAGATCCCAATCGAGATTTGGCAGTATTTCGGCGCGGACGTTCTCATTATATCCTCAAGGAATATCCTGAAGCATTACGGGACTTTAGCCATGCGATCGAGCTACAGCCTAGCAATGTTGATGCCTACTACTATCGCGGCTTAACCTATTCTCAGCCCAGCATCGCCGATGAAACCCTTGCAGGTGATGATTTGCGGAAAGCTATTGTGTTGTATCAAACTCAAGGCAAACCCGAAAAGGCAAGAAAAGCAAAGGAATTTCTCGAAACTTTAGCAATTGACTCACTGCCCAAGGCTAAGCCCAGAAGCAGCTATGCGATCGCGCCGTCGGATGTCCCCACAGAAGCTATTGCTGAACCTGATGTACCGATTGCTGCCGCTAAAACAATTCCTGTGGACGATACCGAAGAAACCAGCGAACTGATTGTTACAATTCCGCCTGATGAGCAACCAATCACCATTCCTGTTACAAATCCAATTACGAGCGATGAAGCGATCGCGGTCTTTTCAAGTAGTGAAGTCACTGATCCATCGGAACCTACTCAAATTATTGAAGTCAAGAAAGTAGTTGAAAAGATTGTCGAGGTTGAAAAAATAGTTGAAATTGAGAAGATTGTTGAAGTTGAAAAAATTGTAGAGGTCGAGAAGCTAGTCGAGATCGAAAAACTAGTCGAAGTCGAAAAGGTTGTGGAAGTCGAAAAGCTGGTTGATCGCGTCATCGAAAAAGTCGTTGATCGCGTTGTGGAAAAGCCAGTTCCCTTCTCGATTGAAGATCCTAGTACTGCCGAAAAGCTAGCAATGATCTCAGTGATGGCACAATATATGCGTGATGGCTGGTTGGTGCGATCAGTCGATAAGTCACAAGTGGGCTACGATCTTGAATGTACTAAAGATGATCAGTGCGAAGCTGTGGTAATTAAAAGCTTTACTAGCGATCACAAGTCCTTTGCCATTTCAGCGATCGAGATTGAGAATGCTCGCAGTAATAAAGATTTTGTCATCTGGGTAGTCAGTGGTGCGGCAGAAAATCCTGAATTACGGTGTATTCGTGGACGCAAGTTGTTTGAGCAGTTTGACCTTGACCCTCTTGCCTTCGCCGCCAAAGTCAAGCAATCAGCATTAAGGCTAGAGCAATCCCCTATTGCTTTAGAGATGCCTCAATTTGAGTAGCTGCATTCCTCCCTACCGCACTTGCTTGAAAAACACTATATATAGCGGTTTTCAGATGAGTACACACTCATTTGAAAACAAAAAATCAGTCCCATTAAGAGTTTTGAGTTTTCATTTTGCCGTAGGCAAAATGAAAACCGCTATAGCAAATTTTCTCAAAGGTAGTCTTGCCTTAGATATTCAGCCATAACTTCAAATTGGTTTCTTGGACTGGAGAAGCATTGGATATTTGCACAAGTTCAAAATGGCTATAAACTGGCTCACGTAAAACGATCTCTACAGTTTTTAGCAAATCCTGCTGGAAAATCGTTACTGCGATCGCATCGCCTACTGCAAAATCCTTCAGACGCTCATTAAAGCTATCCACAGTTATCCGAATACCTGCGATCGCTAATATACTATCCCCTGTACTAATTCCAGCTTTTTGGGCTGGTGAACCAAATTCAACCTTCTCCACTTCTGCTATGCTATTTTTCGATTTTAGGGTTAAACCTGTAAATAGAACATCTTGACGGGTGCTGCGTAACTCTAACCCAAATGGATCGAGATAGTAGTTATAGTCTATTTCCTTTGTGCCATAGAGATAGTTATCCCAAAAGTCTGTCAGATCAATACCTGCGACCTGTTCAATGACTTCATGTAACTCTGTTTCACTAAAGCCAATTTCATCCTTCCCAAAACGCTCCCACATAATCTGCATAACCCGATCTAGCGATCGCAAGTTATTAGTTTGATTGCGAATTATTAAATCAAGGAGCATCGATACTAATTCTCCTTTGAGATAGTAGGAAATCTGGTTATTGTGAGTATTTGCATCGGGACGATAGAGTTTAATCCATGTATCAAAACTGGACTCGTATAGCGATTGCACATTGCGACCAAATGTAGTTTGCAATCGGGTAATGCTCTTACTAACTAGCTTCAGATAATGTTTAGCATCGTATAGTCCTGCGCGTAAGGGAAAGATTTGATCGTAATAACTAGTAGTTCCTTCACTAAACCATAGAGAACCTGTATAGTTCTCATGGTCATAATCAAAGGTTTCTAGGGATTTAGGACGAATCCGTTTCACATTCCAAGTATGGAAAAATTCGTGAGCAACAAGATTCATAAATTGGAGATAGCTCTCTTCCTTGCGAAACCCCAAGCGATTGTATAGCAGTACGGTACTGTCCTTATGTTCCAATCCCCCAAAACCATTGCTAGCGTGGAGGATAAAGTCATAGCGATCATAGGGTAATCCCCCAAATATTTCTGCTTCTATCGCAACGATGGTTGCAGTATCTCGAACTATACGCTGCACATCTGCATTATGTTGTCCCCAAATGATGAATCGATGAGGCTTGCCAAGTACTGTAAATTCATGTTGTTCTTGCACTCCGATCTCAAAGGGACTATCCACTAAAGTATCAAAGTCTTTGGCATAAAAAATATGGGGATAATTCGCAACATTCGGTAAAGCCGTTGCAATTTGCCAATTCTCTTGAGGAACTTGAATTTCGACTTGGAAAGACTGCTTCTGCTGTTCTGGAATATACATAAATACCGCCGCCCCTGTAAAGAAAGCATGGGTATTGTCAATATGATTAGTGCGAACGGTTAATTCATTACAGAAAATGCGATAACTGATTTTTATTTGCGAACTATTGCCGTTGTTTATCCGCCAATGATTTTTACTAGTTTTTTGCCATGGCAGATTTTCTCCATCCGCATCAATTGCCTCAAAATCCTGAAGATGTTTGGCATATTCACGGACTAAATATGAGCCAGGTGTCCAAACTGGTAGCTTTAGATCGATAAAGTCGTGCTGCCAATTAGCGATCGCTAATTCAACATGCAACATATGATTGGTAGGTTCTGGAATTGATATACGGTATGTAAATTGATTGTCAGAAATACCTACTGTTTGTGGATCAATCATTTAGTCTTAACCTTGCTCAGCGATGCCTATAAGTAGATGAGCATATTAAAACCTAAAACCAGAAATTGTTCCGCCCGCGTAGCGGGCGGAACAATCTTTTCGGTTTTAATTTTATTTATGCCTAGCTACTTAGCTACTATATCGCAATTCATTTTATATAGCAGTATCTTCCTATTTTGAGATAATCCAATTGCGTCGAAAAAATCTGGCTAAATCTGACTCATCGATCGCTAAACAGATCGGGCGACCATGGGGACAAGTATGAGGATTGCGGGTTTGTTGCCATTGCCAGAGTAAGTCACGAATCGTAGTTAAATCTAGCTTTGTGCCGTTACGAATCGCACTTCGACAAGCAGCCGTTGCTCTCGCCATAGTGGGATCATCCTGTTGAGACATTTCCTGCAAAATTAGCGCGCAGTCAGTATGACCAATGAGAATTTCTGGTAGCGATCGCACTGCCCATAGTTCATTACCAAAGGCTTCAATTTCTAAACCCAAGGCTTGCAGTCTCTCTATACCATCAGCATTAATTTTTTGCAAGAGAATCGGCTGTTCAATGGGAACGATTTGCCACTGCGTTTCAATTCTTTCAAAGATTACTCGTTCATGGGCTACGTGTTGCTCCACTAGCCATAGTCCGCCTGAATGTTCGGCTAAAATGTACGTATCGAGAACTTGGGTGATCGCTTTGATAGAAGCATTTGACTGATTAAAGTTCTCGCGCTTTGTCGGAATCAAATAAGAGGTTTTCCGTTCTGCAGTTCGCAATAGAACATTTGTAGCACTACCATAACTAGTCTGAGCATTACTTTCAGGTGCTTTCAGGACTTCTATAATCACATCTTTAATTTGAGCTTGAATATTGCCTAAATTCTGAATGTAGGCTTCAACTTTAGCAGGATGGCGATTCCAGTCAATGCGATTGCAAGCTAAATTAAGTTCTACAATACAAACGGGAAAACGATTGCGCGGTAGAGTTCTCTCCAAACTAGCAAGCATCGTTTGCTCTAGTTCTGGGAAATTCACTAATCGCCCATTGAGAATCACTTTTATCCAATCGGGACGACGACGAGATAGGCGATCGGGTAACCCGAGGGTGATTGAGATGCCCTCTCCCCTCTCCTCTCTCCCTGTAGATAGGGGAATGAGAGGCTTACTATGGGTTTCCTCACTTGGAAGAATAGGGATAAGGGCAAATTCTTTATAAACCAGATCATAGGATTGAATTGAATTAATGATTTGGGGCAAAATTTCCGTCGCATTTGCTCCTGCCCAAATTGAGAACCATTCGCGATTGTCTAAATTTACTTGCCAATTAATCTGGGGATTGGCGATCGCCATCTGCTGAATTTGTAATTGGACTCTGCGAATCTGCTGGGATTTATTCGGCAAAGCCCGTAAACGATTTGGATAGCGAGCAAAGAGATTGCGAGCAGTGACCACTGTACCTGTTGAGATCGCCACTACTTTGAGCGGAGATTGCGAATTGCCATGCTCATCATAATTAGCCTGATAGCCGACTGGCTCAAGGATCGGACGACTGCAAATACTCAAATCGGCAAGCTGAGCTAGACTATACAGCGCTTCACCCCGAAATCCCAAACTATGGATTTGACGTAAGTCTGCGGCTTTATCAATTTTGCTGGTTGTGTGAGGTGTTGCAGCATATGCTAAATCGGCGATCGCCATGCCACAACCATTGTCACTTAACTGCAACGAGAGTGTCTCAGTCCAAATCGAAATGACAATTCGCGTCGCCCCCGCATCGATCGAATTTTCGGCAAGTTCTCGGACTACCGCCGCCAAGGAGTCGATCACCTCGCCTGCGGCAATGAGATGCACAACTTCTATAGGAAGAGCATGAATATTTTGCATGAATCGCTCCTTAGCCCCAAATCGTCCGACTCTTGTTTTGCTAGCTTAGCCTAAACGTTGCCTGAGCCAAAATTGCAAAGTGGGTAAAGCAATCCGATATCCATATTTCGCGCCGTAAACTAACCCCTTCTGTTCCAAACTATCGAGTGCTCCTTGGAGACTGCCTCCTCGCGAAAGCTGATGTTTTTGAATATATTCACGACTATGGGGACTAACTGTTGGATCGATCGCTAAGCTCTCTAGCACCCTTACCTGTGTCGGCGGCAAGAGCATAATCAAAGATTCAAAGGTAGGGGCAAGGTCTTCAATGAGTACCAACATATTCTGATGCACATGGCATGGCTGAATCAGGAAATCTGCCTTATTTGGCGAGTCAACTTGGGTGAGGTAGTCCAGCCAAATTCGCCTGATTAAGGCGATCGCATCACTCAGATTGCCTTGAATATATTCAGTAAATAGCTGTAGTGAAGTAGTGCAGGGATCGAACCTTAATCCCTTTGCCTGCATCGTTGACCCTAGCCATTCACAAAGCTCATCCGTACTCATCGGTGATAACTCCACCACATGAATGCTGAGCTTATGCATCCAAGGCTCAGGAACCGTGGCAATCAGCACATAACTCACACGACTTTGGAGTTGAATTTCCCGCCGCAAATATTCTTCCCATTCTCCTTTGCGATCCCATGAGCGAATATGGGTAAAGTTATGTAGCACGATCGCTACACGACAATCAAGCCACTCTGCCATCTGTTGCGGAATACTCAGTAAATTTTGAAACAAGTTCCAAATTCCTGATGCTGTCAACTTCCAAACCATCTTCGGTTTCACCTGTTCTTCAGTTTCAAAGGTCACAGGCTGTTCCTTCAGTAACTGTCTAATCATTAGCAATTCTTCGGGAAGGTTAAAGGCATGGAGTAAACCTTCGGCTAGCAATTTCAAAAAGCGATCGCCATCAGTTGCCCGTAAACAATCTAAAGTAATTACCCTTGCACCTACATTTTTTGCCGCCCACTTGACGAGAGTTCTGCGCCCACTACCTGCTACACCTGCAATCAGCAAATCACCATCTGACAGCAAAATTTCACTAACCTGCGATAATTCTGCCTGTCTGCCTACCAGTTTCTGAGGCAAAAAAGGATTGTTACTCATGGGCTAATTGTATAGCAGCTATGCACCATGAGATTAAGTAATAGCGCTTCGCGTCACCACTGTGTTATAGGCTAGGATTGTCTCCCTGTTAGGCGTGGAGACAATCCTGTAATTCTCTTATTTAAAAAAAGCCATATCACAATTCGTCAACATTTGAATCAGTCAGTACTATTTTTTAGTACTATGTTCATAGCCGTTTATCCATAAATATCTATGGCAATAGAGACACCCGACCCTGCTTCTGGGGCTGTTCCTGCTTTTTGGCATACCCTTGGAGTTGATGAAGCAATTAATAAATTACAAAGTGATCCCGAAAAGGGGATCACTAGTCAAGAAGTTGCAGTCAGAATTAAGCGCTATGGCACGAATGAATTAATCGAAAAAGTTGGGCGATCACCACTGCAAATTTTCATTGATCAGTTTACAAATATCATGTTACTGATGCTAATAGCAGTTGCCGTGGTCTCAGCTGTTCTTGATATTCAAGCCAAAGACTTTCCGAAGGATGCTGTTGCCATTTCTTCGATTGTTGTGCTTAATGGCATTCTTGGCTATATGCAGGAAATGAATGCTGAGAAAGCACTCGCTGCTCTCAAGCGTCTTTCATCCCCCAAAGTCAGGGTCATTCGCAATGGTGAAATTCTAGAAATTAGCGGCAAAGAGCTAGTTCCAGGGGACATCATGTTACTGGAAGCAGGTGTCCAAATTGCGGCTGATGGAAGATTGCTTGAAGAACAAAATCTTCAAGTCCGTGAATCGGCTCTCACAGGTGAAGCAGAGGCTGTGAGTAAGCAAGCTAACCTGATTTTAGAAGCTGATGCAACTTTAGGCGATCGCCTAAACTGCGTCTATCAAGGAACCGAGGTAGTACAGGGACGTGCTAAAGTCTTAATCACCAAGACAGGAATGCAGACTGAATTGGGTAAAATTGCAGCCCTTATTCAAGATGTAGAAACAGAAGACACCCCTCTACAGCAACGGATGTCTCAGTTGGGAAATGTCTTGGTTACCGGTTCTCTAATCTTAGTAGCCATAGTTGTTGTCATTGGGCTACTCAACAAAGGTAACTTTGGAGACCTACTCAAAACCTCTCTCAGTATGGCAGTGGCTGTCGTGCCTGAGGGATTGCCTGCGGTAGTTACAGTTACTCTTGCCCTAGGTACTCAACGAATGGTCAGAAGAAACGCCTTGATCCGCCGTCTTCCTGCTGTTGAGACACTTGGATCTGTTACCACTATTTGTTCTGATAAAACAGGAACGCTCACTCAAAATAAAATGGTTGTTCAGAGTATTCGGACAGGACAACATGCTCTTCAAGTATCAGGTAATGGCTATACTCCAACTGGTGATTTTAGCCAAATCACTAACTCAAATATCGACTTTCCCAGTACGCCATTGGTAGTTAACGCGCTTCCAGAAGTACAACAGCTACTCATGGCTTGTGTTTTCTGTAACGATTCCATATTGCAGCAAAAGAATGGGGAATGGATTATTATTGGCGATCCGACGGAGGGTGCATTATTAGTTCTAGCTAGCAAAGGAGGCTGTGACTATTCCGAATGGCAACATCGGATGCCCCGTGTCTTTGAAGTTCCTTTCTCTTCAGAACGGAAACGTATGAGTGTACTTGTCCAAGGAGAATATGGTGGTAATGTACTCTTTTGTAAAGGCTCACCTGAACTAACTCTAGAATGTTGTACCCAGATTCAAATTGGCGACCAAATTCATATGATCGCTGATCATCAAAGACAACAAATTATTGAGCAAAACAATGAACTGGCAAGCCATGGCTTACGGGTACTTGGCTTTGCTTATCACAATTTCCCCGAACTACCTGAAGGGGGCATTACTGAAAAAGATGAAAGCAATCTCATCTGGGTTGGTTTAGTGGGAATGCTCGACGCGCCACGTCCAGAAGTGCGGGAAGCGGTACATCGTTGTCGTGAGGCAGGTATCCGTCCTGTGATGATTACGGGTGATCATCAACTCACCGCCAAAGCGATCGCCGAAGATTTAGGCATTTCCCAAGCAGGCGAACGAGTACTCACAGGCAAAGAACTGGAGTATATGAGCCAATCTGACCTTGAGCATCAAGTTAATCAAGTCAGTGTCTATGCTCGCGTCTCTCCAGAGCATAAATTGCGTATTGTCCAAGCCTTGCAAAAGCAACATCATTTTGTGGCTATGACAGGAGATGGGGTCAATGATGCCCCTGCACTCAAGCAAGCAGATATTGGCATCGCCATGGGAATTACTGGGACAGATGTTTCTAAAGAAGCCAGTGACATGATTCTCTTGGATGACAACTTTGCCACGATTGTCGCTGCTACTGAAGAAGGACGTGTTGTATACACGAATATTCGTCGCTTTATCAAGTATATTCTTGGTAGCAATATTGGCGAAGTAATTACGATCGCGATCGCGCCAATATTAAATTTTTCAGTTCCTTTAATTCCTCTGCAAATTTTGTGGATGAATTTGGTAACTGATGGTTTACCTGCTCTTGCACTTGCAGTTGAACCAGCCGAACCGAATGTCATGAAACGCCCACCTG
Organism: Pseudanabaena sp. M53BS1SP1A06MG; assembly: GCA_020404105.1. Taxonomy (GTDB): domain Bacteria; phylum Cyanobacteriota; class Cyanobacteriia; order Pseudanabaenales; family Pseudanabaenaceae; genus Pseudanabaena; species Pseudanabaena mucicola_A. The sequence goes on along the minus strand of JADBWH010000089.1, from coordinate 12,352 downwards.
TTGATCCCCGCGAAAACATTTTTGCCAGAGGCATGGGATTATATATGGTGAGGATTGGAATTATCCTAGCAATTATTACCATTTCCCTGATGGTCTGGGCGCATGGTTATACCAACACCCATTTTGACAGCGTTTACTCAGCCAACCGATGGGAAACAATGGTATTTACAACCCTTTGTATTGCCCAAATGGGACATGCGATCGCCATTCGCTCCAATACCCAACTCACGATAGAGCTTAATCCTAAGACTAATCCCTATGTATGGGGATCAGTTATTATGACTACAGTTTTGCAATTGGTACTAATTTATGTGGAACCATTCCGTATTTTCTTTGGTACATACCTTATCACATCGACCGAATTAGCAGTTTGCTTCGGTTTTAGCGCCCTAATGTTTGTTTGGATAGAATTGGAGAAATTGGTAATTCGTTGGTGGCTGTGGCAACGTCAATCCTGACGACAATTCAGAGACTATTCAGAATAGTATGCTAGGCTACAAATTTGGATATCGATTCAAGTGTATTAAAGTTCAAGAATCAGTGGAGGAGTTAATTTGAAAAAGGTTGAAGCAATCATTCGTCCATTCAAGCTTGACGAAGTCAAAATTGCTCTGGTAAATGCTGGCGTAGTCGGTATGACCGTATCAGAAGTACGTGGTTTTGGTCGTCAAAAAGGACAGACAGAGCGCTATCGTGGCTCTGAGTACACTGTTGAATTTCTACAAAAGCTCAAGATTGAGATCGTTGTAGAAGATGACCAAGTTGATATGGTAGTAGATAAAGTTATTACTGCTGCCCGTACTGGTGAAATTGGTGATGGTAAGATTTTCGTATCTCCTATAGAGCGAATTATCCGAATCCGTACTGGTGAAAAGGATTTAGAAGCTGTCTAAATCTATGCTTGTACAAATAGGGGTGGTGCTTAGCACCACCCCTATTTATGTGTACTTCGTTATATTTACATTTAGGAAACCATTAAAATCGCTTCTAATATTTGGGCGATGACTGCACCCAAAATAGCTACTGTCAAATATTTGCCAGTCATTGGATTTTTACCGAGAGAATCATCTTTTTTGCAGCCTGTTAAGAACAGTGACCAAGCTTGAGTCGCATTAATAGATTGAAATTTATTAAAATTGCTTGTGAAGATTAAACGCATGGATATAACTTAACTCAACACAGAGCGCTATGATTTGAGTATATCACGCAACTTGTAATAAAAGTTAATATAAAAATCGATATGCATCTCACGTCATTTTTTCATGTATATGCGCTTACAAGCCTGCGTACCATTCATAGCCTAAATCTTCCCAATAACCTCGTCTTTCACCTAGCTCGATCGTAATTTGGATTCGCGTTACCCATTTACTGAGCTTATAGCCAAGTTTGATTGGTGAAGCAAGTCGTAAAGGTGCACCATTTTCTGGTTCTAGAGGCTGTCCATTTTTTTGATATGCCATCAAGGTTTGAGGATGTAGCACTGAGTCAAGATCCCAACTTTCGTAGTAGCCATCTGCCGAATAGAAATAGACATATTTAGATTGAGGTAATGGCTTAGCGATCGCTAAGAGATCTCGCAACCTTACGCCCCCCCACTGCACGATCGCAGCCCATCCTTCGACACACACATGTCGTATCACCATTGATGTAAATGGCAATTTCTGCAAGTCTTTCAGGCTAAGGCTCAGAGGATTATTGACTTGTCCATCAACAATTAGACGATAGGCATCAGTATTAATCGTTGGGATACCCCGAAAGCTGTTAACAATTAATTTATCTGGCTCGATCGCTGTAATCGGAAACTCTGGTATTAGCTGCTGTGGCTGAAAAATTAATGACTCAACTTGTTGATTAATTGGCTCTGATATTCTGCCTACAATACCTTCGGCGAGGCTACCAAATCCAATTGTGAGTAAACCTGCACCTGCCAAAGTTAAAAAATGCCGACGTGGGACAATATCAGTACTATCATCAATCTCTAATTCTGTGTTTGGGGATTTTGGTTCAGATTCTTGTGACATACTCTAAATATATCAGTAGCCAGCAATTCTAAGGATGTTTCCGCGCAAAGCGCAACAATTTTCCTATTGGTTTAAGTTATTCCTCCAAAACATGGAATCTAATAAGCGATCGCCACCAACCTTTCGCCCCAATTGTGAATGCAGGAATCCTAAAATTAATGTGCTAGGCACTGACATAAAGTGCGTAATTCGCAAAGCGTCCCATCCACCAAGACTATCAGAAATCCAATAAAACTGAGCAGGCTTATACATACCCACACCCGTAAAAATCGACAGCAATAAAATGGGGATTATTAAGGTATAGACCACGCGATGCCAAGCATAGTTTTTGCGTTTGACATTTTGACTAACCAGTAGTGCTTTGACATCTTTGCTACTGGCATAGCGATGTTGCCAACGTCGCGTCAGCAAAACATAAATGCCGTACCACAATAAATTCAGCGAAAAGATCCACATCATCGCAAAATGCCAATGCCTCCCCCCTGCTAGCCATCCTCCTAAGCCAAAAATCGGTGGCATATGCAGACCACTGCGCCCTCCAAAGACTGGATTGGCATTGTAAATCTGTAAACCGCTAGTCATCATCAGAAACAAACTTACTAAACTAACCCAATGAAAAACTTTAGCAGGTAAAGCTTGCTTGGGCATCACAGGCGATCGCATAGTTATTCCTTGCTACTTTAAATAAAATCGTATAACTTTATAAAACATGAAGAAGGGCGCTTAGCGCCCTTCTTCATTTATTGAAATTAAATGAACTAAAAACTATTGAGGCTTTTTGGTAGCATCAGCAGGCTTAGCGTCGGTCTTAGTAGCGTCATCAGCAGGCTTAGCATCAGTCTTGGTAGCGTCATCAGGCTTAGCATCAGTCTTGGTAGCATCAGACTTATCCTTATCAGCAGCAGGCTTAGCATCCTTTGCATCAGTCTTAGTAGCATCAGCAGGCTTAGCATCCTTTGCATCAGTCTTAGTAGCATCTGCAGGCTTAGCATCCTTTGCCTTGTCCTTAGTAGCATCTGCAGCAGGAGTTGTAGCTGCTGGCTTTGCAGTAGGAGCAGAAGTAGCTGCTGGGGTAGAAGTAGGAGCAGGAGTTTCTTGTGCACAAGAAACTAGACTAGCAGATAAGCCAAGGCTTGCAACGATCAAAAGAGCTTTCAAATTCATAGTCGTAATTTTTTCTGTTTAGTGATTAATCTTACTAGTGTTGAATGTTAGTAACTATATGCAGTTTTTGTTGAGGAGCCTGCGTATAATTACTCACGACATTATTCTATGTTAAATAATTGTTAATTAACAGCTTAATTTTTGTAAATTTGTAATCTGTATAGCTGTATTAAGTCGTAAATCATGCAGATGCCTTATGGGATAAGGGAATGTTTAAAAATCAGGTTATAAGAATTATTGAACTGATCGGTCAGGGTTATCGCCTATCCGAGCTGGATGATAATTTACTCAGGCAAGATTTGCTAGAAACCAATAAGCATTTACAAGCTATAGATAACAATGCTTTAAGCGACTTAGGGACACACGAAATTGACGCTATTATTAGACAAAGATCGCATCTGTTGCAGTTGGCTTACCCAGAAATATCACAAGTCATTGTTAAGCAAAATATTCAGCTAGATCATCCCTCGGATATATTTACTCTTTTGTGGTACTACTGGATTCCTCTGGCTCGCAAACTTGCCCATCAGCAACAAAAACTAGGTAGACCCTTGATTCAAGGGTTACTGGGAGGTCAGGGGGCAGGCAAAACCACCTTAGGGCTGGTTTTAAATATTCTGTTAAAGCATCTCGGCAAAACTTTTTTGAGCATTTCCCTTGACGATTTCTATAAAACCTATACCGATCGCCAAAAATTACGAGAGCGTCGTCCCGTTCTCATTTGGCGCGGTCCTCCCAGTACCCATGATGTGGATCTGGGTATTCAGGTTTTGCAGCAATTGCGCGATCGCTATTCAGATCAGCCTCAACCAACTGCCATCCCACGTTTTGATAAGTCTTTGCACAATGGTGCAGGCGATCGCATTGGTACTGAAATTTCCCATGGCGCAGATATTGTTGTGTTTGAAGGCTGGTTTGTGGGTATGCGTCCCCTGCCAATTTCCGCATTTCGACACTTTATTCCACCTATTTTGTCGGAAAGCGATCTCGAATTTGCCCTTGAATGCAATGCCAACCTGTATAACTACCTGCCCCTCTGGGATTATCTCGATAGCTTAATTGTACTGATCCCTGAAAACTACCAATACAGCTTGCAATGGCGACTTGAAGCTGAGCATAAGTTAATTGCCTCTGGAAAAACAGGCATGAGCGATCATGAAATCACCCAATTTGTCGAATATTTCTGGAAAGCGCTACATCCTGAACTGTTTTTGCCCCGCATGCTTGGACACTACAATATCAATGAGCGCCTTTTAGGTGAGCCAATAAGTCCAATAGGTCAGATAAATGGAGATCACATAGGAGCCGATCCACCCGTTGATTTAGTGATCGAAATATCGCGATCTCGTCTTCCACAACGCATTTATCGACCCTAAATACAATTAAATACAGTATTGATGTATCGCAAATTGGAATTTTGCTGATTTTTAATATGTCGATCAAGCAATCAATCGGAAGGAATAGTTTATTATTGTGTTACGAATAAAATAACCAAACTGAATTCACCTTCCTGATCAAGGTAATTGCTTAATTTACTTTTAAGTATTTGAGTAAACGCCTAAGTCATGATCAATTATCATAAATTAAAATTAAGAATCGTTAAGATCTTATTCACTACATAGATTAAGGAACATTTGCAATGGGATTACCCTGGTATCGAGTGCATACAGTTCTCCTGAACGATCCAGGAAGACTGATTGCCACGCACCTGATGCACACTGCTCTTGTAGCAGGGTGGGCAGGCTCGATGGCACTTTACGAGCTAGCAATTTTTGACCCCAGTGACCCCGTCCTCAACCCCATGTGGCGGCAAGGCTTGTTCGTTATGCCATTCATGACCCGTATTGGCATTACCAATTCTTGGGGCGGATGGACAATCACAGGTGGCTCAACGGCTGACCCCGGCTTCTGGTCTTTTGAAGGTGTTGCACTTGCACACATCGTCCTCTCTGGTTTACTCTTCCTAGCTGCTATTTGGCATTGGGTAAACTGGGATCTTGAACTATTCAGAGATCCTCGCACAGGTGAGCCTGCTTTGGACTTACCTAAAATGTTCGGTATTCACCTCTTCTTGTCTGGTTTACTCTGCTTTGGCTTTGGTGCATTTCACGTAACTGGGCTATTTGGTCCTGGGATCTGGGTATCCGATGCCTATGGATTGAATGGTCACGTAGCTCCCGTTGCTCCTGAATGGGGACCCAATGGTTTTAATCCATTCAATGCTGGTGGTATTGCTGCTCACCACATTGCCGCAGGTATCGTGGGCATTATTGCAGGTCTATTTCACTTGACCGTACGTCCCCCCGAACGTCTCTATAAAGCACTGCGTATGGGCAACATCGAAACCGTACTCTCTAGCAGCATTGCGGCTGTATTCTTTGCCGCCTTCGTTGTCGCTGGAACCATGTGGTATGGCTGTGCCGCTACCCCGATCGAGTTATTTGGACCAACCCGCTATCAGTGGGATACTAACTCCTTCCAACAAGAAATCTCGCGGCGTGTTCAATCTGGCATTAACTCTGGCTTGAGTGTTGAACAAGCTTGGTCAACGATCCCTGATAAACTTGCTTTCTATGACTACGTTGGTAACAGCCCAGCTAAGGGTGGTTTGTTCCGCGTCGGTCCAATGAACAATGGTGATGGTATTGCCCAAAGCTGGCAAGGACACCCAATTTTCAAAGACAAAGAAGGTCGTGAACTTACTGTTCGTCGCTTGCCTAACTTCTTTGAAACTTTCCCTGTAGTTCTTCAAGACCAAGATGGTGTTGTTAGAGCTGATATCCCTTTCCGTCGTGCTGAATCTAAGTACAGCGTTGAGCAAACTGGCGTAACCGTCTCATTTGTTGGCGGTCAGTTAAATGGCAAAACCTTCACCGATGCGCCAAGCGTTAAGAAGTATGCTCGTCAAGCTCAGCTAGGCGAAATCTTTGAATTCGATCAAGAAAAGAATAATTCTGACGGTGTATTCCGTACTAGCCCTCGTGGTTGGTTCACCTTTGGACATGCAGTATTTGCATTGTTCTTCTTCTTTGGTCACATTTGGCACGGTGCTCGTACCTTGTTCCGCGATGTGTTTGCTGGTGTTGACCCAGAACTAAGCGAAGAGCAAGTTGAGTGGGGCGCATTCCAAAAAGTTGGCGACAAATCTACTCGTGTTAAAGGGGCATAAGATCCAATGGAAGCACTAACCTATACTTTTATTTTCGCTTGTTTGATTGGATTATTCTTCTTTGCAATCTTTTTCCGTGAACCTCCAAAGGTTATCACCAAAGACAAGAAGTAAATAAAAAAGCCCGCCTAGGCGGGCTTTTTTTATTGCCTCGATTGTTACTTCTGATCATGAATTTAGGCGATTGCTATTTTTGAGATCATAGGTAATCGCGCTAAGATACTTTTAAGCTTAGTAATTACTCAAAAGCTAGACTTAGTAGGAATTGGAAATGCAAACACTGACAATCCCGACTCCAATAACAGACAAAAAAATCTGGACAGATGCCGAACTAATGGCGCTAACCGATGGAAATTGCTATGAGCTTGTGGATGGAGAACTGGTTAATATGGGAAATTCAGGTGCATTGCATGGATATACTTGCAGCATTTTAGTCATGGCTTTAATGAATTACATTTTGCCTAGACAACTTGGCATTATTCTTGACTCTAGTACCGCCTTCACTATGAAGAATGGCAACAAGCGATCGCCTGATATTTCCTTTGTATCCAAAGAAAAATTAAAGGGACTTACTGAACTACCCGATGGCTTTTTAGATGGCTCACCTGATCTAGCGATCGAAGTTCTCTCTCCCAACAACACGATTTCTGAAATCGATCAAAAAATTGTGGAATATTTTGAGAATGGCTCACGCCTTGTTTGGGTAATTAATCTCAAATTACATTATGTCCTGGTTTATCGTTCTGCCCAAGAACCCGATCGCTTACTCAAACAATCCGATTTCTTAGATGGTGAAGATGTTATTGAAGGTTTCACAATGCCATTTTCGGAGCTATTTCAGAAGCTATCTTTTTGAATAGAATTGCGATCGCCTTGCTGGCTATTTCTGATGACGAATTTAGGTGATTGCAAGTTAGGAATGTCAAAAAAGCAATTCAAACCTAAAAATAAAATGCAAATGGGGACTTAAAACGCGATAAATTAATACTAGTTGTAACGATTTATCTGTATGTCCTATTACATTTCACCGCGTTTTTTAGATAAACTTGCAGTCCATTTGGCTAAAAACTTCATGAAACTGTCTAATGTGACTGTCCCCCTAATTTTGGGTATTCATGGTGGCAAAGGTGAAGGTAAGTCGTTTCAATGTGAATTAGCTTTTCAGCAACTGGGGATCGATCCGATCCGTATGTCTGGGGGAGAGCTAGAAAGCCCTGATGCGGGTGATCCTGCCCGATTGATCAGAATGCGCTATCGTGAGGCGGCGGAGTTGGTCAAGGTGCGAGGAAAAATGTGTGCACTCTTGATTAATGACATTGATGCAGGAGCGGGACGGGTTGATAGTACGACGCAATATACAGTGAATACGCAGCTAGTTAATGCCACATTAATGAATATTGCCGATAACCCTACCAATGTGCAGCTTCCGGGGAGCTATGACAGTAATCCGATTCGGCGTGTGCCGATTATTGTGACGGGGAATGATTTTTCGACTTTGTATGCACCGTTGGTGCGCGATGGTCGCATGGAAAAGTTTTATTGGAAACCGGATCGCAGCGATCGCATTGGTATTGTGAGCGGCATTTTTGCCCCAGATAATATTCCGCAGTGGGAAATTGAGCGCCTTGTCGATATGTATCCCGATCGCTCAATTGATTTCTTTGGTTCATTGCGATCAAGTCTCTATGATGAACAGGTACGCAAATTTGTCTATGAGATTGGCTTAGAGCGTTTGTCTTTGCGATTGGTGAATAGCACTGAGGCGATCCCTGAGTTTCGTCCACCGAGCTTTGATTTGCGGACTTTGAAGGAAGCCGGCGATCGCTTGTTAGCAGAAGGCGATCGGGTTAGTCAGCGTCATCTCGTTGAGGAATATATGCCAGTGAGCAAGGTACTGCGATAAGTTTCTGAGTAACAGTCCCGTCTAACCATATCCGTAATAATTAGCAAGAAGAATTACCAAACTGCTTTTCACGATGTATAGAGATGTGTTTCCCATCTAAAGGATGGGAAACACATCTCTATACTACTAAGTAAATCTTGGTAATAATTATTTAGAAAGCCCTTAAATTATTTATGTACGTTAACGCGACTCCTTATCCCTACCCTTACAATGGCGATCTTCGACCAGAGAATACCGTACTGATCATCATTGATATGCAGACTGACTTTTGCGGTATTGGTGGTTATGTAGACAAGATGGGTTATGACCTATCACTGACTAGAGCCCCCATTGAGCCAATCAAAAAAGTATTAACCCTATTTCGGGAAAAAGGCTTTCATATTATTCATACCCGCGAAGGTCATCGCCCAGATTTATCGGACTTGCCAGAAAACAAACGCTGGCGATCGCAACGGATTGGAGCAGGCATTGGCGATGTGGGACCATGTGGCAAGATTTTAGTACGGGGCGAAGCAGGATGGGACATTATTCCTGAACTTTACCCATTGCCCGATGAGCCAATTATTGATAAACCAGGGAAAGGCTCATTCTACGCCACTGACCTTGATTTGCTGTTAAAGCGTAAGAATATTCAAAATATTATTTTGACTGGTATTACCACCGATGTCTGCGTACATACAACGATGCGGGATGCCAATGATCGTGGCTACGAATGTCTGCTTCTATCCGATTGTACTGGAGCAACTGATTATGGCAATCATCTTGCAGCTCTAAAAATGATCGAAATGCAGGGAGGTGTCTTTGGTGCTGTTAGTGATTCTGATGCACTGACTACAGCAATTAAACAAAATTTCTAGTTGAATTACAAATGTACTAGTACGCGCCGCTATGGAAAACTGATGCCTGATGATCTTGAAAGTAATCTTACTGATAATCTGGTTGTAGAAAAATCTATGAAAGAGTCGATTCCACCAGTGTCTATTCCATCTAGTGTTTCGGATGACACCTTGCGATCACATTTACCCCCAGAATTAGAGCTAGTAAATATTTCCAAGAAATTTGGCTCTTTTATCGCCGTAGATAATGTATCGCTGAAACTTGCCTCTGGAACTTTTCATGCGCTACTTGGTGAAAATGGTGCAGGTAAAAGTACGCTAGTCAAATGCATCATGGGATTTCATTCAGCAACCCACGGTGATATTTTAATTAATAAGCGATCGCGCGATATTAACAGTCCTCGTGATGCCTATGGTTACGGGATTGGCATGGTATATCAGCACTTTACGGTTGTACCAGCTATGACTGTTGCTGAAAACCTTTTATTAGTCAGACCTGATACTCCAACGATAATTAATTGGAAAGAGGAATATGAAAAATTAGATAACTTCATGACATCAGCTCCTTTTAAAATTGACCTAAATACACCCATCGCTCAACTAGCCGCTGGTCAAAAGCAGAAATTAGAAATTCTCAAACAACTTTATCTCAAGAGTAAAATTCTCATTCTGGATGAACCAACCTCTGTTTTAACGCCTCAGGAAGCTGATGAAGTACTAGGACTTTTACGTGAAGAAGTAACCGCAGGACGTTTGAGCGTATTGATGATTAGCCATAAATTCCGCGAGATTACAGCTTTTGCAGATAACGTGACGGTTCTGCGTAAGGGAAAATTTGCAGGTACTGGTTCCACCAAAGAGTTATCAGTTGCAGATATGGCGGCAATGATGCTCGGTGAAGCCAAAGAAGCGAGTCAAGTTGCCAAGACAGAAGTTGCTGCGGAGAACGTCATTCTTGATGTGCGGAATATCCACGCAGATAAGGATAATGGACTAGAAGCTGTCGCAGGTGTAGATTTACAAATCAAGAGTGGTGAAATTGTCGGTATTGCAGGTGTCTCAGGTAATGGACAACGCGAATTTGTGGAAGTCCTCTCTGGGCAAAGAACCCCCACATCTGGCGAAATTTTTGTCAATGGAGATCGCTACTATGCTACCCGCAAGGAAATGTATAGCCATCAAGTATTTTCATTGCCTGAGGAACCTCTTCGCAATGCTTGTGTCCCTCATATGAGTGTTGCCGAGAATTTGGCGTTACGCACCTTTGATCGACCTCCTCAAGCCATAGGTGGAATTTTACTCATATCTAAGGCAATTCGTGAAACTGCCAAAAATTTGATTAAAGCCTTTTCAATTAAAACTCCTTCACCTGAGACCCCTGTGGGCAATCTCTCAGGAGGTAATGTACAACGTACTGTCCTTGCTAGAGAGCTTTCAGCAGAACAAATCAAACTTCTCATTGTCGCAAATCCTGTCTTCGGACTAGATTTTGCTGCCGTCGAATATATTCACAATCAAATTGTAGAAGCTCGTAACCGTGGTGTAGCTGTACTACTGGTAAGCGAAGATCTCGATGAGATTTTAACCCTGAGCGATCGCATTTTGGTGATGAGCGATGGTAAGTTTGTCTATGAAAGCACTAGTGTTAGCGCTGATCTTGCTGAAATTGGTCAGAAAATGGCAGGTCATTAATTTACTTTCTTATCAGAAATTCGCACCACTAAAAATAACTATAAACAACGATGATAATTGATCAACAAGTTCGGATATTTCCTGAACTGCTTATTCGCGAAAATTATGACGATTTACCTTGGGAAACCTTTCGCAAAGGAGTAGAAATTTATTTTTTATATAAGAATGATATGGGTGCTAGCGCTGCACTACTACGCTATGAAGTAGGTGCGTCGGTTCCCCACCATTCGCATTCAGGATATGAGAATATATTCGTGTTGTCAGGTTCACAATCCGATGCTAACGGCAAATATCACAAGGGTTCTGTAATCATTAATCCACCTCACACTAGTCATCAAGTCTTTAGCGAAGAAGGTTGTGTAGTCTTAATTGTTTGGGAAAAGCCTGTAATTATAAACGAATAAATTTTAATTTTCGGACTGCAGCGCTTTGCGCTTACTTAAAATTTAGAAATATGTTTGAAAGTTTCGCAAAGAACCACCTTCAAACATATTTCTGTACTACTCAAAGCCTCAATAGGCTGTAAGTACCACACCTAAAAATCTATTAGGAGAAAACTATGTCTGCGATCGCTGCTCAGCCTTATGATTACGAATTGCCGCTAGATAGTAAAGTAGCCCTTGTCATCATTGATATGCAAAGGGATTTCCTAGAACATGGTGGTTTTGGTGAAGCCCTAGGAAATGATGTTACACAATTACAAAGCATTATCCCAACTGTCAAAAAACTATTAGAGACTTTTCGATCACTAAATTTTCCTGTCATTCATACCATTGAAGCCCATGCCGCCGATCTCTCCGATTGTCCTCACTCTAAGCTCAATCGTGGCAGAGGAAATCTCAAAATTGGTGATCAAGGCTCTATGGGTAGAATCTTAATTGTCGGTGAAGAAGGGAATAATATTATTTCTGAACTGACTCCCTTAGATAATGAAATTGTGATTGTGAAGCCTGGGAAGGGAGCTTTTTGTCGTACTAATTTGGAAGAGATTTTGCAAAAAGAAAATATTACGCATCTTCTCTTTACAGGTGTTACTACTGAAGTATGCGTGCAAACTACTATGCGCGAAGCCAATGATCGTGGCTACGAATGTCTGTTAATCGAAGATGGAACTGCCAGTTATTTTCCCGAATTCAAATCTTCAACTATCGAAATGCTCCGTGCCCAAGGTGGCATCATTGGTTGGACTGCTCATGCTAAGAAGGTAATCGAGGCTCTTGTGTCTTAAGAATTATTGAAAACACATTATGTAAAGTTTACTGGTATATAGAAACCCATTTGGTATCTTAGGAAGCTTTAGCAAGGCGCTTAGAACGTGTTTGAGAAGATATTAGGGATAAGAAAGATCAAAAAAGCTTCCAAAGGTATAGCCTGTCAATATACAAAAAACAAAGACAGCTTTATGGAAGCAACCAAGAAATCATATCCCACAGACTTAACCGATAACCAGTGGAAACTGATAAATGACTTGATATCCGCAGCAGGAACAGGAGGTCGCAAAAGGACAATTGCAGTAATGGTATCGTGTTGTCAGTGCAGGAAGAGAAGCTATGCCTTGTACAGGATG
>JADBWH010000088.1 GCA_020404105.1 Pseudanabaena sp. M53BS1SP1A06MG | reverse complement strand
TGAAAGGCGTTAAATAATTGATAGAAAAGCGTGTCAGTCCTCATAATTACTTAGCCTAGCAAAGTTTTGACCTTGTGCAACATGATCGCCGTTGTGACTGGCTTGCCACATAGCGGCGCTACAGGTTTGGGCGGTTTTCTCACTTTTCTCCCGTAGTTTCTCACCTAAGCCTTTAGCCCATTCCACGGCGGCGCGGAGGATTTTCTTCCGTGATTCCCGATCGCTTGATAGTTTCATTGCTTCCCTAATCTTGCTGGTATATTCATCGCGGCGGGCGATCGCTCTCTTGTAGAGAATCTCGCTTGGTTTGACGAATAGTTCGCGGAATTCGAGTAGGGTACGTTCGTGCAAATCTACGGGTTGCCAGATCGCATTCACGGATTGAATCAGGAAGGAAATCGGATCATTGTATTCTCCATTGGCTACCAAGGTTCTTGCGGGCATCTTACACCTCTGTTTGGAGTCGTAGTAGCTGCCATATACGCCTTGCTTCTTGCGATCGATCAGCCAATCCAGTTTCGGTAAGCTTTTGCCAACTTCATCTAGAAAGGCTTGGTCGTGGCTGAGGTCGGATTTGAGCCGATCTACGGCGACTTGGACTTCTTGAGCTAAACCTGCAATGTACTGATGATGCCCTGTCGCCCATGCGGTGGCTAGGTAATAGGTAATCAGTCCAATTTGGTTTTCGGTCGATCTAAGCGCAACTTCGGCTAATGTGCCTTGTACTGCTACTTTGTCGGGTTTATAGGTGGTCGGCTTGATGTGGTGTTGACGGATTTCTTTAGCGATTTCAGGTAGTTTCTTGACTGATTTGACGCAGAAGGTATCACCGTCAAAGTCCATCCCACAGTAGTCACGCGCTTCGTCTGGGTTCACATACATGGTTCCCTGTTGGTTGAGTCCTTTGATGTGTTTGTTTGTCCAGATTTGCAAGTCATTGCGATCGCGGATAGGATAGCGGAATCCGACATATTCGCCTTGTGGCAGTTCAGGGATGCACATTTCCAGTTTTCCTAATTCGGGGCAGGGTTGTGCCATGAAGCTAGAGAAGTTGATACCGCCACTGGTAGCAAGGGTTAACCACCGTCTTCTTACTAGGTCTTCAATCTTTCTCACTACATAGGGATGTTCTAGCAGTTGTCCGTAGATGTCATGTTTGAGGATTTCCGATAGGATTTTACCATCGGCTTCTTCTTCGCGTTCTTCTTCAGGTTCGTCTACTTTCACCCATTGTTCGGTTTGCACTAGTTTGCCCAGTTGTTTGACATCAGATTGGGCTGCTACTAATGTTTCGGCTTTGAGTTGGGTAATTGGTAAGACATCATGGTTGGCTTGGTTGGCAGAAAGTTGATCTTGTCGTCTTTGGTTGCCAGAATCTTGCAGCCGTAATACTTTTGCAAGCGCTGTGAGGTTGATGAGTCAAGTATTGCATCATATTTTCTAGGGATTTTTAGATTTGTTGACTAAAGATAGTTTAGAATTTAAGGCATACATAAATACTCATCAATACCTATGGAAACTCTAACTGCTACAGTAATCATCAATCTATTATTTTCAGGTCTGAAAATAGTTGGAACAGAAGCCTTGAAAGAAAGTGGCAAAGAACTAGGCAAGGGTGTAGTCGGAGGTATCACTCATGTGTTTACTTTGATTCGTGAAAAATTACAAGCAGCAGGGACTGAAGGGTTGTTGACAAGGGCGGAAAAACAACCTACAGATGAAAAGACTTTGAGTAAACTAGCAGATGAATTGCAAACTCAAATTGATGAAGACAAGGCGTTCTCTGACAAATTACAGCAACTCATCAAGGAAGTTGTTGCTAAGGAGCCTTCGCTTGGAACAATTTTGACGAATATTAAAGTGCAGGGTTCTATAAGGGCAAAAGATATTTCTCAGGAATCTTCTGGTTCAGGCACTCAAAAAATCTTGACTGACTTAGATGTAGGGGGAGATATTGAGGTTGGGAACTTAACTCAGAAAAACTGACTGGAGCATGAATTGATGAGCGATCATTCAGACATTCGTAAAATTGAACAGAATGCTTTCGCTCATGTAAAAGCGAGAGATATAATAAAACCTACTGTCAATCAAACTGCAACTACCAATAATTACTACACAACTATTCAAGGGGAAGCACATAAGCAATTTGAGCTTACCCACGAATGGATGTGGCAAAAGTTTGAGGAGGTTAAAGCGAACGCTGGCGCTCGTTACACACCAGAAATTCATGTTGACCTACCTGAAGCTTGGGTATTTGAGGGGCTTGGTAGGACAGATATATTTTTTGATCGTATTAAAATTCTATACGGTCAAGCTTATCGTAGGGCAAATAAGCTTCAAAAGCTAAATCATTTAGAGCAGAGATTTCCAAAGGTAATTCAGAGCATCAGATCTCTAAATCAAACTATTTCAGAATTAATTGCTCTTTTGCAGAAAATTGACAGAGACAGCTTTACTCATATCCCATTTACTGACATTGCTAGTCTTGCAAAGAAAGCAGAGGAATTGGTATACAAAATCTATCTATCCACTAAAGAAGGAGAATCTTTCTCAAATAATGAGGATGAGTCTTTCTCAATTAATGAGGATGAATCATCACAAGTTGGGAAGAAACGTTATTCCGCCAAAGAAATAATGGGAAGTCTTCAACATGATATTTCTCAAATTCTGGATGTCATCAGGGATGTTTCTAAATTAGCCACTCAAGAAAGTGCAGAAGCTGCAAACAAAAAAGTTCTTTTGTTAATGGGTGACGCTGGTACTGGTAAAACGCATCTGTTTTGTGATATTGCAAAACGCCGACTAGAGAGAAAGTTACCTACTATCATTTTACTGGGACAGCACTTTATCAATGGGAATCCTTGGACACAAATTATTCAACAATTACAATTGCCATTTCGTAGTTGTGATGACCTTCTTAATGCACTAGATGCAGTTGCTCAATCTTGTGGAAAACGTGCGTTGATTATGATTGACGCACTAAATGAAGGAGATTCTAAAGATCTTTGGCAGCATAATCTTTCAGGAATACTTAAAGTTTTAGAGAATTATCCACGCATTGCGTTGGCTATTAGTTGTCGAACTTCATATGAGCGCCGAGTTATACCTAAAGATATAGCACCAGACAGTTTCGTTAAAATAGTTCATAGGGGTTTCTCAGATTCTGAATACATAGCTACAAAAAACTTTTTTGAGCATTATGGTATTGAGCGTCCTAGAATTCCTCTTTTGGTTCCAGAATTTTCAAATCCTTTGTTTTTGAAAATTTTTTGTCAAGGATTACAAAAACGAGGGCTTACCACCACACCTCAAGGAATTAAGGGTGTCACCGCTATCTTTAACTTCTTCATTGATACTATTCATGAAGTTCTTTGTAATAGGCTTGATTATGACGATAGAACAAACTTAGTTCAAGAGTCAGTGAACTTACTAGCTAAAGAAATGGCAGAAACTGGTAATCCTTGGCTAGAAAGAAAGAAAGCCAGTGATATTGTAAATACTATTCTGATAGGAAGATCTTACCAACAGTCATTGTTTGCTAATCTTTTGAGTGAAGGTTTACTGAGCGAGGACTTAATTTATCAAGCTCAAAAATCTGATGAGGAAGAATATCAGTTAGTTGAGGTGATTAAGTTTCCTTACGAACGCTTCAGTGATCACTTAATTGTTCGACATCTTATCAAAACTCATTTAGATATGAGTAATTTAGTTGATTCTTTTATATTAGGTAAGCCTCTTGGTGATTTATTCGCTACAGAATCTCATACATGGGATCATAGCGGCTGGGTTGAGGCACTTAGCGTACAATTACCAGAGAAAGTTGGACAAGAGTTATCTGATCTTGTTCCTAGAGCAAAGTCTTGGTACGCTGTTAAACGAGCATTTCTTCAAAGTCTAATCTGGCGAAATCCCTATAAGATAACAACTGTAACAAAAAATTATCTCAATGAAATTTATGCAGAAGATGACGGTGAAGAAGTCTATGAAGTAATGCTGACTATTGCTGCCGATCCAAATCATCCTTTTAATGCCAATTTTCTGCATCGACATTTAATAAAATTGACGATGCCAGATCGCGATTCAGTTTGGTCTATTTACTTGTCTAAACAGTATGAAAGAAGAGAGGCATCTGATCGTTTGATTGAATGGGCTTGGGAATCAAGAAAAGACCATATATCTGATGAATCAATTGAACTTTGTGCTGTAGCTCTTTCGTGGTTTTTGACGACTTCGCATCGTTATGTACGAGATCGAGCAACAAAAGCTTTGGTTTCTATGTTGCATTCCAAACCACATATTCTTAGCAAAGTAATAGAGAGATTTCTAGAAGTAAATGATCTTTATGTATTAGAACGGCTTTATGCTGTTGCCTATGGAGTTGCCATGATTAGTGGAGATACTGAAGCTATTGGTATCTTGGGTGGGAAAATTTATAATTGGGTATTTGCTAATGGCAAACCAATACCACATATTCTGTTGCGAGATTATGCTCGTGGAGTTATAGAAATTGCCAACTACAAAAGAACTTTACCGTCAGAAGTAAACCTTAAACTAGTTCGACCTCCTTATCAAACTACTTGGCTCGTAATCCCTGATCTTGAAGAACTTAAGTCTCTAGGTATCTCCGTAGATATAAAAGATGATCGTCAATTCGCCCTTAGCGCGATCCGAGAATCAGTTATGGGATTTGGCGATTTTGCAAGATACATAATTGGTACAAATAGTAATCATTTTGAATGGTCTTGCTGTCGTTTGGGCGAACTAAACAGTAAGCAAATTCATGCCTTACGAAAACAAAAAGTTAATGAATTCGAGAAATCACTAACAAGTAAACAAAAAAAATCTTGGAGACGATATAAAAAAATACGTTCTATTGTTAAATTAGCAAAAAACCTTGATGCTCAACAGCGTCAAGAATATCTTCACGAAGAACTAACAGATTTAGAGTTAGACAAATTGCTAGAAGTCACTGAAGAAAGATTTTTACACTTGATAGGAAATCGTAGGCGAAATATATTTGAGGAGTTCATCTTACCTTATCTAAATGATCCCTATGGAAGTGAATTTGAATTTGACTTGTCATTGGCTCAAAGGTGGATTTTCAAACGTGTATTTGACTTAGGTTGGACAGTTGAACAATTTGGCTATTTTGATCGTCATATTGACAACTTCAGTCATGGTCGAGAAGCCAACAAATCAGAGAGAATTGGTAAAAAATATCAATGGATTGCCTATCATGAATTTTTAGCCTATGTTGCAGATAACTTTGAGTTTGTTGGGGACAGATTTGAGAATACAGATAAACAATATGATAATCCTTGCCAAATAGATAGCGGAACACGGGACGTTGACCCTTCATTACTTTTACGGAAGCTACCTAATAACGAGGATGAACGCACACAAGGATTAAAAACTTGGTGGCAACCTATCGAATATATTTTTGATGATGCAGATAAGAATGAAAAGGTTGTTTGGATTAGTCAAGAAGAAGATTGTCCTGATCCTCGCCAGTGGATTGAAGTAATCAAACCTACTGATAAAAGTAACTGGCTTACCCTTGAAGGACACTATGGCTGGACTGAGAAAGGATTGATAGAAGAAGAATATTATGCCAGTTTAAGACGTAACCTATGGTTTCAATTACGAAGTTACCTTGTTCATGAAAAAGATGCTGAAGAATTATTATCATGGCTATATGATAAAAACTTGACGGGAAGGTGGATGCCAGAATCAAGAGATATGTATGGTGTGTTTGTCGGAGAATTTCCTTGGGCAAAAACAGCAATTCAATATACTAATCAAGAAGAGTTTTGGGAAAATGGAGATGATAAATTACCCGTTCCAGTTATAGTAACGGCTGTAAATTACAATCGAGAAAGCACTTCACATGATTGCTCAATTGATGAATCTATCTCTGCTCTCATGCCATCTGCATGGTTAATCCAAAAGATGGGTTTACACTGGTCAGGAGGTAACTTTCGCTATGTAGATTCCAATAATGATCTAGTAGTACTTGATCCATCAGTTGAAGCAGCAGGAGCAAAAGTAGTTTTAATTTCCAAGGAGAAATTAGTTAACTTTCTTGAAGAAAACAAACTTGTCTTGATTTGGACGGTTTCAGGAGAACGTCAACTAGTTGGTGGGTCTACTCAAGAATGGCATGGGCGCTCAGATATCTCCTGTGTCTATAAGTTTGATGGCAATAAAGTTTTGGAGGTGGCGAAGAATTTTGGGCTAAAAAAAGGGCAGTCCTAAAAACTACTTGATGGTAAAGGCGATCGCGAGTATGTTTTTTTGATTTGGGTGATCGCTCAAATATGCCTTGACTACAAGTAACATATAAGTTACTCTAGTATCTAGTATGAAAGTTCAAGAATATATCAAAGAAGATGGCTCAAACCCCTATCAGAAATGGTTCGATGCTCTAGATGCGATTGCTGCGGCAAAAGTGACAGTTGCAAAATCGCGTCTAGAGCTAGGTAACACATCAAACATCAAATGGTTTGATGGAATTGGCGAATATAGAATTGATTGGGGCGCAGGATACCGAATTTATCTAGCCCAAGATGGCAATCAACTCATAGTTCTATTTGGTGGAGGCACGAAAAAAGGTCAACAATCCGATATTGAACGAGCTAAAGAACTGCATCAAGAGTATAAAAGGCGCAAAAAAGAGGCTAGACAAGCAGCTATCAAAGAAGAAATCGACAAAAAGAGGAAAAAGAAAAAATGACAACTATCCCCCTAACACGCGACTTTAAAGAAACAGTCAATGCAAGAGTCCAAAGAGATTCCGCATTTGCCACCGCTTTACTTGACGAAGCTATTTCCCTTTTCCTCAATGGCGAACCAGAAACCGCAAGACTCATATTGAGAGATCTCGTTAAGGCAACTATCGGATTTGAAGAACTAGCGATCGCCACATCTAAACCCAGCAAAAGCCTTCATAGAATGCTCTCTGCAAAAGGAAATCCCACAATGGATAATCTCACCGCTATTCTCAAAGTCCTGCGTAAAACCCTTCAAGTCGATATCAAAGTACAGACTGTTGCTTGCGCTTAAAATATCTGCCATAGAAATCTCAGTACGGTCTTCCAAACTATTCGGCAGCTAACCTTTCCACAAATTCAGTCATGGTCGGTTGGTTCTCAGATGCTGTTTAAAACTTGAGGGGCAATTTTTTTGAATTGATAAAATATCGCACTATAATCTAACTAATATTTCTCATGTATTTCTATGACACTAACAGAAATCTTGCCATCACTACAAAAGCTATCCCACTTTGAAAAGGTTAAAGCCATCCAGTTTTTAGCCACAGAACTAACTAAAGATGAACAAACCTCAGCTATTCTTGAAGATGGAAAAACCTATGAAATTTGGTCGCCATACAACGCTTTCTCCGCAGAAAAAGTTCTAACTGATATGTTGCAACAACACTTGTTACAAAAAGAAGCAAAATAAAATGACACCAAGAAAACGCTTTAACTTTGTCGAAAAATCCAACACTGCGGGAGAAACCAGCCTTGTCCCCTATCTTCCCTTGACCTTATCATCCCAAAACACTTCCATTTCAACATCAGGCTTATTAGATACAGGAGCAAGTGTCAATGTTCTCCCCTACGAAATAGGAATAGAATTAGGACTAAATTGGAATGATCACAACACATTAGTCACACTCGCAGGAAATCTAGCCAAATTCGATGCCAAAGGGATTATTCTATCAGCAGCGATCGATCAATTTGCACCAGCTACTTTAGTTTTTGCTTGGACAAAAGCCGAAAATATACCTTTACTTTTAGGAAGAATTAACTTTTTCCAAGAATTTGATGTATGTTTCTACGGTTCTCAACTAGCTTTTGAAATAGCTCCTAAATCTAAAAATGTTTAGGGATAGAAAAAATGACAACTATCCCCCTAACACGCGACTTTAAAGAAACAGTTAATGCAAGAGTCCAAAGAGATTCCGCGTTTGCCACCGCTTTACTTGACGAAACTATTTCCCTTTTCCTCAATGGCGAACCAGAAACCGCGAGACTCATATTGAGAGATCTCGTTAATGCAACCATCGGATTTGAAGTAGTTACTGAATCTGTAAAGTAAATTCTTGTAGTTCTCTATTGCCCGTAGAATAATAGCTAACACTACTATCCGCAATCCTCACCACCTTTCCCATCCGCTTTGCTTTTACATTAAACTCAGAGTGACGGAAGAGATTTCTGAATAGAAGAGAGATTTCGGAAGCACGCGAATCTGGTAAATTAAAACAGACTATACAAAAATATTCACTTATCGCTACCTTTCGCCAAAAATCCCGCTCATTGATAGTGATAAAAGTAGGCTGCGCTTCTTTTCGCAACAACATAGGAATCGCTTCATCTTTAATAATAGAATTAGGTCGCAAGTCCGTAATAAAGCAAACATTACCCTGATACCATTTGCCGATCGCTTGTTCCAGATTCGCTCCTAAAAGCTGTTCGTCAAGGACAATCATGCTGCACTCAAAATAGGAAGACTCTCAAGAAAATGAGTTGTCACAACTTGAATCGCCTCAGCGATCGCTTCACGCGAAACCCTTCCCCGAAAACCAAGTACAATATTTTCAACATTTTCCCCCTTAGCTAAGCGCTCCATCACACCCGCAATCTCAATCCGAGTGTACTTAAAAGTTGGGCGATCGCCACAAACTCCCATAGCCCGAACAACATACTGCCCTAGCGGATAGTAGCTATAGGATTCGCCATTAATTATTTCAGTGACTAGCGATCGCATATAAACTTTTTCATCCAAAGATTTTAAAACAGTCATCTGTCAAACCAATAATAAATTTTCTTCGTGTCAATACCAAAGCCATATCCTTTTAATTATATCACGGCAAAATCGCTCCCAATCCAAGTAGATTTTACGCACATCCGTAAATGGGGATGTGGATTTCCCCGAATGAGGGTGCAAAATTCTGGTTGTCAGTACTGACCGAAATTCACAACCGTGGGGTCAAGGATATTTTGATTGCTTATGTCGATGGTTTAACTGGTTTTCCCAATGCTATTGAAACGGTATTTCCTAAAACACAGGTGCAGTTATGCATTGTCCACATGGTCAGAAACTCAGTCGCTTTTGTGCCTTGGCAGCACCGCAAACAAGTTTGCGCTGACCTCAAGGCGATTTACAGTGCGGCAACGGAATCGGAGGCAGAGTTTAATCTCGAACTCTTTGCGGAGAAGTGGGACAAGCAATATCCATCGATCTCCAAGTCTTGGCGTAGTCATTGGGCAAATATTATCCCCTTCTTTGCTTTCCCCCCTGAGATTCGCAGGGCGATTTATACCACTAATGCCATTGAGTCAATGAATAGTAGCTTGCGGAAGGTGATTAAATCTCAACAGATTTTCCCCTCAGATGAGGCTGCTTTCAAGCTGGTTTATTTGGCGATGCGGAATATCTCCAAGAAGTGGACTATGCCCATTCGCGATTGGAAACCTGCTCTCAATCGCTTTGCTATCCTCTTCGAGGATCGTCTCCACATCTAGCTTCTAGACTTTACACATTTTACTTGACAGTCTCCGGCTTTTGCCAATAGTTGGTCTAGATCGTTGGGAAAATCACCATTGCGAACCATGCGCGAGAAAACTTCATAACAGTCGTTTTTATCCCCTTCTTTGCGTGGGAATCCTAGCCACAGAATGATTAACACCTTGCGATCGCCTGATTCAAAAGCCCGAAAAAATAAACGATGGCGATCGCTTAGTCCCATGCCTTTTAGTCGTCCATAATGCCTAAGAGAACCTTTAAGGGTAAATTGAGGTGCAAAGGGATCGACAACTATCTTCTCTTTGATCCCCTTCATTACGGCAGCTAATAGTTTAACTGTGGGATGTTTCACAAACTCCTCAGGTGGGATTGTGAGCTTTAGTTGACTGACTTGGGCTTTGAGTTGTCGTCTTTGCTTGCCAAATAGACGGCGATGGAAGTAGATTTCCCATCCGTCGCGGATGATCGCACTCATGGATCGAGTTCCACTCCTACGAGTAGTTCATCATCTTCTTGAGCCATTTCTGCGGTATAGGCTTCTAGGCGATCGCTATTTTTGAGAGCATCTTTGGTAATAAAGTCTAGAAACAAACTGAGTATTAAGTTATCTTCCTCCTCCTCCTCTGGTTCAGGGGGAGCAGGTTCAAGCTTTACCAGCAATGTATTGTCAGCTACGACCTCGACCCAACCAGTTGCATTGTTAAACTGAGGATGATCGCGATAAAAGGAGGCAGGAAGTCGAAAGCCTGAAGAGTTGCCAATTTTGGCGGGTGAGAGTGAGTAAGTTTTGGCATTCATGGATGTTAGTACAAGTTGTAATAACGATGTTATGATATTAGCATGGGTAATTCCCTCTCAGTGAGGTCAAAATGATGATCGCTTTATCTGATGATCACAAGCTATCGCCCGATGAATATTTTGAATGGGAAGCGAAGCAAGAGATCCGTTATGAATATATCAACGGTGATGTATTTGCGATGGCGGGTGGCACGATCGCTCATAGTATGGTGGCGGCTAATTTGATTTCTTTGTTGCGTCCACATTTGCGTGGGAAAAACTGTCGGGTACTGGGTTCTGATGCTAAGGTGGGGATTTCGCCTAGTGGCGAGTTTTTCTATCCTGACCTATTGGTGACCTGTGACGATCGCGATCGCACTTCTGCTAAGGCGGTATTTTATCCCAAGCTGATTATTGAGGTATTGTCACCTAGTACAGAAGCGTACAATCGCGGTGGTAAATTTGCCCGTTATCGGCAGTTATCCAGCTTGAGTGAATATGTGTTGGTTGGCTCAGAGAGTATTGGCGTTGAGGCTTTTCGGCTTAACGATCGCGGCAAGTGGGAGTTAACACCCTATGGGGAAGGTGACTTGGTGCAGTTTGCCAGTATTGATTTTGAGTGCGCGATCGCTGCAATTTACGAAGATGTGGAGTTTTAATGAGCTATGACTAGATAAAGCTAGGTACAATTTATATATTAGTTAGATTTTAGATTTGGAGAAAAAGTAATGACGACAGCAGAAATGATTGAGGTTAAAGCGGCGGTAGGTCAAGCAGTTGCCTATTTAGAGAGTATTACGGATTTGCTGATTCAGAAGGGAGAGCAGATACAGGATTTACGACTTGAGGAAACTGAACTATCTGAGGATGGAAAATATTGGTTTATCACATTAGGGTACGATCGCCCTCTTCCAGCCCATCGCGATCCGCTTTCTATTCTTAGTGGTGTAGGTGAGAATCGGAGATATCAGAGAGAGTATCGGATTTTTAAGATTGAGTCAGATTCGGGAGTAGTAAAATCAATGAAAATCCGTGAGTTATGATCGATCGCCACACTATTTCTCTCTTAGAAAGCTATAGACAAAAAGGGATTTTAGTTGATACAAACATTTTGCTTTTGTATTTTGTTGGTTCAGTCAATCCTAAACGTATTTCTCAGTTTAAGCGCACAAATCAGTTTAATGTAGATGACTTTGAGCTTCTTATTCAAATCCTCGGATACTTTCAAAAGATTGTTACAACACCGAATATTTTAACAGAAGTTAGTAATCTCATTGGACAGCTAACAGACCCAGAGAAATCTTTATGTTTCAATGTTTTAGCAATGGCTACAGCAAAACTTACTGAGGTTTATGTTCCTAGTGATGTGGTGACAAGTTCAGTTCAATTTACAAGATTTGGGATTACAGATTGTGGAATTGAGCAAATCGCAAAGGGTAGTTATCTTGTTTTGACTGATGACTTTAAGTTATCAAACTATCTCTCTACCTTGCAAATTGACATTATAAATTTTAATCATCTACGCTAATAAATTACCCATGACCGATCGCAAACCAGTTTTTATCGAAAAAATTATGCCTGTGAAGCTGTTGAATGAGCAGGTTTACTATGAAAACGGGGGCAAACCCTTTAAGGGTTTGCATCGGTGGTATTCGCGGAAGCCGTTGGCGTTTAGTCGGGCGAGTGTGTTGGGTTCGCTGTTGCCTGTGGATATCAGTATGGAGGAGTTTGAGTATTTGTTGGGGTTGGATCGGGCGAATGAAAATGAGGCTGAGAAAAGCGATCGCCATCAACGCACAAGGCTATATAAAACGCCGCCAACTCCTGAGCGGGTGAAGCGGGTGCAGGAGCTTTGTGAGCAGATGTGGGGAGATAAGACTCCTGCGGTGTTAGATGCGTTTGCGGGGGGTGGGTCGATACCTTTTGAGTCGGCGCAGTATGGGTTGCGGGTCTTTGCATCTGACTTGAATCCTGTGGCGGTGGTGACGATGAAGGCGGCGATCGAGTTTCCGTTGCAGTTTGGGGCGGTGTTGCAGAAGGATATTGATAAGTGGGTTAAGTGGGTTGGCGATGAGGCGGAGAATCGGTTAAGGGATTTTTTCCGTCTCAGAATGGGGAGAAGGTACAAAATTATCTCTGGGCGCATACTGTGGTTTGTCCGAGTTGTCAGTCGGTTGTGCCGCTTAGTCCGAATTGGTGGCTTTATAAGCGTCCTGAAAAGCAGAATTTATCTAAATGGTGTGCGGTTAAACCAATTCCTAATCTTGCAGAAAAACGGGTCGATTTTGAATTAATTAAGGGTATAAAGGGCAAAGGTAATTCTATTCAAACTCCTGATGGTGATTATGATCCTGATGATTTTTCTACTCTAAGTCGTGGAGTTGGGAAATGTCTTAATTGTGGAGCAATTATTGAGGATACTGCAATTAAACAATATTCAGCACAAAATGATTTAGGTCATCAGCTTTATGCGATTGCCTTTAAGAAAGGAAAAGGTAGCTTAGAGTTTCGATTACCTAATGAATTTGATTTGCAAGCTATTGATAAAGCTGCTCAAGAGTTAGAAAAAAACAGAAATAATTTTGATTTTTTAGCCTTGATACCATCTGAAGCAACAAGTTTAGGATTAAATGATTCGATCCGTAATTATGAATATGGATTGCGAAAATATGAAGATTGCTTTAATCCTCGTCAGCTTTTAACTTTGGTGATTTATGTTGAGATTATCAATGGGGCTAAGCAGAAGATTCGAGAGGAATAAGGGGAGGAAAAATTACAGGCGTTCGCTACTTAATTAAATCATAATACTGTTATATTTGATCGCCCTTAATTTGCCGAAAACGAAAACAGCGATTTATATGACGTAATATATAGCTAGTAACGCTTGAGATCTCTTAGGAGGTGCGAAATGAACCAAAAAAGAATTACAGATCTGACCATAGAAGATCTCAAAGCAGTCATTACTGAAGTAGTAGTTACGCAACTACAGCAATGGTTTGGCAAACCCAACTCATCAATTATCACAACCAAACCAGAGCCAACCATCCCCACCAATCAGCCCTACGTTAATGCTGAAGGCGTTTACATATTGCCAACAAGGACACCCGAAGAAATTGCAGCAAGGGCAAAAGCATTGAGTGATCTTTTCAGTGAATGGGATCGTGAGGAAGATGCTGATGAACAGAGAGAGACATGGGAATATCTGCAACAGTCTCTAGGCGAAGAATTGGTAACTGAGCGTCCATTGTCACTCACCGCATGATTGTTTTACTTGACTCAGCCCCACTCGGCATCCTATCAAACCCCAACTCCACCCCCGCCACACTAGAATGCCGCTATTGGTCAGAGAGATTAGTAGCCAAGGGATATAGATTAATTGTTCCTGAAATTACCGACTAAGAAGTTAGGCGAGAATTACTAAGAGCTAACAAATTAGCAAGTATCAGGCGTTTAGATCAGCTAAAAAATCGCTTAGAGTATTTACCCCTGACTACAGCAACGATGCAAAAAGCTGCTGAATTTTGGGCAGAAGCGAGACAGACAGGTAAACCAACAGCCAGCCCAGAATCCCTAGATGGCGATGTCATCCTTGCCGCGCAAGCATCACTAATTGCCGAATCCCAAGGCGATCGCATTGTCGTAGTAGCGACAACAAACGTGGGACATTTGGAAAGATTTGTAAACGCCAAATACTGGCAAGCGATCGCCGATTGTTTAGTACCAACGCGATTATCGGTTTTATTTGGGTTTGATGAGAGGCGATCGCGGTTAGATACTGAAGATTTAGGCGATCGCTGTATAATAATAGCAGTGATAAAAAGGTGGATTTTATTGGTTAAAGGAGGAATGGGAATGACAGCACAGCCTATAAACACCAAAATCAAAAATATTATCAAACTGCGATCCAATCATCCAGCATCGATCAAAGAGATGATTCAAAGTGACTTTGCGAAAAGGTTACAAAGTCTTGAATTAGGGCTACAAAAAACTCAAATACGACTAGAACAATTTGAAGCAAAATATCAATGGTCAACGGAAACATTTATCAATCTTTTTACCAGCGATCAGCTACAGCATAGCTTTGACTTTGATGAATGGCTAGGAGAAGCATGGACGTTAGAAAAATTGCAACAGAAAATTGCAATTGTCAAGGAGATTGAATTTGTTGATTGAAGAATATTTTGCCAGAATTAGAAATTTTCTGAATGGTTTAGCAATCGTGCAGAAATTCGAGCTTGAAACAGAAGCAAGAGCCGATTACATTGGATTTATTAGAGGTATCGTATATTTTCAAGATGGAACTATCCTGCACATCCGAGAGTTTGTGGATGTAGAGTTATCAATTGACAGAGGTAAATATTCCTATCAATACATGGATCAAGATGATCGTCTAATCTTTCGTTATGATAATGCACCCCATCACCAAAAGCTAAATATATCAACGTTTCCACATCATAAGCATCAACAACAGGAGAACAATATAGTTTCGTCAAATGCACCATTTATAGAAGAAATTTGCCAAGAAATTGAACAGATTATAAAGTAAAAATATAGGGATTTAGGGTGACATCAACCTCATCTCAAGAAGCGATCGCTGAAAACTTAATTTCAACTTTTTGATTGAGAGCGCCAGCAATTTTCTGTAACATTGACAGAGAATGACCATCATAATCAGCATCCTCAAGCCTAGCGATCGCCGATTGCTTAGTGCCAACGCGATCGGCAAGTTGTTTCTGCGTCAAACCCCTAGCAGTCCTCGCCTCATAGATAAGTTGAGCCACAATCGCATTAAGCGAAGCTTCCCTAATCAGATTCTCCATTTCAGAATCATCACTAGTCAAACCATCAATGATTTTAAGTGCATCACTAGTCTTAGCCATTATCTAAATCCTCTTCATAGAAAATAATTTGCGCTTTCGGCACACCCATCACTACGATAATTTCACTACATTAAATCACAATATTGTGATACTTGATCATTTATCCTGATACATATTGAGTTTTAATTGTAAGAACCAGATTTTCGTCTTATTGTTTTTGACCCAGATCATGAGGACATAATTCAATGGCAACCACAGATAACACCCTAGACTCATGGCGCAAAACCCTAGAAACTTTGCTCCAATACTATGCCGATCTTCCATATCGTTATGGAGGCGTGAGTGCTTACGTTGTCGTTAGCCGCGATCGCAACCATTTCATGCTGATGCGCGAAGGATGGGAAAACAGTCGGCGAGTACATGGATGTGTTGTTCATGCCGAAATTCGTAATGACAAAATCTGGATTCACTATGATGGTATTGAAGATGGAATTACTGATGAACTAGTTGCAGCAGGAGTTCCCAAAGATCATATTGTCCTAGCTTTTCATCCGCCTCAAGTGAGAGAGCATACTGGATATGCTTTGGCATAAGCTCTAAGATGATCGCATCGTAAAACAGCGATTTATATGATGTAATATATAGCTAGTAACGCTTGAGATCTCTTAGGAGGTGCGAAATGAACCAAAAAAGAATTACAGATCTGACCATAGAAGATCTCAAAGCAGTGATTACTGAAGTAGTAGTTACGCAACTACAGCAATGGTTGGGCAAACCCAACTCATCAATTATCACAACCAAACCAGAGCCAACCATCCCCACCAATCAGCCCTACGTTAATGCTGAAGGCGTTTACATATTGCCAACAAGGACACCCGAAGAACAGATGCAGCGTAACCAAGCCTTAATAGCTCTACTTGATGAATGGGTAGAAGAAGGCGATGCTGAAGAACAACGTGAAACCTACGAATGTCTTCAACAAAACTTACCTGAAAATCAAAAACATAGCCGACCATTGCAAGCAGCTTAAATGATAGTTTTACTTGATGCTGGTCCTTTGGGAATTTTGACAAACCCTAAAGCTACATCACTAAATTTAGAATGTCGGCAATGGATGAAAGAATTGCTTTTAAAGAATTACCGCGTAATTTTGCCAGAAATAGCTGATTATGAAGTTAGAAGAGAATTGATCAGAGCTAAGCGTATAGAGGGCATACAGAGATTAGATGACTGGAAATCACGGCTCGAATATCAACCCCTGACTACAGCAACGATGTTGAAAGCTGCTGAATTTTGGGCAGAAGCTAGACAGACAGGTAAACCAACAGCCAGTCCAGAATCCCTAGATGGCGATGTCATCCTTGCCGCCCAAGCATCACTAATTGCCGAATCCCAAGGCGATCGCGCTATCGTAGTAGCGACAACAAACGTGGGACATTTGGAAAGATTTGTAAATGCCAAATACTGGCAAGCGATCGCCTAAGTTATCGAAATAGATGTAGGTCTATTTCAAGCATCCTCAAGCAATTCGCGATCGCTGTTAAAATACATATATGGAAAGCAGTGATCTAAAACTACACAGTTTTAACTAAAGGTGAAACCATGACCGCTACAGCCATTAAACCCATAACCCTAGCCGAATTTTTAGAACTGCCAGATACAAAACCCGCATCCGAATTTATTGATGGACAAATCATCCAGAAACCTATGCCCCAAGGAGAACATAGTCTATTACAAGGTGCGCTTTGTGAAAGCGTCAATCAGGTTGCTAAATCTCAAAAAGTTGCGATCGCTTTTCCAGAATTGCGATGTGTTTTTGGTGGTAGAGCGATCGTTCCAGACATAGCAGTATTTCGATGGGAACGTATCCCCAGAATAGCATCAGGAAGAATTGCCAACCGTTTTGAAATCTATCCCGATTGGGCAATTGAAATTCTCTCTCCAGATCAGTGCTACAAACAAGTATTAGGGAAACTATTACATTGTGCTAAATATGGCACAGAAATCGGATGGTTAATTGATGTCGAAGACGAAAACATTTTGGCTGTAGATAGCGATCGCCGCGTAATCGAACTAAAAGATAGCGATCGGCTACCTGTTCTCAGTGGGATTGATTTAGAACTAACAGTTCAAGATGTATTTGGATTACTAAGTTTGTAAGAATTTTATCAATTTCAATTCAAAAAACAACCTAACCACTCAATCACAATCGTATTCACACGCGGAATGTCCAAACCCGACTCAATAATCGTCCTACAGAGCAAGATATCCGCCTCATTGTTATTAAATGCAACCATCGCCGCCTCTAACTCTGACTCCTGCATCTGTCCATGCGTGATCGCCATGCACCTTCTAGGGCAAGAGTCTGTCCTGCTTGGATATTGGCAAAGTTACCGACTACGGTGATTAGGTCTTGAGCCTTGGGTACTTTTAACCGCGCTACGGTATAGCCTGTTTCTTCGGAGTGAAAGGTGAGGCGTTCGATGATGCCTTGGAGGTAGTCGGTGTTGTCAGGCATAAGCCATAAGGACGGATAAATGTAGCGATCGCTTTACCATTTATATAGCAATTTTGATTCTGTTGTGGTAAACAGCGATCCACCTCTAAACGCACTAAATCATAAATCGCCGCGAATATTAGAAAAAATGATTGTTAACAAATAGAACTACTGAGAATAAATTATTTCATTGGTTAAATTGGAAATCTCTTCAAAATTACAGATAGCGTTTATGTGAGTTCTCAACACTACTTGGGTTGTTCTAAGAGGATTGATTAGTAGCGCGAAGATTCTTAAAATACTTCAAATTTGTTTCTAGAATTTCTTCAGCTTGGTCGAATATCTTTTGCCATCGCCTGTCATCTATATGTGAATTTGTCCAATCTTCCCATTTGTCTAAATTTTGACTGATATACCAGCTAACAAAGAATTCTTGAATTGTGATATGACTAAATGCATATTTCTCTAGCCTGTTAACCAGTAATCCATCCTGAATTTCAATCGATCTGATTACTGCTTTAGCTTGAAATAAATCGATTTGATTGTGCTGATAGTAAAAATAATAATCTTGTGCAAATTTGCCAAGTTCCTCAATCCCAATAAAGACGCGATGTCTATCAAATACTTCAAAAGCAATATACGATATCAAGTCAACTCTCTCAAATGGCTTGAGCTTTTCATAAAATTTATCATCGGGATCAAATCCGCTATCACGATCCTTTTCTCTAATTAGCGAAAACAAGGCATCTTGATACAGCAATAGCTTATCAGATTTAATTTTATAGGCTAGATTGTTTTTCAGTGAAGCAAGACATAAAAACTGCAATAGCAATGGACTATTAGCGAAATTGCTATAAATTGAATCGGATGTAACTATTTGTTTTAGATATTCTTTATTCTTTTCATCTCCATTGTTCGCAATGTGATTTTGGAACCAATTTTCCACAAAAGATACTTTGGATTCATCAATACCCTCAAATCCCCTTATTTCAAACGTTTTAAAATCATTCAAATCATTAATTTGGAAGTTGCTGGTAAGTACAAAATTATTATTTTCAAATTTGATTATAAATTCTTTAACTGCTTGAAAAACTTTGTGGTTAAAATCAATTCTATCCAATAAGAAGAGTACTTTGCCTTCAGAGACTAAAGCTTCCAGTTCAGTCAGAGTGATATCAGATTTACCTATAATCCAATTCGCAATACATCCATGTAAATCGGCTGACTCTGTTTCATGAAATTCTTTTTCAAACTTCCCATAAATTCTGGGCATAGAAAGAAAGAAGGGAATACAGTTATTTAGAAATATTCCTTCAGAACATTTTATTGCTAATAGCTTGAGCAAACTTGTTTTCCCAAGTCCTTGATCGCCGTATACAATAATTTTTTTGCTTTGGTGATCTGAATTTACACTTTGTATAAATTCACTGATTGATTTACAATCATTCTCACTTGTCTCATCTTTTAAGCAAATTTCCTGCCAGAATTCAGAGATATTTCCACCTATTCGTTGATATCGTTCAGATTTGGACATGCCCAGTACATTAATATTCTCACATCTCTCTTTAAATGCTTGGTTCCACTTCTCTCTGACAACACTGTTATTTATGCCTAAATTTTGTTTATTTATTTCATCCATATAGATTGTTATTGATTCTTTGAACGTATTTGCATTAGCAAGAGCAGAGATTGATTTGCGAGTTTCTATCGATTTACTATTAGAGTCTTCGCCTGCTTCCATTTCACAGAAATCATCTAAATAGCTTCCTTGTCGATGGATAAGTATGATTGTAATGTGCATTAATTGACATATGCCAGCAGTATTATTCTTCTTACCAGGAAAAAAATATTTTATAGTGTCAGGGTTTAGACCAAGAGAGTCGTTCTCGCATATCTCAGAATAAGTCAAATCCATCCAAATACCTTTGAAAACAGTTTTATATTGTGGAGTGTATATAGGATGTCTTTGTAGAAATTTCAAAAGTTGTTTTGCATCAGCAATTTTTATTGGGTATTCCTGATTTCTGATTTTCTCTATTTTCGTTATGCATTCTTCACTTCTAATTTCTCCATCAACAATTTCGTTTTTAAGATACGATTTAGCTTTTTCCACTAAATTCAAAATATCGCGGTAACCCTTTTCCGCTTCATCGCTTATACCCTGATCAGCCGTATTTGAGTGGACAGTCTGATTATTGGTCATTAATTTCTCACTAGTTATATTCCTATCAACAAAGACTGGGTAACACTATATTATTTAAACTATATAATATTATTAAATTTAGCTAACTAAATACTTAATATTTCCCAGCCCTTGATTACTTCGTATACATAGAGACCTGAAGGGGTGGCAACCGCCTCCAAAAGCATTATGGTATAGACCTTTAGGCTACCTTATCTTTGAAAGATCAATACAGTAAAAGCTTATAACTAAAGAATGTGACTATGCTTTCAAGCTTTATCTATTGAGAAAAAGGTCAATAAGAGCAGTTTCTGGATTGTATATTTTTTGTGTCGCACTGCTATCTAATGATTTCAGTACAAGGGTTTTAGTGTGTTTGTCACCCCGTCAGCATAAAGAAATAAAGCCGACATTTTTTACTTAAGTCCCTAACATAAAAATATTTCACTTTTCTCCTATCGTTTCCTATCGTGTCCTATGTACAAAATAAGGCGGCACTTCTAAAGTGATTTCATTGGTTATTTTTGAAATAACTAGTTGATTCTGAAATTACCAGATCATGCCTAACGACAGCAAAAATCATATTGTAAAACTAACATGAATTTCAACATATCTCAAGGTTTTCAACAACTCTCACAAGGTTTACAGCAATTTTCTCAGGCAGCTACGCCATATCTTGATTTCAATCATAATGGTCGCCTTGATTGGGGTGATTTTAAAATCGCATCCCATTATTTACATCCTGCAATTCACAACATGGAACATAATCGCCAAGCTCGTGAACATTCCAGTCATTATAACAATCACTCTTCTCATTACAAGCAGTCGCAGCAAAGTTCTGAAGATCGGACGATCTACTGCCATCCAGATGGTCGTTGTGCGCGTGGTCGATATCCATAAAGTCTTATAGATGACTTTTTCTATCAAGCTTAATCTTTTAAAGAGTAAAACTCTTATTATTTGCTTGATAAATTTAAACAAAGTAGATAGATAGGAAATAAATGGATGAGCTTAGCCATACTATTTTTTACTTGTTCTATTCTTATCTATCTACCTTGCAATACAAATTTTCACACCGTGAACTAACTAAGAAAACAAAGCTATGATTGAAAATAACGAAGAATTTCGTGAGGGAATCAAGAAGGTTCGGGAAGAGTTAAAAGAAGCTATTCGCGAAATTCCAGATAAACTCACTCCTCAGCAGCGCCAAGAATTCTATCATGATTTGAAACTACTGGATCAACTGTTAGAACGGTTGGAGACAGGTTTGATTTGGGTTGCTTTATTTGGAATGGCATCTGTCGGTAAATCTTCTGTAATCAACTCTCTTGTCGGTAAAGATGTAGCGGCAGTTGGCGTAGAGATGGGAACAACCACAATACCTGGATACCACAAGCGTTACCCCTGGCAGCTGGTTGATGTTCCCGGAATCCTTGATGGGAAAGTCATGGAAGATATTGCCATTGATGAAGCTAAAAAAGCTCATGGACATATTCTCGTCATTGATGGAGAGCCAACAGAGGCTGAATTGGCGTTGTTTCGAGTTGTATGCGTTGCAACCCCACATTTACCTCGAGTTGTGTACGTTAACAAGTGGGACAAAGTGACAATTCCTGCCAAGGATAAACTGACTCTCCAAAATCGCATTACTGAAAAAATGGGAGAATTTGTAAGTTCACCTTCAAGAATCGTTTATGGTAGTGCCGCACTATACGATCCAACCACTGATTCAATGATTAGACAAGAACTTCCCCAATTATTTGACGTTCTCTATGACACAGCAGGTGTGTTTGGTGAAGTGATAAATATTCTCGACCCAGCAAAAAAAGCTGAAAAAGCAACAGATCACATTCGGAATTCAATTCTTGAAGCACGCAAGAAGGTTGCACGCAAGGTAATTAGATGGTTTGCCGTTGCTGCCGCAGCAACAGCGTTTATCCCATTTAGCTTACTTGTGACTGTGCCTAGCATTCTATCGAGTATGGTGTATCTAATCTTTTTGATTATGGGTAAAAAAGAGGATAAAAGCATTACTGGCAAAGTTGCTGTTGATCTCTTAAAAGCTTGTTCTCAGACACTTGGAATAATCTTTACTGGTTCAATTGGAAGCTACATTGCTGGAGCATTAGTCTCCGCAATTAATCCAATTGCAGGGATTGTAATTTTTGGTCTAGGGCTTGGTGGAATGTCTCTGTTCACCTACCGTCGCACAGCAATTCTTGGTGAGGTTACTATTGAATACATCATCAACGACTGCCAATGGAGTGGTGAAGGTCAAGAAGCTGATATCCGTAGGTGTGCGAAACGAGCTGAAGAGTATTACTTTAATCTTCAAAATAAGAATAATACGAAGGATGAATCAAGTGCTTTTGTCTTGTCGAGATAGTTAACACTTAGTCAATCTATCAACCACAAAAAGCTATTCTTCTATGCAAATAGAAGAATAGCTTTTTGTGGTTACTTTGGTTAATACAGCGCTAAAAATTAAAATCGATTTCCTACTTTTTCCTAGCTTTTCCTACTGACATTAACTAATTCTAAATGTTTGAATAAGAACAATGTTTTTCAGTTGATTATAAATGAGTCACAACCCTTTTGATTCCATTGCCGAAAAAGGACTAGAAGCGACAACCGTAGTTCATCATCTCTTTGATGCCAAACATTGCAAGCATATTGTAGAACCTTTACTAAAGGAAGTGCCTGAATCCGCCAGTAAAGTTGTTCGCAGTCAAGCACTCCATTCCACGTCGAAGACTGTTGATATTGTTGGTAAAGCAGTGTGCGAATTTGACGAACAAATTGCTTCAGGAGTGTGTTCTCTGATATCCAAAGTAGCTCCATCAGCTACGAATACAGTTAAGGATGTTGTCAAACTATCTGGACCAGCTAGTGTTGTTATTGGAATGGGATTTGTATTGTGGGATGTAGCACATGCATCAGATCACATGAAGGTGGAGCGTCTTGGTCGCGGTTCTGCAAAGGTTGCATTGACAACTGGATTGACTGTTGCAGGCACATGCATAGCTGGACCAGTTGGCGCTCTGGTATTTTCTTGTATAGGTTCATTTATTGGAGAAGCCTTAGATCCAAGATAATCATCTCTTATAGCGGTTTTCATATGAGTACGAGCAAAAATCGCGCTCTTAAATATATACAAAATTCGGGTTTCGACTGCACGGGGTCAACTGAAAACCGCTATACCAAAGATAAGCAACATTTTTGTCTTGAAAATCTTTGCAAAAATGTTGCTTATGTTACGAAGTGTAAATGTCCCACGTTTGCCATAGTCGCCACAACAAACGTGGGACATTTGGAAAGATTTATAAACGCTAAATACTGGCAAGCGATCGCTTAAGTTACAGAAATAAACATAGATTCACTGTAAAAAACAGCCCAACCACTCAATCAAGAAATGCACCTGCTTATCCCCAGGGAGAAGAGCCAGACTCGTGATCTTAATTTTACCCTTCTCGAAAGAGAAACGATAATAGAACTCAATCGGAATCTTCGCATGAAGCAACTCCCAAAGCGAATCCGTAAGCTTTGATTCCAGAAACAAATCGCGTCCATCTTCTGAAGCATAAATGCGAAACACCCCAACCTTACGCGCCACCAGCTTCAATTCCATCACCCTGAGCAATACCTGAGTTTCTTCAGGCAAAGCCCCATACAGACCCTCCCAAACCTCAGCCAACTTGAGAATCTCCTCCTTTGACTTCACCTTCGCCAAAGTCAAATAAGCATTAATCTTCGTCTCATTGTCCTCTATATAAGTATCAGGAATAAAAGCAACCAAACGCGGCAACTGAAGCTCAGTATCCGCAACTTCAGGTAGAATCTTCCCCCGTAACTCATTAATATATTCCTGAAGCAAATCCATATACAGCGCAAAGCCAATCACATCCGCCTGACCCGACTGCTCCTCACCCAACAAATCCCCCAACCCACGAATCTCCATATCACGCATCGCCAGTTGATAACCCGAACCAAGCTGACTAAATTCCTGAATCGCATCCAATCTCTTCTTCGCTGAATCTGTCAACTCAAGATTAGGTGGATACAGCAAATAGGCATGAGCCTGAATCCCTGCCCGACCAACGCGACCACGCAATTGATACAGTTGCGCCAAACCCAACTTATGAGCATCTTCAATCACAATCGTATTCACACGCGGAATGTCCAAACCCGACTCAATAATCGTGGTACAGAGCAGAATATCCGCCTCATTGTTATTAAAAGCAACCATCGCCGCCTCTAACTCTGACTCCTGCATCTGTCCATGCGCGATCCCTAATCTCACATTCGGTAACATCACCCGCAAAGAAACAGCGATCGCCTCAATCCCCTCAATACGCGGCACAACATAAAATACCTGACCACCACGATCTAACTCATGGCGAATTGCTGTTTTCACCAACGTCGCATCGTAAGCAGACAAATGGGTTTGAATCGATCGCCTTGAGGGAGGAGGAGTCGCAATCACACTCATTTCCCGCACCCCAGAAAGCGCCGCATAGAGAGTACGCGGAATAGGCGTAGCACTTAAAGTCAATAAATCTACATCCCCCTTCATCGCCTTGATTTTCTCCTTCTGCAAAGTCCCAAAGCGTTGCTCTTCATCAATCACCAGTAATCCCAGATCGTGAAACTCAACATCCTTAGACAACAGTTGATGCGTACCGACAATGATTTGAACCTTACCATCTGCTACCAGTTGTAAAACCTGCTTGCGCTCCTTCGCAGGGCGAAACCGATTTACGATATCCACAGTGAAAGGATAAGCCGCAAACCGAGTTTGGAGCGTATGGAAATGCTGCTGTGCCAGAATCGTCGTTGGAGCTAACAGAGCTACTTGTTTACCCGCACAAACTGCCTTAAAAATCGCCCTTACCGCTACCTCTGTTTTACCGAAGCCGACATCACCACAAATCAGCCGATCCATCGGGCGATCGCTTTCCATGTCTTGCTTCACATCTTGAACTGCTTTGACCTGATCGGGGGTGAGTTGATAGGGAAAAGAATCTTCTATTTCCTGTTGCCAATCGGTATCAGGGGGAAAAGCATAGCCGACTAAATTGGCGCGGCGGACATAGAGTTGTAGTAAATCCCTTGCTAACTTGTAAATCTCCTTTTGGCATTTGCTGAGGGCGTTATCCCAAGCTTTTGTATTGGCGATGCTATTTAACTTAGGAGGCTTATTAGAAGCACTGCGATAGCGGGAGAGGATCTTCTCATTTTCCTGCGCGATCGCCACCGCAGTTTTACCATCAGCAAACTCAACGATGTAATGCAGTTGCTTTTTTCCCTTCACTTCAATGGTTTCAAAGCGTGTAAATTTGCCAATCCCATATTTACGATGCACCACATAATCACCCACCTTTAGCTCGTCAGGATTAACTGACTTAGCCGCATTCATCCGTGAGGGATGCACAAAGGTTGGTGAGGCTAATAATTGCTGTCCGAATAATTCGCGATCAGTCAATAGGGCAAGCTTGCAACTAGGCAAAACAAAGCCTTGCATCTCCATCAGTCCCGAATATTTCAAAATCACAGGCTTACCAGCTTTCTGAATCCGCGCAATTGACTGTAAATCATCAGAATTACTGACAAAATTAGCAATGCAGTCATACTCCTTGAGCAAAGTTGCCACGCGCAAAGGTTGCGCCGAAATCAGAGTGACTTGATATTCCGATTTGAGATATTCACGAATCAGCGCTGCAATCTGGTCAAATTGATGGGGAATTATCGGAATAGAGGCACTGGCAAAATCAAAAATATTGGCTTTGGGTTTAAGCGATCGCTCGCTAAGTTGAAGCATCTGAAACTTCTTCGCCTCAGTCATGCACTTAGCAAAGTCCCAATGCAGCTTCGGTGTATCGGCTTGCGATTGATTTTGATAAAGCTCTTCCGCAGCTTCGTACCAGCGATCGCCATAGCTTTGACATTGTTCGGGTTCATCAATGGCGACAATAAAGTTCTTGGGTAAGTAATTCAGCAATGTGGCTTTGTGAGCAACAAACTCATGCAAATCGACAGGGGTGATCGCGATGCTGGATAGGTCAGTGAAGCTTTTGGGGTTAGTGGGGTCAAACTCTCTGATTTTCTCGACAGTGCCGCGATTGCAGCTTAGACGAACGGGTAGATTTCGATTAACTGGAAAAACTTCAAAACTAAATCCTTTGCGGCTCCATTGTTTTGATTCTTTTACTTCTTTGACTTCTTCATATCCTAATCTCGCCAGAGCAGCAGCTAGTAATTTAACCGATTGCGAATCACCGATATTGAGATAGATGCTATGTTTTTGGAATACTTGAGTGGATGGTAGATGGGGCTGTAGCGCTTTAATGGTGGTAGCGATCGCTAAGATATGCTGTGGTTTAGCAAGCAGCTCTGCTAATATCTCAATCCTTGTCCAAGCGGTTTCTAAATCGATTTGGGCTAGTTCGTAGGGAAATGTATCAAGGGGTTGATATAGATAGACGCGCCATGACATGGACTGGAGTTGTAAAGCCCATCGGGTTGCTTCTTCGACGGTGGCGGTGACGATGAGTAATGGTTTGGCTTGTTGTTGACATAGGTGGGTGCTAACCAGTCCTTTGCCTAAGCGTGATAGTCCTGATAGGGATATGCTTTTGGCTGTTGTCAGTTTCTCGCCTATTTTTGTGGCGATCGGCGATCGGGCTATATTCTCTAGGACTGCTGTGAAGGTCATGTTGATTAAAGAAGTTCTTAAAGTACTGGATATTTCCCAATACTAATGAGTTGTTCGCGCTCGATAACACGTTCTTGAAGGTTAAATTGGAGGATTTTAGCAGTTACACGTCCTTCAGGAGTGAGTGGGAGAATGTTTCCTCCTTGTAGGCGAAAGTGATCTGACCACTGCTGAATACGGGGATTAAAAAATGGGGTTAGTTGCTTTGTGTCAGGATCAATGGAACCGAGGTCAGTACCTTTGAAACGATTGCAGCAAGGGCAAGCTAAAGCTAGATTTTCGGCTTCGGTGATGCCATCGTGCTTTTCAGCAATGATATGTTCTATTTCAAAAGTAAAGAATGAAGCTGCTTGAGGATATCGACAATACTCGCACTGTTCTTCAGCACGTTGGGTAACTAGCCGACGCAGGGGAACTGATACATAGCTCATGCTGATTTCTGTAATTGTTTATAGGCATGGGCTTTAGCTAGTCTTACCCAATGCTCTAAGAGCAAGTAGCGATCGAGTTCAGCTTCTTCAGTTCGAGAGAGGCTTCCAGATTTGTTGCGTTCGAGTAGTTCGCTCATCCGCGCTTGTAAGGCTGGTGTGGGACGGATGGCGAGGATTGCTTCAGGACTGGGTTGACTGGCTAGAAGTTCGACAATTTGGCGATCGTCTTGGTAAGAGATTGTTTCTGTGGTGGGAATGTCTTGAAGTAGTCGATCTAAGGTTTCAGGGAGTCGATCGCCCAGTCGTTGTAGTTTTTCGCCGAGGCGATCGGGGACTTCTAGGATAATTTGCATGGTTTGTGATTTGGAGATTGTGGGTTGTGTTTATTTTAGCAAGCTTGTTATAGGCGATCGCTAAATCTATATTTGACTTATTATATAAAATTTTGTATAATTTGTTGGCATTTAGGTATATGTAATACAAAACTATGTCGATCAAGTTTTACGAAAGTCCGTTTCATGCGATCGAGGAGCCTGAAGTCGCTAGTAAGTCGGTTTTGAAGGCTGACTTAACGATTATGATTCGAGACATAATTGAAGATAAAGGTTGGACACAAACGGAAGCGGCTGAAAGGTTGGCAGTTACTCAGCCGCGTGTGTCGGACATTGTGAATGGAAAAATTGATAAGTTTACTTTGGATATGCTGTTTTCAATGTTAGATAAGCTCGGATTTAGGACTGAGTTTACTTTTAGCAGTTTAGAAAGTGCTTCTATTAAAATCCAAACAAGGGATTTAGCTAAAGCCGCTTAGGAATATATCCCAGATTTATTTTGAGGTAGGCAATTTTAGGTATTCATTGAAAGGTTAAAGTTTTATAATAGTATTGAAAGCCGTGAGAGCAGGAAACCAGTTATGGCGATTTTATTTCGGTTTCATCCTCAAAAAGCTGTTGAAGCCGCAGCAATGTTTTTAAAGTTGCATGGTAAGCCTATGAAATATCTAGGTTTATTGAAGATGCTTTATATTGCCGATCGCATAGCTTTGGAACGCATAGAGCAAACAATTACTGGAGATTGTTATTTCTCGATGGATTATGGTCCCGTTCTGAGTGGTGTGTATGATCTGATTAAAGGAAAGTCTGTTGATGGAGCTTTACCGCTTTGGAAGAAGTTTATTTCTGTCTGTGATGTCAACCACAATGTCTATCTGTTAGCCGATCCTAGTACTGATGATCTTTGTGAAGAAGAGGAGGAAATTATCCATGAGGTTTACCAAACTTTTGGGCATCTTAATCCTTTTGATGTTGCCGAATGGACGCACGATCTACCTGAATGGAAAGATCCTGATGGTTCGCGTATTCCGATTGTGGTTGATGATGTGCTGAGGTTTATGGGCAAGACTATTGAGGAGATTGCGGCGATAAGGCAAGAAGCGGCAAGAGAGGCTTATTTAGATGAGGTTTTGAGTGCGTAATGACAAGCATCAACGTTAATTTGGGTGATGCTTTTTTGTTGGAGACTCCTCCAAATGATCAACATCTTTATATTGCGATCGCTAAAACTTCTGCCGAAAAATACTTATTTGTGAATGTGACTACGCGCAGAGCCAAATCCGATCTCAGTTGTGTTCTTCAACCCAATACAGAAGGTGTTCCCAATTTTGTAAAGCGTGAGTCGGTGATAAACTATCTGGATGCTCGTGAGATGAATGTTGAGCAATTGGCTAGGGTAATCTGTGTGGGTAGCCGTATTCCAAAATGTCGTTTTTCTTCTGCTGTTTTGTCGCAGATACAACAAGGTGGGATAGTTTCCAAACGTTTACCAAAAGTATATAAAAATGCACTTAGGAAGTTTTTAGGAGTTTCTTAACATTTTGTCTGATTGTAGAAGGCGATCGCATTGTCATCTTATGATTAAGGGTATAGGCGATCGCTAAGTTAGGCTGTGATTTGGCAAGTAGTTCTGCTAATATCTCAATCCTTGTCCAAGCGGTTTCTAGATCGATTTGGGCTGATTCGTAGGGGAATGTATCAAGGGATTATAGATAAACGCGCCATGACATTGACTGGAGTTGTAAAGCCCATCGGGTTGCTTCTTCG
>JADBWH010000087.1 GCA_020404105.1 Pseudanabaena sp. M53BS1SP1A06MG | reverse complement strand
CCCTTCTGAACCTTTTACTTCTTATCTTGACTCTGAGCCTGCTATGGCTTCTCATCGAAAACATCGCCAGAAATTCTTCCGTATTGAGTTCTATGCTTCTATTCTCGACTACTCTTCCTAGACTTTTGTCAGTCAATCAGCCTGATGCGTGTTGAACAATAGATTGCATAGAATTTTTGATTGCATAATAAACAAACGGTGTTGAGAATCCTTTGTTAGGAATAAAAGATTTAAAGCCTTGATTTGTAGTTACATCATTTCTAGAAATTGCCATATATCCAATTGGCGCACGGGAACTTAATAAAATTGTATCTTTTGGAAAGATTTTTAATGAAGCATCTTTCATTCCTGCTTCGGTAACATCTAATTCTCCTTTGCTAATAAATTTATTACCCATGTTAAGAGATAAATCTTTAGGTGTTATCCAAGCAGTGCCGTTTTTACAAAAATTTAAAGGATTTGCGGTTGATGGTGTACTTCCACCAGCGATATTTGCCAAATCGTAAAGTGTGCCAATTTCCCAACCCGCAGGAATTGCCCGATCGCTACCTTCCTCAACATATACCATCTCACCGCCAGAAGACTTATAGGGCTTGCCATCTGAATTAGGAAAGTCAAACTGCACAAACCAATAATCATAAATCGTCTTAGCCAGACTCTCTAACTCAGCATTAATCCGATTATTCAGTTCTATTTTGGCATCAAGAGCAGAAAGAACAGCCGCAATTTTATCTTGTTGGTCACGGACTTTAACGAAAGGAACGCTCATCTCATGCAATTCATTTCTATTCACTCCAGGAACTGTACTTTTATCTGATGTTTTGATATCCCCTAAACACTTCAACAAGTAATAAACATACTTAGGAGAATTGCCTTTAAAGTCAGTCACATATAGAGATGTATTATGCGGCCAGTATTTCCCATTAACATAATATGGTTCACCTAGAGTTCCATATCTGCCAATTACAACACCTTCACCATCTGCCTTATACTGAGAATGATATCCAGATATACCAGAAGAACTAAAAATAGGATATAGACCATCTTCTCGCTCATAAGATGGTAAATCATAACCCCGTTTGAGATTTAGAA
Source organism: Pseudanabaena sp. M53BS1SP1A06MG (assembly GCA_020404105.1). Taxonomy (GTDB): domain Bacteria; phylum Cyanobacteriota; class Cyanobacteriia; order Pseudanabaenales; family Pseudanabaenaceae; genus Pseudanabaena; species Pseudanabaena mucicola_A. The sequence goes on along the minus strand of JADBWH010000087.1, from coordinate 5,468 downwards.
TGTCACCTAATTTTTTGCCTTCAACCTTACTCATACTTCAACCCCGCCAACTGCTTGTTAATCTCAATCTCCAAATCCCTAGATTTCGCAAAAAAGCGATCTAGATTACTTGAAAAAGATCTTAACTTCTCCTCAAACTCAGCCTGCGAAATATCCACATACTCGATCTTTACATCAAAATACTGACCCGCACTCAACGAATAATTTTTAGCCGCGATTTCCTCATAGCTCACCACCACCGAAAAATCATCAATAGCCTTTTTCTCATTAAACGTAGAAATAATTTGCGCCTCCTCCGCCTCCGTTAAAACCGTCTTCTGATTCTTACCATCCTTCACCGTCTCCCCCAATCCAGACGCATCAATCAACACCACATCGCCCTGATTGCCACGATCCATAAATAAAATCGACACATTCGTACCCGTCGTTGCAAAAATATTGCTCGGCATCGACACCACCCCCGCCAACATCCTCTCATTGACCAACTTCTCACGGATAGCTCTATCAATTCCCGACTGTGCCGTAATGAAACCCGTCGGAACCACAACAGCCGCCTTACCCTTGGGCTTTAGGGAATAGATAATATGCTGCAAAAATAGCGTATAAATCGCCATCTTATCCTTCGCCTTATTCGGAACATTAGGAATCCCCGCAAAAAAGCGCTCATTATTAGATTTAGTATCTAAATTATTCACATAATCGCTAAAATCCATCTTAAACGGCGGATTGGACACAATATAATCAAACTTCGCTAACTGCGCTCCATCCTTATGATAAGGATGCTCCAACGTATTCCCCTGAATGATATTGGGAATCGAATGCACCAGATTATTTAAAATCAAATTCAACCGCAACAAACTCGAAGACTTCTGCGAAATATCCTGCGAATAAATCGTACAGCGCTCCTCACCGATCGCATGGGCAAGACTAATCAACAATGTCCCCGAACCCGCCGAAGGGTCATAAACCGTCACATTCTGCACAGGCTGACTAACCAAAATCGCCGCCATAATCCGCGCCACCGCATGGGGTGTATAGTATTCGGCATACTTACCGCCACTATCCTTGTTATAGTCCTTAATCAAATACTCAAACAAAGTCGCAAAAAAATCATATTTCTGCGTAAAAATATGTTCCGCACTAAATTTGATTAGCTGATTAATCACCGCCCGACAAAAATTATCTCGCTTAGAAGTATCCGTAATAAACTCAGTCACCCTATCAAACAACGGAATCTTGGTATCCCCTTCCGTTTTGACTGAGAAAATATCATTATTTTGAAACGCGATATCGATCAACGTATCATCAAATAATTTTGCAAAGTTCTTATCATTCTGCTTCTCATACAAAGTCGCAATAAAATGATCAGGCTTTAAATTTGCCGTATTCGATGGCAATTGCAGCAACATAAACTCATAATCAGCCTCAGACATTCCCCTTAACGCACTTTCCCAACTTGGCGACTGAGCGATAATATCTGGCACAGCTTGCTTCACCTCAAAAGCAAACTTATCATTCATCAACTTATAGAGAAACACCTGCGTAATAATCTTAAACTCATTCCCATCATTCCCCAACCCATAGGAAGCACAAATCCCCTTCAATCCATCAATCAAATCCCTAATCTTCTGCCCAAAATCTGTATCGTTTAGTTGATTCATAATATTTAAAATAGATGATTAGACAGATAATTAAAAAGATAACTCTTGAAACAACTCAGTTAAAGCCAGACTAAAATTAGGAATTACATCCTCCCCATCCAAACTATCCTCTAACTTCAATAACTTTGATGGCTTTGGCTGATGATACACCAATACCGACTCCTCATCAGGCAAAATTACCCATGCCAAACGAGTTCCATTTTCAAAATATTCCACCAGCTTATTATGAATCTCTTCAAAGGTATTGCTAGGCGAAATAATCTCCACCGCAAGATCGGGCGCACCCTCAAAAAATCCCTTTGGTAAACGCTTGACCCCTTGCAACCTTGAACGATCAATAAATGCTAAATCAGGCGATCGCTTATTCCCCGTCTTCATTTTAAAAGCCGTACTCGAATCACAGGTCACACCGAGCTTATTCACCCTCACAAACCCTGTCAAAAAATACCCCAGTACCAACGCTAAATATCCATGCTCTAAACCTGAATTTGCCACAATTACTAATTCTCCATCCACATATTCATAGCAATTTCCATCATCAGGCAAAGCCATAAATTCTTCATCAGACATACCTTGCTTATTTAAAATATTTGGTAAGGTGATCGCTTGAGTCATCGTTTTAAGCTCCCATTCCTGCTGCAAAAATCTGATTAGCCGTCAAATTCAATTCTGGAAAAGTCGGAGATATAACTCGCGCATCTCCCTGAAATGTAGTCACCTGATATTCGCCATCAATTAACTCATGGACTAAAATCGTCGGCTGCTTCGGATTGCCGATAAATCTTCTGCCGCCAATTCCCAAATAATCCACCGTCCAATACTCAGGAATCCCCATCTCTTCGTAATCTTTAGCCTTAATAAAATAATCATCGCGCCAATTAGTACTCACCACCTCGATCGCAATTACAATTGAGGCTCCTTGAGTAATTGTCGATTGCTTTTCCCACAATGGCTCATTCACCAAATTAGCAGTTTTTACAATTAAAATATCAGGCAAATAAGCAGAATCAGCATCAGGCAATTTGAGAAATGCGTTACTTGGCAAAAAGTAAGGCAACCTTGCTAACTTCACCAAAAAGGCAATTTCAATACTCAAAAATCCCTTAACTTGCTCATGCTTTCCAACAGGCTGTGGCATCTCAACAATTACTCCATTATGCAACTCATAAAAACCCTGCTCAGGCTTCCATTCAACAAACTCATCAAAAGTAACTAACTGTGTTTTCGCTACGGCTAGAACCATCTCTATGTACCTACCTTGTAATTACGTTTTCCTATTATAACTTTAAGCCCCGCCCCCATTAAATTCATTCATATATTCCTTCACCACCAGATTATTGATATAGGTTGAGGTTTCCGCATTGAGCTTGATCTTTTGCTGCGTAAACTGAGCAATCAGCAACCGAATCATCTCTTTACTAAAATAAACCTCGTTATTGAGAATCTTCGTATTTTGCAAAACAAACCCATCCGCATCAACCTTTACGCCTAGCAACACCTCACAGATTTTGCGCTCCGTTGCCGACAATTTGCCCCACTCAACCAATCGCTTATGCAACCTCACATACTTAGGATCATGGTCATATTTCGCCTTTAATAGGTTGTTTTGACGATTAAGCTCCTTAATCTTTTCATAAATCTGATTCAGACTGGCAATATTCGCGTTCATCTCCTCTTGGCTCACCTCACTCAGTTTTTTCTGCTTAAACAAACGCTCTAGCTCATCTTTCAACTTCACAAACTGGGGATCAGTCTTATCAAAATTATCCGCCAAAGCCTCACGGGTTCGCCTCAATGTATTCTTGAGCTTATCCGCCAGCACCAATTCCTCTTCTCCCACCTTCACAAAGGAGAAGATCACATCTTCCAAGGCTTCATTCAATAAGTTAGTGACATCCACACCACTTTCTAATCTTGCACTCAGATTAATCGCATCTAAACGATTACTAGCCTCACGATACAAGTCATCCAACTTCCGAAAATCTAACTTTTCCAAAAGTTCATAATGTCCTGTCAACCGAATCAAGTTATAAAGGCTTTTCGCATTCCCTAAAACCTTTTTTAGAGCTAAAACTGTTTCTCTGTCCTGTATTTGGCTAATCTGTTGCGAAAAAATCTCCGCGTTTGCCGTGTCATAGCGAAATAGAACATCCTCAATTTCCGCAATCTCCGATTCTATCTCTTCCTTTGATTTAAACAAATTGGAGTAATGCTCTAACTCATCCCCCAATTCTGCCTGCAATTCATCAAAATAAGCCTTATTAGTCGCATCAAATTCCTTCCGAATATCGGCAAAATCCACCACAAAACCATAGCGAAAATCCTGATAGGGGCGATTAACGCGAGTTAGTGCCTGTAGCAAGTTATGTTTCTTGATCACCCGTCCTAAATAGAGCTTTTTCAGACGCTTTGCATCAAATCCAGTCAGCAGCATATTGTAAACAAACAACAGATCGATCCTACCTTCCCTAAACTCCTCAACCCAGTTTTTGCGCTCATCTTTTGTGCCAATATCATGAAGAATCAACGCCGCAGTCAGCTTTGATTTCTGCTTTTTCTGATTGAGCAGAACCTCATACTCCGCGCTGACATCACTGAGGCGAGAAGATGGATTTTGCGGATTTTGCGGATTTGGAAATCTTTCTAGAAAGATCTCATGAAGCATTTTTGCCTGTTCTGAGCTATCACAAATCACCATCCCGCCAATGGTGCGATCACCAAAACGTGATCGGCTCTGCTCAAAATCTTGCAGGATATAGTCCAGCAAAGGCTCCACATATTGCCGATGAGCAAATATTGACTGCTTATCGATCGCGCCTTTCAACACCTCAGCAGTTTCTAAAGCCTTTTGCAAAACCAGCTTATAGGTAGTTTCAATCTCCTCACGGATCAGTCGTAACGTATACCCATCAGCGATCGAAGCATTGTAATAATACTTGTGAATATAATCACCAAATAATCCTTTTGAGTTATATTCATCGCCTAATAGAGGTGTTCCCGTTAAACCAATCAAGATCGCATTGCGATCCGATTCGACTAGATTTACTAAAAATTGACCAGTTGGCTTATAACTGCGATGTACCTCATCTAAAAAATAAATACGCTGAATATTTACATCGTAATCTTCAGTTTTTAAGACGTTAGGATCATCTTTAAATTTCTGAATATTAACCACTGTAATCTCTGACCTGCCTGACAAGTTATGAATCACACTAGTAGATTTAATATCCTTCGTAAAAGCCTCCCTTGAGTCGATCGCATGGACAATTAAGCCCCGACTGGTAAATTCTTTTTTGGCTTGTTCTAACAAATCAAGGCGATCGACTATGAAATAAAACTTAGGGACAATCTTTTTGCTTTGATAATAATCCGTCAAAAACTTGACACTATAAAAAGCCAAAGCCGTCTTACCACTGCCCTGAGTATGCCAAATAATCCCCTTGTTGATGCCATTATCCAAAGACTTGGCGATCGCTCTAGTCGCGAAAATCTGCGGATAACGCATAATATGCTTCTGCCAGCCGTTTGTGTCTTTTACCTAAGTACAGGACAAAAATTTAATGGAGTTGAAGAAAGCCTCGGAATTGAGATGGATGTCAAAGATGATATGACGCAGGTAATCAAAGCCAAGACGAAAAATGCTCTTAGGTAAGCGACCGTGCTTTTTAGGTTTGAAGGGATTGAGCTGAGCAAGCCAAAGCCCCGAAGAAAAAGCCCAACATAAAGCGAGGGTGAGTAAAGCAATAAGCTTAGAAAGGAGTTCAGGGTCTTGAAGGTGAGTCGCCTCCAAACAAAAGCCACGAGATT
>JADBWH010000086.1 GCA_020404105.1 Pseudanabaena sp. M53BS1SP1A06MG | reverse complement strand
TCGGGATAATTTGAAACGGGCTTTGAGAGAGGGTTTGCTACGCAAACCCTCTCTCAAAGCCCAAAAGTAAAAGCCTTGCTTAGCAAGGCTTTTACTTTTGGGCTTTTAAAATTTGCCAGCTTAACCCGAACTGACGTTAACTAGTTCATGAATTTATAGTTGTTGAGCCTAAGAAGTTATTGAAAGTGCTGCGAAGCAGCACTTTCAATAACTTCTTATATCGTTTACCAGTCTGGTGAAGTATATGTTTGTTTTCCCGCAGAAACAAACATATGTACGTCGCTTGCTTGAAAAGCGCTATCTGAAGCTCAACGGTGAATTTCTGTGGTGACTGTAAGCTCTGAAAAGATTAAGTCTGTTCAGGCTAGTGCTACGAAGCAGAAACCTAAGTCGTGAATCTTAGAAATTCCCATCGCTTCAGTGCGGGGTGGATGTCAAATGTGAATGAATATTCTGAAAAAAATTTTTAGCAAATATTTTTGGCAAATACTTTAGTAAACTTTATCAACAATATTATTATCAAAGATATATTTAGCAATACTTGCAGAAGCACCTGCTTGTCCCATTCTTTCTAAGCCATTGCGACCAGCTTCTTGAAAATAGTCAGGATCTTGCAAAATACTATTGAGGACCTTGGCGGCTTGAGCTGGTTTATCGATCAGGTTGACAGAGCATCCTAATAAATCTGCCTGTTCTTCGGCAAACTTGCGCGTAAACTGAGGACCGTTTCCTGCGATCGTGATTACAGGCTTGCCTAAACCCACAAGTTGTTCTGTTGCTGTCCCTGCCATTGCCAAGCCTAAATGACATTGATGCAAACAATCGCTAAACCCATCTTTTAATAAAATCAATCTTGCATTCTGAACTCTAAAAGTCATTTCATCAATGCGTAACCAGCCCTTTTGGACGATGCTCTGTCCGATTACTTCTAGATCTAAATCTGGAGCAATCGCCACTAAAAAATTCACTTCATGGGGAATTGTCCTTGCGACAACCTGAGCACAGAGCATGAGAGTAAGCCAGTTTTCATAGGCTTCTGGCGATCGCGATCCAGGTAAAATCGCCACAACCCAGTCATTTTCGCTAATGCCAAAATCAATTCCTTTGGGTTCTAGTCCATCCATCATCGAATTGCCAAGATAAATTGCAGGTAATTTGAACTCTTGATTCAATACTTCTGCAGTAAGCAAATCGCGGACAAATACCGCTTTACAGTGATTGCTACTCATTAGAACACGTTCCCAAGGGAAAAAATTGGAGCCGCCGAAGGGCTTTTTGACATGGGGCAAATAGCTTTTGCGATCACGCCAAAAATATTCAGACTTGGCAGTAGCAACAAAGACAAAATTGCAACCACCGAACTTGGCTGGCATCCATGCAAATAGCAATGGCACAATATCTCCAACTGCTAAAATTAATTTTTTACCATTGCGTCCACCCCGTGACCATTTCCACGCAAAGTCTAATTGTTTAAAAGTTAGTCCCACTAATCCACTTTTGACATCTCGGGCGAGTTGGCGACTATCCATACGAACAAATCCCCCCGATGGCATGGCTTGCGTCACTTGAGCAGCAATAGGAATATTGGCTTTAGTAAAAGCATGACCCACGCCTACCAGTGGCAAAGCGATTACAGAAAATCCTAATTTTTCTAGTTCAATGCAAATACGGGCTCCGATGAGATCTTCACCATGTCCGTTACTAATACATAAAATTTCCACGTTTTACCCAAAAAATCTAATCTAGGATCTGGATACTGGGAATAGCTCCTCTAATGTAACTTTAGTAGAAACCGCGACATTATGCTTAAAGGTTGTCTATGCTAAAACAGAAAATCAGCTTTTATCTTGATGACCTTGCCACACCAATTGGCAAATTGATAAATATTGCGATCGCCCTACTCGTTCTTGCTTCGGCAACCAGCTTTGTCGCCCAAACCTACCCGATTCGTGAGATTACGCGCCAAAGTCTGAATTTACTTGATGACATTATTCTGGGAATATTTGTCTTTGAATATTTTTTGCGGCTATGGTGTGCCGAAGAAAAGCTGAAGTATTTACTTAGCCTCTATGCAATCGTCGATCTTTTAGCAATTTTGCCATTCTTTTTAGGCGCAATCGATGTAACCTTCATTCGGCTCTTACGGTGGTTTCGGATTTTGCGTCTCATTCGCTTATTGGAGTCGCGTTCACTATTTGCCAATAAGACCGAGGATATCGCAATTTTATTGAGAATTTTGTTTACACTATTTGCGATTGTCTTTGTATTTTCAGGCTTAATTTACCAAATTGAGCATCCGACTAATCCCAAATTTCATAACTTTCTGGATGCCTTTTATTTCTCCATTTTTACAATGACGACCGTGGGCTATAGCGATGTGATGCCCAAATCCGATGCAGGAAAATTGACAACTGTACTCATGGTGCTTACGGGGATTGCCCTCATTCCCGTGCAGTTAGGAGAACTATTTAAGCGCTTGATTAAAACTGCGAATCAAAGCGATCGCCTTGGTGAAAAGAAAGATATTACCTGCTCTAGCTGTGGCTTATCTTGTCATGATGGCGATGCTCAGTTTTGTAAGGTATGTGGGACTAAGATTTAATTCGCTATGATGGAGGTCTAGAAGCTCAGTATAAGTTCAGTCTTTGAATTAGAGAAATTTGAGATAGTCTTATTTACCTTTACTATTCACCATTACTTATGTAATTCCTATCCTTAAGCCAAGTTTCCATTTTTTAGTGACTACAATAGGCTTGTTGGGAAACAAAAGCAATGTATAGAGTTAACTTCACATTTATTTCTGCATTTCAATCCCTACTGAAACAAACACACTTTCATCGAAATAAATCGAAGCATAAAAGAGATTCAAAAGTGGTTATCATCACCCCAAAACAATCGAAAAAAAGATGCTTAATCTAGAAGAGATTTTAAAACAAGATAGGCAAATACGAGCAACCACAAGGTTAAACCGTCAAGCAACATTCGAGGCGCTGTTACCAAGCTTTGAAGAAGCCTACCAGCAAATGCTCATGAAGAAGCATACGATGGCGAACATTAGGAGGTGGTAGGAAAGCAACACTGAGAAGTAGTGCAGACAAATTAAGTAGCTCAACTTAATTAAAACCCAAACCAGAGTTTTGTTCCGCCCGCGTAGCGGGCGGAACAAAACTCTCGGTTTTTAGTTTACTTATGTCTAGCTACTTATTTTTATCCTGTTGTACTGCAAATGCTATCCCAGCTTCGACTTAATGAGTGTGTTATTTGGGTTTGAACGTTCATGCACTCATGATTGGGTATATCGACCAAGATGGGACAGAAAGACCAGTGCAACGTCCGCAAGATGCGGAACAACAAAAAGAGCATTACTCAGGAAAAACCGACATACCTGCAAACACACAACAGGTGGCACACCATAGTAGATTATTAATTGTCCCTACTGCTCACGATCCTGATCCAGCTATTGCTGACTATGCCAAGCGTTGGACTATTGAGACTCTGTTCCGTCTTGGTTTTGATTACCTGCGTCATATCATCTTTGATCTTCATCTCAATTCCCAAGCCTTCTTTAACTCCATTAAGTTTTTGTCCTGTACTTAGTCACAATCTATAAGAACACCCACATTAACAAAATGCCTAAGAGTGAACCTGCAACAACTTGGGCAGGGGTATGACCTAATAGCTCCTTAAGAGGATCATGCTCCTCTTCAAATACTTCTACCATGATCTGATTGAGAACCTTAGCCTGCTTACCTGCTGCACGGCGGATACCTGCGGCATCGTACATAACGATAAGTGCAAAAACTGTAGCGATCGCAAACTGGGGTGTGTCCCAACCTTGAGTACGTCCGATCCCTGTAGCCAGCGCCGAAACAAGAGCCGAATGCGAGCTAGGCATTCCCCCTGTTTCAAAGACAACCTTGGGTCTGATTTTGCCAAACTGCGCTAGTTCAATAAATAACTTGAGGATTTGAGCAGTTAGGCTAGAACATAAAGCAATTAGCAGAACTTGGTTATCGAGAATTTCGCCAACAGGATGTAAGTTCATAATCAATTGCAACAGTTAAGGGGTATGAAAAGAGGAAGAAATAGTTTGAGAATGTAATCTAGTTTTTCCTAGAAGTGATGTAATCAGCAAGTGCCACAAGTGGTAAAGCAGCATCACCATAACTTACCAGTTGAGCTTTTGCTTGTTCTACCAATTCCTGAGCTTTTTGCTGAGAAACCTCAATTCCCCATAGGCTAGGGTAAGTAACCTTTTGGGCTGCGATATCTTTACCAGCAGTTTTGCCAAGCTCTTCAGAAGTAGCGGTGATGTCTAGGATGTCATCAACGATCTGAAAAGCTAAACCAATATTATTAGAATAAGTCGATAAACGATTAATGTCGGTATCATTTGCACCTGCTAGCAATGCTCCACAGATTACACAGGACTCTAATAGAGCCGCAGTTTTGTGTAAATGAATAAATGTGAGGGTGTCTGAAGTTACATCCTGCTTACCCTCACATTCTAAGTCAACTACTTGACCACCGACCAAACCTGTTGCCGCCACCGCATGACCAAGATGGGCGATCGCTTTTAAAATCCTCTCCGCAGGTACATTCTGGGTTTGGGCGGCAATAAATTCAAATGCATAGGCAAGTAAGGCATCCCCCGCCAAAATTGCAATATCATCGCCATAAACCTTGTGATTAGTTGGTTTGCCTCGTCGAAAATCGTCATTGTCCATCGATGGCAAATCATCATGGATCAAAGACATTGTATGCACCATCTCCATCGCACAAGCCGTGGGCATCGCCCAAGCCCGATCACCACCGAGTAACTCACAAGCGGCAAGACAGAGGATGGGGCGCAAACGCTTACCACCAGCCATCAGCGAGTAGCGCATAGATTCATAAATTTTTTCGGGATAGGTAACAGCGATCGAAGCATCAAGGGCTGCCTCAACCTCTTGCTTGAGATCGCGTAAATACTTATCCAAATTAAATGCGACGGTTTGTGATGGCATGGCTAGCTTTAATAATTTCGACAATAACTTGACAATAAATCATTTCTAGAATCGGGGCAAAATTCCAGACAGTCTCCAGAATGTATATTATGCAATGTCTTGCGATCCTCTCTAAAAATTTTTGCTTGCAAGAGTAAGAATATTTTTGCTTACTTAAAAATCTAGAAATATTTTTAGAAGTGGCACGAAGCGACACTTCTAAAAATATTTCTGTACTACTCAAAGGCACAATGAGCTGTAATCAAAATTTTTTATAGCTTAGTAAATTTTTGCTTATAGCTCCAAACTGTGTTGTGTAGGAGCATGGTTACAGTCATGGGACCGACTCCCCCAGGCACAGGGGTAATGTGGGATGCAACTTCACTGACGCTGGTAAAGTCTACATCACCAACTAATCGGGACTTGCCTTCATAATCAATGATGCGGTTAATCCCCACATCGATCACCACAGCTTCAGGTTTTACCATCTCGGCGGTTACAAATTCAGGTCTACCGATCGCTGCAATTAAAATATCAGCTTTGCGGGTAATTTCGGCAAGATTTTTGGTGCGGGAATGGGCGATCGTCACTGTGGCATTTTCTTCCAACAGCATGAGAGCGACAGGTTTACCTACAAGAATACTGCGCCCGATCACTACAGCCTTTTTACCAGCAATATCAATTTTGGCTTCGGCTAATAGCTCCATCACTCCTGCAGGTGTGCAACTCCGTAAGCCTGCTTCACCTCGTGCCAGTTTACCTAGATTATTTGGGTGTAAGCCATCGGCATCTTTGTCAGGATCAAGACGGTTTAACAGGGCGATCGCATCAAATTTGTCGGGTAAAGGTAATTGAATCAAAATGCCATCAACGCGATCATCAGCATTGAGTTCATCAATTACTTTCTCTAATTCTGATTGGGTAACACTTGCAGGAAAATGCTTCCCAAAAGATGCGATCCCCGCTTTATGACAGGCAGTTTCTTTGTTTTTGACATAGGCTGCACTGGCAGGATTGTCACCAACCATTAGGACGGCTAGCCCTGGAGGACGACCATACTGGGCTTGTAGTTGGGCGACCTCCTCTGCGATCGCGCTTTGCATTTTCTTAGCAAGGGCTTTGCCGTCAATAACTGCTGCCATATTCTCTAAATTTTTTGCGATACCCATTAACTAGACGATTGTATCGTTTGATGGCTCAATATTGAGGAGGGGCACAGTGTGTCCCTCCTCAATATTGTTTGTGGGTAGTATGACGAGCCACATCCTGTTGGGCATTTATAAATCCAGAAGATTTTTTGAAAGCGTCGCTTTCAAAAAATCTTCTGGATTTATTTAAGTCAGCGCGAAGCGCTGTACTTAGCTACGGAATAGTCGTGAATATTGTGTTTCATGATTGGCGCTGGCTAAACTTGCTCCCCAGCCACACCATTCCAACTCACTATCTAGACGATCTAATGCTAATTGCGAGCTTTGTAAAATATCGGCATTGAGTCGATAGATCACTTGCTGTCCTGCGGTTTGTCCAAAGGGAACCGATCGCACAGCCGCACTCACTAAATTCGATACCCAGCTATGAGTATAGCCAAGGACAGTATTAATGGCATCAATTTCTAAATTTGCAGCGACAATGCCAAAAGCGATCGCATAGTTACAACCCTGACCTTCGGCATTCTCTTTAGCGGTTGGCAAAATCTGATTTATAGATTGTGATTGCCATAATTGCTGATCGTCAAGCTGCGCCCAGAGCCTCATCAATGACTGTCCCATTTGCCAACTAGCGAGACGTACTTCTTCTGTCTCCCTTGTCGCTGACAACCAACTATTCCAATATTTCAGGGCAACTAGATCATTTTTGAGCATTGCTTGATGGGCGCGGAGAGCGATCGTCGTTTCGTTGGAGATAAATCCAAATCGCATTTCTCTCTTTAGCCAATAATAGAGATCTGCATCAGTTTGAATCACGCCTGAACTGCAAAGATACTCAATTCCTTCTGAATAACTGTAGGCTCCCACAGGCAGAGCAGGACTAGTAATTTGCAAGAGACGCAATATTTGCGAAGCATTTGAATCAGTGATCATGGTGATGATGGTAAGCGCCAGTTTCAGGTTGGAATGGCTGAACTTCTTCGATGACTTGCAGCCCCATTTTGCGAACCATATCTTCGAGAACAGGATCGGGAGATAGGCGCAAATAAGTTTCGTTAATTTCTAAGGCTATGTGACGGTTTCCTAAATGGTAGGCGGCACGAAGGAACTCAAGAGGATGGTGGGTGGTAACAGTGACAACGGGTTCTGGTTTGGCAATGACTTTAGCGATCGCCTGACCATGCTCATCAGCAAGAAAATCTCCTTCCTTTAGGACAGTTCCTCTAGGAAGTTGTAAATTCACCTCTTCTCCTTCCACTGTAGTAAAGCGATGACGACTACGAGTTCTATCTTCCGCAATTAAAGACAATGTAAGTAAAGATTCAGTATTAAATAACTGCTTAGCCTGCGTAGATAAACGTTGTGTGAGAATATACATAACTCCTGACCTATACTATTGTGTATCAACACTGCGGACAAATTTAAAAAAGGAGTCCAAAAAGCTAATCATCGCATAAGGTGCAAGTGTTGAAACAAAACACCAAATGAATAGTATCATCGACATACTACCGAAGTTGGAGAACAAAGTACAACAGAAATTTCTAGCAATGCTGTTCTCGACAATAATCGTGATTTGTGGGAAGGTAAACTTCACAAATCTGAGACGATATAGTGACATCAGCGAACGCACCTATCGACGACAGTTTTCACGATCGTACAACTTCATAAAGGGAAACGCAGCAATTATCAAAAAAGCGGTATTGCCAACATCACGGTAGATAATCGCTACAGACTGGTCGTTCATCAAGAAAAGTGGTAAAGCAACCTATGGACTCGATTATTTTTACAATGGGAGCGCGGGTAAAGCAGAGAAAGGATTAGAAGTCGCCGTAGTTGCCGTAGTCGATGTTGATCGCAAACAGGGGTATGCACTATCAGTACAGCAAACACCACCTACCCAAACAGAAACAGAGAAGACCAGAATTGATTGGTATCTGGAGCAACTTGCTGCGACTCAACCTTATTAGGACTTACGCATTGGGTAGATGTGGTGCGGGCGAAGCCCGCTCCACATCTACCCAATGCGTAATAAATTCATTCGGTTTGCGTAAGTCCTAACAGTAGTAAAGGTCTGGAGTTGCCTGTGGTGTTTATTGCGGGTGTGGGATTTATGCCGATGCAGTCTCAGGAGATCGCGGATGAGGCAAAGTTGTTGTATGTAGCGATAACTAGGGCTACTGAGTAAGTAGCTCAACTAAATTAAAACCCAAAACGAGAGTTTGTTCCGCCCGCGTAGCGGGCGGAACAAATTTCTCGGTTTTGGGTTTACTTATGTTTAGCTACTTATTTAGAGATTTAATGTGATCGGGATTCGGCTTTTGTGAGGCGATTGGAGAGAGTTGTTTAGGGATTGATAGGTGTTACGAAGTGCGATCGCTACTGGATCTTTCAAAGTCAATACCCTAATATCTTTTCACTTGACTTCGCATCTTTAGTTTTGTCTCAAACAAGTTTTAAAGCAGAAATAAAAACCAAGCAATAAATGAGAAAAGAATGTTGGACAATTTAAAAAACAACAGCAATAAATTTGTAAAGTATTTTGGCTTAATTGTATTGAGTGCTTTTGCTACAACAGCCTGTAGCTTTAACGTATCTACGGCAACGCTAGAAGATGTCAAAACCTGTACTGAAGTTCCAGAAAATCGGACATGTGCTAGCGACATCTCGCAATTCGAGAATAACACCCAAAAAATCTTTGTCACGTCGAATATCAAGTATGCACCTGAAGGAACAAAGATAAAATTTGATTGGAAATACTTAGGAAGTGACACAGTTAAAGCAACTGATATTGATAGCGTAACTGTCGAAACAAAGTCTGACACAACCTTCGTTCTTTCCTCTCTAACCGCCCCAACCAACGGATGGCCCGATGGTAATTATGAGATTGTACTTTCCATAAATACAGACAACTCCAAGCCCATTCGCAAGCAGTTTTCTATCTCAAAGCCTAAATAATCAATTGCCGATTGATTTTCGATTCAAGAAGTAATCCTAGAAACACTTTTCCAAGTATTGCATCCACAAGGCTTAGTATTAGAGATAGCCTGCGAGACAGGGTAACATTCAGTATATTTCGCACCATACTTACAACTTTGTGAAATATAACTCAAACCTAGTACGGGTTTTTAAAACTAAATTGGCTATGCCATTTTAGTTTTGGTGCTAGAGAGAACTTATGCAGGCTATCTCTAAAAGCGCAATTGACTATCGTGAATAACTCCCATCGAGCCACAGAAATCTGTGTAGTACCAGTCACCGATCGCACCATAGGTATTGATTGCCATCGGCGATCTCACTACACATAGGACATCGCCATTGGGGACAACCCTTACATTTGATGGAGGTGCAAAGACAAACGCAGAACTCTTGGGATTAGAAGGTCGAGAATCATAATTACAAACGTAATCGAGCATCTTTATTGTTGCTTGCGAACGCGGACGGTATACTTGTCGCTCAGGAAAAGTCGTCCATGTCATATCTTCACAATTAGCTTGACTATCAACCCGTTCGCTACCGAGATAATAGACAAAATCGACACTACGATAGCTAGCCCTAGAAATTGAACAGCTATCAACAATAACTGATAGTCCACCCACAGATTGACCAATATAGCGATCGCATTGTGCGCCTGCGGATTCACTAAACACAAAGCTAGCTGCGATCGCAGTCAGTACGATAAAAGCAGAGGATATCCGAGGTTTCATATTTACCTCCCTGCCCATACAGGCATATATATTATTGTATCATTCAATACAATAACTCTCTAAAGTAATTCTCCCCAACTGCTAGCTTTGTGAGTCATGAAGAAGCTAACTTAGGATCGAGAATTACCTACATCTAATGCACTATTTTAGCTGTGTCTGTCCACTACAAGTACGGACTATGCAAGATATGGACTACCCATTACTGTGGATAGGGATTCTAAAATCTCGAAACGAATTTCTGAAAGAAGATGCGCCTGTTGCACACGGGATTTTGGTTGAGTAATCGACCATTCCTGACGGATTTGGTGACGTGCCATCAATAACACGCGATCTCCAACTAACAGGGCTTTATCAATATCATGAGTTACCATCAATACCGTTGTTTGTTGCTGAGAAATGATGGATAGCAGCAAATTTTGCATATCGAGGTGGGTAATTGCATCAAGGGCACTGAAGGGTTCATCTAGTAGCAACAATTGAGGACGACGGGCTAGGGTTCTCGCTAGGGAACCCGTTGCGCCATACCGCCAGAAAGTTGATGGGGATAGCTCCGCTCAAAGCCATGTAAACTGACTTGAGAGATCGCTTCGTAATTGGATAGCGAAGGTTATCTAACTTATGTTCTGAATTTCATTGGCTGCACGCAAACCAGATAAATATGCACCATGAGCAGTCCCGAAATAGTCCTCATTAGAGGCTTCGCCTGCGAAAAACAAAGCTTCTCTTATAGGCTCAGCAAGCTCTTGGCGCATCTTTGGCACAGCACCAACAGGATTGTAAGAATATGAACCCAACGAATAGGGATCTGTTGCCCAACGAGTCATTTGATAGTCAATTGGTTCAGGAATGCTATCTCCATAGATTTTCCTTAAGGTTTGCATTGCACTCGCAACAATTTGTCGATCCGACCATGATTCAATGGTTCTTCCCCGATCAGCAGCATTAAATCCCAGCAATATGGGCTTATTTGCTACTCGATTAAAGCTTACCCACTCTGTCCACTCACCATGACTTGCCGAAATATACCCCAACCAATCCACATCAGCAGACCAAAAAGTATCAGAAAATCGAAGATAGCATTTGTTCAGGACACCCATGCCTAGGTTAGCGATCGCAGTTTGTTTACTCTGGGGTAATTCGGGGATGAAACGCACCTTTCCAGCTTGCAAAACTCCTAGCGGCAGAGTGACTATGACATGATCGGCTAGAAACTCGGTCTTTTGGGTGATCACACGAATGGGGGGCTGATGCCATTGAATTTCCTTCACCACCTGACCCAGTTCGATCCGTAACCCTTGAGCTAGAAATTCTGGAATGACTCCAAATCCTTGTACGAATAGGTCATCATTACCATCAAATTTTTGAGCACTATCATAAAAATGAGTAGAGATTCTTTCAGTGCTTCCCGCATACTCCTGTTCAATCTCACCACTCAGAATAAAGTTTATGAAGCGGTTTGACTCTGAGGATTCTTCAAATTGGCGGATCAACGGTTCAATTGCTTGTCTTATCGAGACATCTGGATCTTCTTTCTGAGCCTTCTTCAACTCCCTGAATACTTTTTTTCTGAAATTTTTCAAGTTGACTTCTTCTGAATTGGAGAGTAGTTCTCCAGAGGTGTTGTACGTTGTTGCCCTGTCGTAACTCGTTGTCATCCGTTTCGCATTGATTTTGTCAGCCAAATCCGTTAATGGATTGCCCTGAGTTCCATGTATCCATGTTGCTCCAAAATCTAAGGGCATATCAGTCCATTTAGAACTTGTCCAAATCCGACCACCGATTCGATCGCGAGCCTCAACGACAACAACTGCATGCCCATGTCCATGCAATTCTTGAGCAGCAGCAAGACCTGACAACCCAGCACCAATCACCACAACACGCTTCTTACTAGATGTTGCTATATGTCCTTGCGATTTTTCACTACAAGCACTATAAGCAGATCCCATCATTGTTAAACCAAATATCTTCAGGAAGTTTCGCCTATACATTAATGGATTCAACCTCACAAGTTGCTGCCTAATTTCCAATCTCACCTGCTCATTCAACCAATCTTCTTTTTCTCGAAGTATAAAGTCGGGATGTGAATCAGGTACAATAATTTATTATATGGCTACCAGCCTAATGAAAAGCGTTGATCGGCTTTCAGTTGCCATTGCTTAATCAATGGCTGCTGCCCCAATTACCCGTGTCACAACAAGTTTAATACGCATTCTTTTCGACTACGCTTTTTTGCAAAATAGTTTACACGTATTTCTCTCTTGCGAAGGGTACATCTCAGGATTAGCAAATGTTGGCGAAATTTTGTAAAAAACTGCAAACAAGCAAAAATTTATTGTAATTTTTGCCCAAAACAAATGGTGATGTGAAGCATCACCATTTGTTTTGGGTTTAGTTATGTACAGCTAAAGCTCTTTGTAGACGCGGTAATGCTAAGCCTTTGCGGTGCAGCAGTACAAAGGTCGGCAAAATCTCAGGTCCATGCAGGTCACCTGTAAGGGCAGCCCGTAGGGACTTCATCACCACACCTTTTTTTATGCCCTGTGATTTGGTAACAGCTTTAATAATTTCACCTGCACTATCGGTATCTAAATCTGAAGTTTCCTTCAATGCATCAATCAAAGCCTTGATAATACCTGCGATCGCCTCACCTTGGAGAGTAGTTTTCGCCTCCTCAGTATAGTCTTCAAAGTCCATAAAGAAGAACTTGCTAATCGTTGCCGCGTCGGTGAGCAAGGTCAAGCTGGGGGCAATCAATTTAGTAAGATCGATTAACCATTGGCGATCTACTGATGTCAGGTCATAGCCAGATCCTTTTAGAAAGGGAGTCAGGCGATCACAAACATCCTCAGTCGGTAGAGAATGCAAATATTGGCTATTTATCCAATTGAGTTTATCCCAATCAAACCTCGCACCCGCTTTATTAACGCGATCAAAACTGAAGATTTGCGATGCTTCTTGGAGGGTGAAGAGTTCCTTCCCATCGGCTGGTGACCAGCCAAGCAGTGCCATGTAGTTATTAAATGCTTCGGGAATATAACCCATATTCCGAAATTCCCAAACGGAAGTCGCGCCATCACGTTTAGAAATTTTTGCGCCTTGTTGATTGAGAATTAGAGGAGTATGTCCAAATTGAGGAGGTGTTGCCCCCAGAGCCTCATAAACTAGAATTTGCTTAGCGGTATTGGCAATATGGTCTTCCCCACGAATGACTTGGGTAATCTGCATATCAATATCATCGACAACCACCGCAAAGTTATACAGAGGCAAGCCAATATTGCCTTGATCGTCAACGCGAGCAATCACCATGTCACCTCCGAGATCGCTACTGCTCCAAGAGACAGTACCGCGTACAAGATCATTCCAAGTGATCGTGCGAGGTTCCTCAATGATGAAACGAATGACAGGACGACGACCTTCTGCTTCAAAGACTTGACGTTGATCGTCGGTCAGATAGCGATGGCGATTATCGTAGCGAGGAGCTTGTTTATTAGCTTTTTGGGCTTCCCGTATTGCATCTAGCTCAGTTTCTGTACAATAGCAGAAATATGCCTTCTTTTTATCGAGGAGTTTTTGGACTGCGGCAATATAGCGATCGCTGCGCTGGGTTTGAAAAAATGGTCCCTCATCAAAATCAATTCCTAACCAAGCTAAACCTTCCAAAATATTTTGAGTATATTCATCCTTAGATCTTTCGCGATCGGTATCTTCGATTCTGAGAATAAATTTTCCCTTGTGATGACGGGCATATAGCCAATTAAATACAGCCGTGCGGGCAGTGCCTATATGTAAGTTACCCGTAGGACTTGGTGCAATACGAACTCGAACAGACATGAATTTATAAACGTTAAAATCCGATTATCCTTTATTCTAGGGGCTTCTACAAGACTAACTAAAAAAAGGAGCGCTGAGCGCTCCTTTTTTTAGTTAGGACTTACGCATTGGGTAGATGTGGTGCGGGCGAAGCCCGCACCACATCTACCTCAAGCCTAATAAATTCGTTCGGTTTGCGTAAGCCCTATTAGTTAGTCTTCATCATCAAAATCATCGTCATCGTCATCTTCATCGTCATCGTCAAATTCCACATCATCATCCACTAGCTCATCATCAAAGCTACGGCGACTACGAGGCTTATCAATGACCCGAATTGGCTCAATGCGTGGCTCAATGATTTGATAGTTACGGGCTGTATTGTCATCAATAATCACATCATCCGCTTCTTCGTCGTAACCAAAATCTGGCTCATAGCCATTATCGACATCGACGATAGGCGTATCATAAGCGTTGAAACCAGTACCCGCAGGAATCAAACGACCAATAATGACGTTTTCCTTTAGACCACGCAACCAATCAGACTTGCCTTCGATCGCCGCTTCCGTGAGTACACGAGTGGTCTCTTGGAAGCTAGCCGCCGAGATAAAACTATCGGTATTCAGACTCGCTTTAGTGATACCCATCAATACAGGCGTATAGTCCGCAGGTGCACCACCTGTTATTTCCATCGCCTCATTAATTTGCTCAACTTGATGGAGTTCCACAAGTTCTCCAGGGAGACGGGTTGTATCGCCACCATCCTCAATACGAACCTTAGAGGTCATCTGCTTAACAATTACTTCAATGTGCTTATCAGAAATATCTACGCCTTGAGATTGGTATACCGATTGTACTTCATTCATCAAGAACTCTTGTACCTTCTGTAAACCAATGAGTGCTGCTTGGCGAACTCCAAGGGATTCCTTATAAGCATGGAAGTAAATGTCGAGGATATCATGGGGATTAGCAGGTCCGTCTGTAATCGCTTCTCCTGCTGAAACTTTCTGACCATCAGAAATGATAAGGCTTTGACCAGCATTGAAAGAGTAGTCATCATCTACCGTGCCGTCATCACCAATAATTCTCACCTCAGGATTATCGTCAGAATCATAGGTCACTTGAGCAGTTCCTGAGATACGGGCAAGTACGCACATTTCCTTAGGCTTACGGGCTTCGAGCAGTTCTTCAATCCGAGGTAGACCTTGGATAATGTCCCCTGTTTTCGCCCGTTCAAAGACAAGTAGCGCAATGTTATCACCCCGTTGGACAAGATCTGAATCATGGATTTGCAGCAATGCACCAGGAGATACAAGGTAAGGACGACCGATACGGAAGATCACCTTGCCATCTTCAATCTTGAGTACTTGACCTGATTCTTCAGTAATTACACCTGCACCAATTTCATCTCCCGCTCTCAAAAGATCGCCAGATTGGACATTGGGATTAGAACAAGGAATCGTGATGCAATCAGCGTCAGTAACTACAAGCAGTCGGCGTACTACTTCCGAGCCTTGGCGAATACCGCGAATTTGACCTGCGCGTTTGCAGAGGATCTCTGTACGAGCCACGACTGCACTAGGTTCAATGCGATCGCCATCATTCACGAGTAGACGAGTTCGTGAATTGCTATGAGCTGGATCACCAGAGGTATCTTGACGAATCACAAGGGATTCGAGGATAACCAACTGCAAACGCAAGCTACCAGGATCTTTTTCGTTAG
Source organism: Pseudanabaena sp. M53BS1SP1A06MG (assembly GCA_020404105.1). Lineage (GTDB taxonomy): Bacteria > Cyanobacteriota > Cyanobacteriia > Pseudanabaenales > Pseudanabaenaceae > Pseudanabaena > Pseudanabaena mucicola_A. The sequence goes on along the minus strand of JADBWH010000086.1, from coordinate 22,517 downwards.
GAATAAACTCGATATCAGCAGCCAATTGGGGCGCGTCTGTATCAACTTCCAACAACAATTGGGTTTTGAGTAGCTCAACGCTATCAATCGCCTTCACGCGATCGCCATCCTTATAAGGAATCCGTTGTACCGCCCGTAAACCAATGGAACGTCCTTCTTGGTTAACCGACTCTTGGCTAGGTACTGTTGGGACATCAGGAACTAGGTACTCTTCAACAGGACGCAATAGTAAAGCAGGACCTTCAGTCGAATCCAAATATTCCACATAGCGCAATTCGGTCGAAACCAATCCAGGCATAATTTCGTTGCCAGGATAAGCCAAAGAACCATTCTTTTGCATGGCAGTTTGCGGATCGTCAACTAGGTGTAAATCACCAGGTTTAATGACGATTTCTCGCAAAATATCATTCTTTTGGAATACTTCAACAACACCTGCGGTTTGACTGAAGATATCCTTCACAACTTCCGTACCAACTTCGATAAACTGGTTCTCTTCCACCATCAACAACGAAGCATCCTTGTTGACTTCATGGGTTTCCTCAGGAATCCAGAGCAAAGTACCGCCCTTGACAACCTCATAACCCTGTTTACCCTTGCTGCGCTTGGCAACTTCAACACCCGCAAACTTGATAATTCCACCACTCTTTGTGTGATAGGTATCATCAATTAATTCCGCAACTACCTGATTATTCGTCAGCTTTGTACCAGGAGAAGCTTTGAGCGAAAAGCTTTGACCGCCTTGGGTTTCGAGAATGTAATGCTCACGACCTTGGTAGCTTTCTTCTTTGACGATCGCTTGATCAAGCACCACCGAAGCAGTAATAATTTCTACTTCACGATTATGTCGGCTATCTTCTTCACTGAGACGCACCACACCTCCATGCTCAGTAACCAAGCGAGTTTCCGCTAAAACATCACCCTCATTAACTTGCTGCTCGTTTTGTACAGTTGGCTCCGCACCTGGGGGCAAGTTATAAACTTCACCAGCCAAGACCCAGACCCGACCTTTTTCGCCACGAGCGACATAACTGGTGTTACCTTGACGATCTTTCTTCTCTTCAATCGCTAAATCCGAGAATAAAACCTCACCTGCTAAACCAGTATTGAGCGCCTTAGTTGCTTTCTCTGTAGTCTTACGAGCTGTTCGACCTGTTGCTGCAACCTCAGCCATCAACTGACCTTGAGTTACTTTTTGACCATCACTGACCAAGAGAGTAGAACCTTGGGTAACCGCATAAATCCGCTTACCTTCAGCGCTTTCTAAGGTGAAATCTCCATTTCCTTCGACGATGAACGCATCTTCACCATGACGGGTACGCATGGGGCGCACTTTCAACTTTTTGCTGTACTTAACCGCCCCATCATAGGGAGCGCGTTGCTGTTCGGCAACTTCCCCAGTGAATACACCACCAGTGTGGAAGGTACGCATGGTTAGCTGTGTACCAGGTTCACCAATTGACTGGGCAGCGATAATCCCCACAGCTTCACCTATATCTACTAATTCGGCATGAGCCAAGCTCCAGCCATAGCACATCTGGCAAACCGATCGCGTCGATTCACAGGTAAAAGCAGAACGGACACAGACTTCCTCGACACCAGCCTTTTGGACTGCTAAAGAGAGATCTTCGGAAATCTCTTGATTCCGCAATACAATTACTTCACCAGTCTTCGGATCGACAATATCTTCGGCAGCAACACGACCAAATAAGCGATCAGACAGCTTAATTAAGGTCTTCTCCCCATCACGCATTGCCTTGAGCTTAATGCCGCGCGTAGTACCGCAATCATTTTCACGAACGATCACATCCTGCGATACGTCCACCAGGCGACGTGTCAAGTATCCAGAGTCAGCCGTCCGTAGCGCCGTATCTACCAGCCCCTTCCGCGCACCATAGGAAGAAATGATATACTCGGTAACCGTTAAACCTTCGCGGAAGTTAGTTTTAATCGGTAAGTCAATGATTTCCCCTTGCGGATCTGCCATCAAGCCACGCATACCGACTAGCTGACGCACCTGCGAGATGTTACCACGAGCACCAGAGAAAGCCATCATGTACACGGAATTCAGAGGGTTGTTGCTCTTAAAGTTTTTCACCACCTCATCCTTGAGATTCTCATTGGTAACGTTCCATGTATCAATTACCTTTTGAAAACGTTCTACTTCAGTGATTTCACCTCTAGTATAACGGCTTTCAGTTTCTTCGATTTCTTGCTCTGCTGCTGCTAGCAGAGCTTTCTTACTGGCAGGAACTTGCAAATCTTCAATACTGATCGATACCCCAGCTTGAGTTGCATAACGGAAGCCTAAGGACTTCAGTTGGTCAGCAACATTAGCGGCACTAGTGGTTCCGTAATGGGTAAAAGCCCAAGCAATCAGCTTTTTTAGCTGTCCTTTGTCAATGGTGCGATTAATAAAGCGTTGAGGCTTCTTTTCTTCAGGCGAATCCGTGTTGCTAATCGTGAAATCTGCCATGGTATTAAGCTATTTAATAATCTTGTAATTAGTTCAAACTTTTATAACTATGAAAAACAGCATTCAATACTGTTTTTCATATATTTAGCTAGCCAGAGATGCATAAATTGCCTGATTGAAAATCACCCGTCCAGGAGTGGTTTTGACATATTGAGAAATCAAGCCACCTTCAGCATCCTCACGAATACGGCGGAATGGGAACTCCTTAACTTTCGTGCCATCTTCTAGTGTTGTGACCTTGGATTCTTCTCCATCTTTTTCCTCACCTTGACCCTCAATAATGCCATCAAAGCGAACCCATACACTGGAGTGAATATCAATTTCACCCTGCTCATAGGCAATCACCACATCACTGAAATTGGCAAAGTAGCGACCTGCACCCTTTTGCTTATAGGGGTTTTCGGTGGTGAGATAATAACAGCCTAAAACCATGTCTTGGCTAGGTGTAACGATCGGACGACCTGTTGCAGGCGAGAGAATGTTGTTAGAAGCTAACATCAACAAACGAGCTTCCGCCTGAGCTTCAATGGAAAGAGGAACGTGAACCGCCATTTGGTCACCGTCAAAGTCGGCGTTAAAGGCAGGACAGACAAGAGGATGTAATTGAATTGCACGACCACTAACTAGTAAGGGCTCAAAGGCTTGAATACCCAAACGGTGAAGCGTCGGTGCGCGGTTAAGCATCACAGGATGTTCACGAATCACATCTTCGAGGACATCCCAAACAGATGGATCATTGCGTTGAATCAGCTTCTTGGCAGCCTTGATGTTATTAACCAGACCTGTTTTGATCAAGCGATGAATTACAAAGGGTTGGAATAGCTCGATCGCCATTTCCTTGGGCAGACCACATTGATGAATCTTGAGGTTAGGACCAACGACTATAACCGAACGTCCCGAATAGTCAACCCGTTTACCCAACAAGTTTTGACGAAATCGACCTTGCTTACCTTCAATGATGTCAGATAGTGATTTGAGCGGTCGATTGTTTGCGCCGACTACCGTCCGACCACGACGACCGTTATCGATCAAGGCATCAACCGCTTCTTGCAACATCCGCTTTTCGTTACGAACGATAATTTCAGGAGCAAGAATTTCCTGTAAACGTGCTAGACGGTTATTACGGTTAATCACGCGACGATAGAGATCATTCAAATCGCTGGTGGCGAAACGTCCGCCGTCTAATTGCACCATTGGGCGCAAGTCAGGCGGAATCACAGGAATGACATCCAGTACCATCCAGTCAGGCTTCGAGCCAGTCGCCACAAAGTTATCAACCACGCGCAACCTCTTGATTAATTTGGCGCGTTTCTGCCCTTTAGAGTTTTCAATATCAGTACGGAGACGCTCAGCTTCTTTCTCTAGATTGATATTTTGCAATAATTGCTTAATTGCCTCAGCGCCAATACCAACTTCTATGCCATCTAAGACAGGATCTTCAGAATAGATTTGATCTTCAAGATCAATCCACTGATCTTCAGTCAGTAGCTGCTTGTAAGAGAGATTGTAGGCACTGGCGATCGCCTCACTAGCTTCAACTACTTGATTCTCATGAACGATTGGCAAATGCTTCGGATGTAGCAAGTGAGAACGTTCCACACCATCAATACCGCGAATCCGAATTTCACGACTATTAACAGATACCACAACCCCATCTACCTCAGTTTGAATTCCAGGATTGAGGACAACGTAGGCGTTAAAGTAAACAATTTGCTCAACATCACGCAAGGGCATATCCAGCAAGGTTGCCATATAACTAGGGATACCCTTGAGATACCACACATGAGTAACTGACGCGGCGAGCTTAATAAATCCCATGCGGTGACGGCGCACTCGCGACTCCGTTACCTCTACGCCGCAGCGTTCGCAAACAATTCCACGATGGCGCACCCGCTTATATTTGCCGCAATGGCATTCCCAGTCCTTAGCTGGGCCAAAAATTCTTTCACAAAATAAGCCATCCATTTCTGGCTTTAATGTTCGATAGTTGATTGTTTCAGGTTTTGTGACTTCACCAACCAAACTGCCATTTGGTAGAACACGTTCGCCCCATTTACGAATGCGATCAGGTGATGCCAAGCCAATCTTGACATAGTCAAATCGCTGTTCCACTTTCGCCATACGTTACAACGTCCTTAAATTAATTGCATATTTATATTCTTAATTGGGGATTGGTAATTAGGGATTGGTAGTTGGGGATTGATTAGTTCACCCATTACCCATTACCCATTACCAATCCACCCATTACCAAAACTCAAACCTAATCATCATCCTCATCAAAGTTAATATCGCCTCGATAGATTGACTCGTAGGTTGGGCGACTAGGGGTGCGGCGAGAACCGACATCCACCATTAGATCAACTTCAGTATCTTGGTTACTTCCATCTTCAGACAGTTTGTGAACTGACACATCTAAACAAAGAGACTGCAGTTCGCGTACCAATACCTTAAATGATTCAGGTGTTCCAGGGCGAGGAATTGCATGACCTTTAACAATCGCATTGAGAGCTTCGTTGCGTCCCGTCATATCGTCAGATTTAACAGTGAGCAATTCTTGGAGAATATAGGCAGCACCGAAGGCTTCCAAAGCCCATACTTCCATTTCGCCAAAGCGCTGACCACCCTGTTGAGCTTTACCACCGAGAGGTTGCTGTGTAACCAAAGAGTAAGGACCAGTAGAACGCGCATGGATTTTGTCATCGACTAGGTGAACTAGTTTCAGCATATATGCCTTGCCAACAGTCACAGGTTGATCAAAGGGTTCGCCAGTACGTCCGTCATAGACCGTCAATTTACCGGGGAATTCATCATTAAATACCCAATCCTTACTAGTGTTATTACGAGCATGTTCGAGTTGCTCATGTACCAACTCACGGGATGCTTCTTCGCCGTACATTTCGTCAAAAGGTACAATTTTAAATCGAGCATTCAAGTTTTCTGCAGCCCAACCAAGCAAGCATTCAAACACCTGTCCCACATTCATCCGTGAAGGTACACCCAGAGGATTCAACACGATGTCGAGAGGAGTCCCATCGGATAAGAAAGGCATATCTTCTTTCGGCAAAATGCGGGAAATAATCCCCTTATTGCCGTGACGACCTGCCATCTTGTCGCCGACTTGGATCTTGCGTTTTTGAGCCACATATACACGAACAACCATGTTTGCGCCAGGCGGTAATTCGTCACCTTGTTCGCGAGTAAATACGCGCACATCGACAACCCGCCCCTTTTCACCGTTAGGCACACGCAAAGAATTATCACGAACATCGCGAGCTTTTTCACCAAAAATCGCTCTTAACAGCTTTTCTTCAGGTGGCTGATCGGATTCACCTTTGGGTGTCACTTTACCAACAAGGATTTCACCAGAACTTACCCAAGCACCAATGCGTATAATCCCTTGTTCATCAAGGTTACGGAGAGAATCTTCACCAACGTTCGGAATTTCGCGAGTGATTTCTTCGGGACCTAACTTAGTTTGGCGTGCCTCAATTTCGTATTTTTCAACGTGAATTGAGGTGTAAACATCATCAATTACTAGACGCTCATTAATTAGGATTGCGTCTTCATAGTTGTAGCCTTCCCAAGGCATATAGGCAACGAGAATATTTTGACCAAGGGCTATTTCGCCGCCTTCAGTTGCAGAACCATCGGCTAGCACTTGTCCAGCGACAACGCTATCGCCAACCCAAACCAGAGGACGCTGATTTAAGCAAGTATCTTGGTTTGATCGCTGATACTTTTGCAGACGATAAACGCTCTCGACACCTGTGTCATCAGCCCTGACCCGAATTTCATCGGCGGAGACATAGGAAACCTCACCTGTAACTCGCGAGACGATCACCATCCCTGAGTCACGGGCTGCCTGTGCTTCCAAGCCAGTACCAACTAGGGGACGCTCAGGACGCAAAAGAGGAACAGCTTGACGTTGCATGTTCGATCCCATGAGAGCTCGGTTAGCATCATCATGCTCAAGGAATGGAATCAGTGATGTTGCTACCGAGATGATCTGTACAGGTGAAACCGCTACATAATCGATTTCTTCGGGAGAAGCCGTACCCCATTCCTGACGGTAGCGAATTGGTACAATTTCGTTAAAAATGTACCCATCTTCATTGGTTGCTACGTCACCAGGAGCAACGCGGAATTCATCTTCCTCATCAGCCGTCATGTAGATCGGCTCTTGGTTTTTCAACACCTTGCCGTTCTCGACTGCATAGTAAGGAGTCTCGATAAAACCATACTGGTTAACACGAGCGTGGGTTGCCAAGGAACCAATGAGACCTGCGTTAGGACCTTCAGGAGTTTCGATAGGGCAGATGCGACCATAGTGGCTGGGGTGAATATCACGCACAGCAAAACCTGCACGTTCTCGAGTCAGACCGCCAGGACCAAGAGCGCTAAGACGACGCTTGTGGGTAAGCTCAGCCAGAGGGTTGGTTTGATCCATGAACTGAGATAGTTGGCTGGAGCCAAAGAATTCTTTAATTGCAGCTACCAAGGGCTTGGGGTTAACCAACGATGCAGGAGTGAGGGCATCGACATCAGAAACGGTCATTCGTTCACGAATGATCCTTTCCAAACGATTTAAGCCCACACGGACTTGGTTTTGCAGCAATTCACCGACGGAACGCACACGACGGTTGCCTAAGTGATCAATATCGTCGATTTCACCAATGTCAAACTTGAGGTTAATCAAATAATTAATCGCAGTGAGAATGTCCTTCTCGGTTAGTACCCGCACGGTGTCAGGGGTATTGAGACGTAGCTTTTTATTGAGCTTATAACGACCAACTTTGCCAAGGTCATAGCGTTTAGGATCAAAGAATCGCGATCGCAATAGTTCGCGACCACCCGACTCAGTAGGCGGTTCACCAGGACGCAATTTGCGATAAAGCTCCTTGAGGGCTTCGTCTTCATCAAATTGACCTTCTTTATCAATAGTTTTCTGGAAATATTCACGATGAGTGAGGGCATCCAAAATCTCAGAATCACTTAAGCCGATCGCTTTCAGTAACACCTGTGCCGAAAGTTTACGAGTTTTGTCGATTCGCACCCAAACAAGGTCATTTTTGTCGGTTTCAAACTTGAGCCATGCGCCTCGGTTAGGGATGAGGCTGGCATTAAATGTACGACGACCGTTTTTGTCGATTTCTTGTTTGTAATAAACTCCAGGACTACGGACAATCTGATTGACGATGACTCGTTCAGCGCCGTTAATGATAAACGTTCCACGATCTGTCATCAGGGGCAGATCGCCAATAAAAACTTCTTGCTCTTTAATTTCTCCTGTTTCTTTATTAATAAGCCTCGTGGGAACGTACATCTGTACGGCATAGGTGGCATCCCGACGCTTGGACTCATCAACACTATATTTTGGACGCTTGAGTTTATAATCTTTGGCAATAAAATGGAGTTCCATTTTGCCCGTATAATCTGTAATCGGTGAGAAACTCTCAAGCTCTTCAATAAGTCCTTCTTCTAGGAACCATCGAAAACTCTCCCGCTGGATTTCTACAAGATCTGGTAGAACGAAGGCAGGAGTAACAAGAGTAGGCTTATTCATGCACTAATGACTGCAGTTTTAGTGGGCGGAGTTTATATCTGACATTAAGTCAAGACATAAGCACATTATCTTAGCTCGTTTGCGAATTGATTGTCAAGCTAATATAAAATTTAAGAATTTTTTTATTAGAGCCGCTTTGTTTACAGCACTTTGGACTTACTTAAAGCCCTGAAACAGTTCGTCGATTCGCGCCGTACAAATGGTGTTGTTGTCTAATAGACATAAATGAAACATCCGGTCACAAGTGACGGGGTGTTTCATTTAGATGTAAAGCTTAGGTTCCTACCACAACGTTAATTAATTTAGTGATTAACATAGAACTTACACATTGGTTTATTGCAAGGGCTTCGTCCGCACTGCAACCACTTCAAACTTAAGCTAGTTGTCTGCTTTGTGTAAATCGATAGTGTTTCAGAATTATTGTAGAATACTAGACTAAAAATTGCAAAAGGCAAAAGAGGTATGGTATTTAAAGCAGTCTAATATCCAAACTGTGGAGGAGTAGATATCCATAGACATGGACAAAGTGCCACAGGTAAAAAAAGATACATATGTCGTAACGAAAACTGTATTCGCAAGACTTTTATTCTCGCTTACACCTATAAAGGTCATCTAGCAACAGTAAAACAACAAATTGCAGAGATGGCAATCAATGGCAGTGGTATCTGAGATACAGTCAGAGTACTAGGCATCAGCCCCACTACAGTGATCAACGATCAACGAATTAAAAAAAAGCAGGAAGATGTAAAAGTTGTCAACTATCGATTACTAGAGCAATTGGATGTAGAGACAATAGATGTCGATCTTTATCCAGTTGAATCAGCAGAGATGGATGAAATGTGGAGTTTTGTTGGCAGAAAAAAACAGCAAAGATGGTTATGGCATGCCATAGATCATATAAGTGGAGATGTTTTAGCCTATGTACTAGCACCACATCAAGATCAAGCTTTAGTTAAACTGGTTGCTCTCCTTAAACCATTTGGCATCAAACGATTCTTTACGGATACTTGGGGCGCATACGAAAGAATTCTTGACCATCACACTCATCTAATCGGCAAGCAAAATACTCAGAAAATTGAACGCAAGCATTTAACTTTGCGAACTCGAATTTAGCGCTTAGCTAGAAAGACTATTTGCTTTTCTAAGTAGCTCAACTTAATTAAAACCCAAACCAGAGTTTTGTTCCGCCCGCTAAGCGGGCGGAACAAAACTCTCGGTTTTTAGTTTACTTATGTCTAGCTACTTAAATCTATTCTGGTGCACAATATTGTCATTGGTTTGTTTATCAATAAATACAGTTTTTCTATTCATTCCCATTCAGCTTTCCAATAAATGTGAAACACTACCCCATGGGTGAAGCAATCCGAAGACTCATAATTAGCCCTAGAAGATGCTTAGCAAGTAAAGCATCGCCAATCCTTACAGCAGAGCGAACAAACGTGTAAGCAAAGAGAATGAAGGCTGTTAGAATTGTTAGTGTCAGTGATAATATGGATTCACTAATCTTGAATAAGTAATTCTGAAGTAGCGATCAATAATGTAGGTTGGGTTGTGGAGAATCACGCATTATTGATCTTTAATAAAACATCTTAACTAATCCATAACTCACTATAGAGATAAACAACCAAGAGCCTGCACCTAAATATAAAGGTTTTAGTCCAGTTTCACGAAGCTGATGTAACTTTGTTTCTAAACCCATCGCTGCCATTGAGATTGTCAATAAGAACTTATTGACAATCTCAATGGCACTTTTAAACTCAGTTGGGAAAATATTTAGGCTATTGAGGATAATCAATAGAATGAAGTAAAATATAAACCAAGGAATTGCGATTGTAGTTGGTGATAGATGATTATAGTTTTGCTTATGCTGGGAATATAGATGATTAATGCCAAGAATGACAGGCGCTAACCACAATACTCGTGACAGCTTAGTAATACTCGCTAATTCACCGCTAATTGGGCTTACTTGGTAAGCTGCTGCCAAAACTTGAGCCACCTCATGGATTGAAACTCCACACCAAATACCAAATGTTTTAGGGGGGAGGTTGATCAATGTTTGTAATAATGGATAAAGAATCATTGATAGAGTTCCAAATATGGTGACGATTGCCACAGCATAGGTGGTATCGCGATCAGAACTATGAGTAGCGCTACTAGTGGCAACCACGGCGGAAGCTCCACAAATGGAAGTTCCTGATGCGATCAAACAGGTCAAGCTTTTACTAACTCCTAGTTTTCGTCCTAACCAATAGGTAAAGCAAAAGGTGCCAAACAGAGTCAAGATAATTAGAAACACCCCTTTGCTACCAATTGCCAAGACCTGTATAAGGCTAAGTTGCATTCCTAAAAGAACAATTGCAAATCGTAAAATACGCTTCATGGAGAAGGTTACGCCCACTTGACAATAATTTGGCATTCCGATGATGTTGCGGAACAGAATGCCAAGTATAATAGCGATAATCAATGGACTAAACAGAGCAAATATTGGTAGATTTCGCAATAAATAGGCTATTCCCGCTAAAGCGATTGTCAGATAAAGTCCATAGATATGCTGAGATAACCATTTCCAAACTTGAGAAGGTGAAGATGTGTTCATCATTTTTCTCTAAAATATTGCTGTGATTGATGAAATGGAATATGTCAATTCCAACAATCAAAAATTCTTAAATATAGGACTTACGCAAACCGAACGAATTTCTTAGGATTGAGGTATATGTGGTGCGGGCTTTGCCCGCACCACATATACCCAATGCGTAAGTCCTAAAATATTTCAATTAAATCTATCAATTTAAGAGTAGTTCTTGAATTGATAGATTTAATTGAGTAGTCCTAAAAAGGAAAGGATTTATTGTGGTAAGGATGTGCGGCACAAAGTGCCGCACATCCTTACCTATTTAGCACTGCCCAATTTCAAGAAGGGGTTCGATGGGTTTACGTTCTGTAAAACAATTGTCAAGTGCGATCGCAATTTTGGTAAACACTTCTGCAACTGCTGAATGAGGCTCACTGAGGGTAAGGGGAATACCGATGTCGCCACCAGTGCAGATTTTGGCATCAATGGGAACCTGTCCTAACAAGGGTGCTTGCAGTTCATCGGCAAGTTGCTGACCTCCACCACTTCCAAAAATTGGATTTGGCGTTCCACAATGTCCACAGAGCAAATAACTCATATTTTCAATGATACCGAGAACAGGAATGCCAACTCGACGGAACATGTGAATGCTGCGGCGGACATCGGCAACAGCAACTTGCTGCGGAGTAGTGACCAAAATTACGCCACAGATCGGACTCTCTTGCACAATCGTAATCTGAGCGTCGCCTGTACCAGGTGGCAAATCAATCAAGAGGTAGTCTAAGTCTCCCCATTCAACTTCTTGAATGAATTGGGTAATGATTTTGTGGAGAACTGGACCTCGCCACGCAAGGGGATGATCGGGTGCAGCAAGTAACCCCACTGACATTACCTTAATACCATGCGCTTCAAGAGGGATAAAGCGTTGACCAGTAGCTGTGTCAATCACCTTTACATCCTCTTGAGCTAGTCCTAGCATTTGTGGTACGTTTGGTCCGTAGACATCAGCATCTAGTAAGCCCACCTTGTTACCTTGTGATTGCAAAGCGACAGCCAAATTTACTGCTGTTGTTGATTTGCCCACACCACCCTTACCACTAGATACAGCGAGCGTAGTGCGGACTCCTGAGATCGTACAAACTTCCACATAGGACTTTTTGCACCAGTCTAGGGATGATGACAACAAATCTATGATTTGCGATTTGAGAGCAAATTGATGTTTACCCACATAAAGACGTAAGTACACATATTCATCGACAACTCGCAAATTTCGCACCATGCCCAAACTGACAATATCCATGTTCAGAATTGGTTCAATCACCGTTTTGAGCAGAGATTTGACTGCTAGTTCCTTTACCTCAACCTTGGGATCTTGAGGTATTGGCACAGGGTGTTCTGCTCTCTGGAAAGGGGAGGTATGGCTAGGCATTGGAGGTCTCTTGAATACTATCTTGAATGCTTTGGATGGCACGTTGGGCAAAGATACAAACATCGCGATCAGGGTCATCAAGAGCTTGCTGTAAAGGTGTTAGTGCTATGGGATTGTTTAAAATCCGCATCGCAATTACACCTTCACGGCGCACGTCTGAATATTCATCAGTTAAAGCTTTGATAAATAGAGGCAAAGTGCGATCGGCGGCGATTTTTTGTAAAGCTTGAAGACTAAACTTACGAACTTGCCAATGCTGATCTTCGGCGGACTGTTCCAAAGCGTCGATCGCATCGGGATTGGCATGGGTGGTTAGAGACTTTGCAGCATTGCGGCGCACTTCCCAATCTGGATCGTCGGTGACAGCTTTACAGAGAATGGGTACAATTGCTGCATCAGTCAAATGCCCAAGAGTCAGAGCCGCCGCACGTCGGACTGTTGCTTCAGGATCGGATATTAGTGCAAGAGCAGGTTCGCAGCGCTCTACCTGATTTAAGTATCTGAGAGTAGTGATTGCCGTTTCTCGTAATTCTGGCAAGGGCGATTCAAAGAATGGCATCACATAGGGCAAGCATTGGACATCATGAATCTTCCGCAATAGAAAGAGAATATTCAATTGCATATTGATGTCATCGCGCAACAGTGCATCTAGCAATAGTAGAAGATGATCAGGAGTAACCAATTCCCCTAAAGCGGATTTAGCTTCTTCGCGAATACCTTCCACGGGCGAGGAAAGACAATCGACCAACACAGGAACAGCCGCAGGGTTAGCAAGTTCCCATAGGGTAGTAACTGCCAACTTTTGGACAAGGGGGTTTTCATCCTTGACAGCTTCTAGTAACGGCGTGAAGATTTCTTCATCACCGATATGTTGCAAACTTTTAACTGCTACGAGTCGATCCTCCACATTAGGCGATCGCAACATTTCTAACCATTGATCCATTTCACTATCCATGATCCGTACCTCCCTTAGCGTAATAAGAATGGAATTTGGACGGTGATCGCATTGGTGGGACATTCCTTTTCGCAAGGGAGGCAAAACCAGCACTCATCGTATTTCATGTAGGCTTTACCCGTCTCAGGGTTCTTCGCCAATACATCAAGGGGGCAAACTTCAATGCAAGCCACACATTTTTCCAAGCATTTAGACTCATCGACGATTACGGGTACATCAACTCGTTGATTGGTTAAAGCCATAATTATTTCTGATACTCCAAACTTTGCATATTATGAACAAACCTTTGTTGTTAAGGATTAGATGCGATTTTAATTAGCGTACAGCAACATCATAAACTTCCGTTTCAACATTCACATCCACAATATAAGGTTCAATTGGAAGCTTGAATAGCACCATCTGATCAGATTCATCCTTTTTAAGATGCACATGACAAAACCATTCTTCATTATTCTTTTCAGGATAATCGACACGATAGTGATATAGCCCCCAACGGCTTTCTTTGCGATAGAGTGACGCTCTCGCCGCCATTTCTGCACAATCACGAATAAAGTGAACCTCCATGCAACGCATCAGTTCATGGGGATCTTGTGCGCCCATTTGATCGAGGCTAGCATGGTAATTAACGAAGTAGCTTAAGCCAATTTCCATGCGGTTAGAAGACTTGGGTGGTTGGAGATAGTCATTGACCAAGCGGCGTAGCTTGTATTCAACTTGGGTATGGGGAATACCATTGGGGCGATCTAGTGGCGCATAGATACGGGCTTTCTCGTTTGCCACAAATTCAGGATCTGGTTCGAGATGCTCTAAACCTTGGACATATTCCACGGCATTCTCCCCAGCAATACGTCCAAATACAAAGGCTCCAATCATGTAGTTGTGGGGAACACTTGCCATGTCACCAGCAGCGTACAGCCCTTTAACGGAAGTTTCTGCTTTCTCGTTAACCCATACGCCTGATGCACTGTGACCACTACAGAGACCGATTTCAGAAATGTTCATTTCTACGCCCTTGGTGCGATAGTTCTCGCCGCGTCCTTGGTGAAATCTGCCACGGCTAGGACGTTCATTCGCCCAGAGAATTGATTCAATTTCCGCGATCGTATTCTCATCCAAGTGAGTCATTTTAAGCTGAATTGGTCCTTTACCAGAGTTCAGTTCTTTCCAAACCTCTAGCATCATTTGTCCACTCCAATAGTCACAGCTAATGAAGCGGTTCCCTTCTGCATTGGCAGTATAGGCTCCAAATGGACTGGCTACATAGGCACAGGCGGGACCGTTATAATCTTTCATCAAAGGATTGATTTGGAAGCACTCAATGTTACTCAATTCTGCACCTGCATGGTATGCCATTGAGTAGCCATCACCTGCATTAGTAGGGTTTTCGTAGGTTCCATAGAGATAACCAGAAGCAGGTAGTCCCAATCTGCCACATGCTCCTGTGCAGAGAATCACAGCTTTAGATTGGATGACTATAAAATCACCATTACGAACATCAAAGCCAATTGCCCCAATTGCTCGACCCTCTCTCACCAATATGCGGGTTGCCATGACACGATTAGTTACTCTCGCCTTGTGGCGTTTAACCTGACGCGCCAAAATTGTTTTGAGATCCTTACCCTCTGGCATTGGCAATACATATTTACCAACTCGATGTACCTGCTTGAGGTCATAATCCCCCTGTGTATCCTTCTGAAACTTTACGCCCCATTGCTCAAGTTCTTGAATGACCGAAAAGCCAAGTTTACCAGTCTGATAGACAGCATTTTGGTTGAGAATTCCATCATTGGCGATCGTAATTTCGCGGACGTACTGCTCAGGAGTGGAATTTCCAGGGATAACTGCCGTATTGACACCATCCATACCCATGGCGATCGCACCGCTACGACGAATATTGGCTTTCTCTAGCACCAGAACATCGCCATCTGGATTAGCTTGCTTGGCTTTGATGGCTGCCATCGTTCCTGCTGTGCCACCACCAATTACCAAAACATCTGTCTTGAGCCATTGAGTATTCAATTTGAAATCCTCCTCGTTTCTAAAGAAAGTCGAACTTGCATTATGGGAAAAATCACTTGAATATTTGTTCGTAAAATGTTGCTAACAATACAGACAAGATGACTGCAAGCAAATTTTAGATAACAACTATGTTCATTGAGATCTATTTAATCCCTTTAATATATGCAACAATACTGTTTGTGTTGCATATATTGATTTCATTATGCAATGAATTTCAGGTTTAGTTTATCGAGGTATTTTATAGACTGATAAATTCATTGAATCAATAGAATGTATCATTAGGTAAAATCATTACAGATAAATCATCCTACCTTTTGTTGTAACTATCATGGAAGTTTATCAAATCCGTGTATTTCTTGAAGTGGCTCGGCATTTAAGTTTTACGGAGGCATCTGATGTTTTAAACCTTACACAACCAGCTGTTAGCGCTAAAATTAAGTCTCTAGAAACGGAGTTGGGGACTCCATTATTTCATCGACTGGGTCGTAAAATCCAACTGACAGATGTGGGAGAATTCCTTCTTGAAAATGGTCCTAGACTAATCGATCTTGAAAACGATTTATTACAGGAAATTGAGCATATAAAAAAGGGTAAATCTGGAATAATTAAAATTGGTTGTACTTCAGAAATAGGTAATGGTTGGCTGCCAACAAAACTATTTGCATATCGACAAAAGTATCCAAACTTACAAATTCAATGTAATATTTTTGATTCTGTGGAATTATTATATCGGAGCATAATTAATAATGAGATTGATATTGGCTTCTCAGATATAAATTTTGCTGATGTTGCCGAAATTTCTTCAATCGCAATTGCATCAATCCGCTACTCTCTTTTTGTGTCTGCTCATCACCCCCTAGCCCACAAAAAGTGGCTTAGCCTTGGCGATTTAAAGCATCATCATTGGGTATTAATGAATTCTGAAGCCCCTAGCCGTAAAGTTTTGGAGTCACGCTTAGCAGAAATTGGTCTATCTCTTAGCGATTTTTCTAATGTGGAAACCGTAGATACATCAAGTTTCATGCTCACCTATATAACTCAAGGATCATATTTGGGCTTTGCTTCTAATTTTGAATTTCAGTTGGAATGTCAAGTTGGAAATTTGGTCGCGATTTCTTTGCAAGAATTTGCTTTGTCAAGCAGTCTCTTTTTACTAACTTCTAAAGGAATTAACGAAATTAATGACTTAAATGAGCATAGATCATCTAAATTGTCGCGGGGATCCCTTGATCTCACGCCTACGCAAAAATTAGTAAAATTACTTCAAGAAGACCAACATCAGCTTGCTGATGTTAATACTAATGTTAATAATGCGATGCTTATGCGATCGCCTAATTTTGCACTGCGAACACTTAATGGCAATCGACCCGAAACGCTTACCCTCTCGATTGGTATTCAAAATGGCACAATTCCCTCGGTAACGGCTGGATTAATTATTCAGCGTTTGCAATTGCTATCTCATTTTTTACCCAAGGATGGGCGCTACAGTGGCATCCAGTTTCAGATTGAATGGCAAAATTTTGCGACGGGTTCACCAATTGTTACGGGACTAGATTCGGGCACCTTGAATATTGGCATTTTGGGGGACTATCCATTACTACTGAGTGCTTTGCCTAATCCTGAGACAGAGCAGTACAAAACTCATTTAGTCAGCTTTGTGTCTAGTAATCCCGATGGTTCTGGTAATGCCTTCATCGTGCCTCATAAATCAAAAGTAGAAACAATCGCCGATCTGCGGGGGCAAAATATTGCAGTGCCATTGAGGTCTTCGGCGCATGGAATGGTGATGCGATCACTTCAAGCTGCCAACTTACTAGATCATGTGGAATTAATTTCTCTTGAGCATATTCAAGCGATTCGTGGCTTTAACTTTCCCTTGCATTTAGCCGATAGCTATGCACATTTTGCGCCTTTTCATGATGTCGCTTGCCGTTGTGGAAAATTTCGCTATCTTGCCGATGGCAATCTCGATATTCTGCCATCTTTTTATGGAGTTGTTGTCAATCATGACCTCGCTAATCGCTATCCTGAAGTGGTGATAGCCTATTTACAATCTCTCAAAGCCGCCCAATATTGGTATGACAATACATCCTCTGCTCCTGCTCAAGTTGCCCAATGGACTCGTTTGGATCTAGATTTAGTAACTGAAATTCTCAATGGCTCTTATCATCCCAAACAAACAGCACGCTTCTTTTCCGAAACCGTAATCCGTCCTGACTGGCTGAAATTGCATATAGACCACCTCAGCAGGATTCCTGAAAATGAGCATTTAATTAAGATTAATCTCAATCACTGGATTCAGCCAGAATTTCTCAAGCAAACCTACACCACTTCACGGTAATACAAGATCAAGAAATAGCTAAACCGATTCTTGATCAAAGAGCCCTAAAGATAGTTAGGAATGGCGGCACTTTGCGCTGCTGTTTCCAACTATCTCTGTTAAATTAATCAATTAATCCTCAAATGCCATACTTTTTAAAGTTTCTTCGCGAATCAGATCAAATACATAACGATTGAGCTGCATAAATTCGGGAGTGAGCATCAGATCAACATGACGGGGACGTTCTAGGTCAATATTCACCATTGTTTTAATATGACCAGGGTTAACACCCATCACAAAAATGCGATCGCTTAAAAATACAGCTTCCTCAATATCATGCGTCACAAATACCACCGTTGATTTTAAATCTTGCCAAATATCTAGCAATAGCTCCTGCATCATATGACGGGTTTGGGCATCTAGGGCAGCAAAAGGCTCATCCATTAGCAAGACTGAAGGTGAGTTGACTAAGGCACGTATGATACTTGCTCGCTGCTGCATACCTCCTGACATCTGATAGGGAAAGGCATGGCGATATTTGTACAATCCCACTCGATTTAAATAGTAATCAACAAGTTCTTTGCGTTCATCTTTGGGCACACCCCGCACCTTTAGCCCAAATTCCACATTTTGGAAGGTTGTTTTCCAAGGTAGGAGCGAATATTGCTGAAATACAAAACCACGATCAGCACCTGGTTTAGTAATCCTTTGGTAATCAACCAACACATTACCTACAGAAGGTTTAATAAATCCTGCGATCGTATTCAAGATCGTTGATTTACCGCAGCCCGATGGTCCTAGCAGACAAATAAATTCTCCAGGTTGAATCGTAAAATTGACGTTGTCTAAAACTGAAGTAAATACTCCCTTGCGTCGAAAACCTACCGATAGATTCTCAACCTCTACTAATCCTTTAACCTGCGATCGCAGACTACTTTCGAGCAACTTTGCCATCGACGTAAATCCTTGCTAAATATCTGTTACCACAAAATCCAGAACCAAACCAAAACTTAAATTAAAAGTTAAATCCTAAATATTAAGCAGTCTTCTTTTTAGTAACGCGCCAAGGCATCAGCAAATGTATTAAACGCTCAACTAAGTAAGAACTGAGAGAACCCATCAAACCAATCATCAACATGCCCATCACAATTGGCGGATAGTTGGAAGTAACGTAGGACTCCCAAGTGATATAACCGATGCCATAACGACCTGCTAAAATCTCCGCTGTTACCAAGCAAAACCAACAGTTACCCATGCCGATTACTAAACCACTGGCAATGCTAGGCATCGCTCCTGGTACAACAATATCTTTAAACACGTACCATTGTCCCGCACCCAAACATTGACCTACCCTTAACAACAGCAGATCAACTCCTTCTACCCCCTTGATCGTGCTAATTAAAATGGGGAAAAATGCACCGATAAAGGTAATGTAAATCATACCTGACTCAGCATCAGGAAACATAAGAATCGCCAAGGGGATCCAAGCTACAGCAGGAATCGGTCGTAATAACTCCAATGGCAAAAACACAAGATCTTCTAACTGCTGAAACCAACCAATCAAAATCCCTAAACCTACTCCTAAAATAGTCGCAAAGCAATAACCAGATAACACACGAATCACGCTGGATTGGATGTGAATCATCGCGTTGGTGGAGAAAAATTTGACTGTTGCTTCTGATACTTCTATAGGTGATGGTAAGAAGGAAAAGTTAATCCAGAAATTAAACTTCAGCATACATAGAATTTGCCAAACACCAAAAAACAAGACTATGGATAGTATTCTTCTCAATAGTTGATTACGTTTGCGTGCTGAGAATGGCTCTTTCACCATATCCGATGAGCGCCCAAACAAACTTTTGATGGACGTGCTGAAGCTATTCCAAAATTCTATAGGTAGTGATTGCTCAGAAGGTATGTTAGACATCGATCATCTCCAAAAGATATTTATAGAGAAGAGTATGTAACGCGCTTTGCGCGTTACATACTCATAAATTTAGAAGCAAGCCTAATATAAACATGACCAAGTTTCTGTTTTGCATTAGCAAATTTAGGACTTACGCATTGGGTAGATTTGGTGCGGGCTTCGCCCGCACCAAATCTACTTCAAGTCTAATAAACTCGTTCGGTTTGCGTAAATCCTAAGATTATTAGAGCGCGTTAAAGGTGAGAACCTGAGCATTCCCTTGACTTGCTGCATATTCCTGAGCATCCCTTTCGGTCATGAAGGCAGCGACATCATCACCTTTGCGTACAAAGAAGGAATTTGCAGCTAGTAATTTCCAACCCTTGTTGAAATCATGCACAAAAACAGTACTTTTAGCCTGCTTACCTTCAGTCTTCAACTTTGATACTGCTGCCAACATATTTTTGATAGAAGCGAAGTTTCTGAGCTTCTCTTCACCATCAACCCAAACTTGTGCGGCAAGTTTTGGCTCAGTAATTGTTTGCTTGGTTGTCGCATCTTCACCAGAAATTGGAAACTTTTCCGCTTTGGCAATCATTTCGTCATAGTTCAGCCCCATCTCTTTGACAGCAAGTTTCAAGTAACTGTCATCAACGAGCTTGGTGATTTCAGCAGCATCAACCTTGGCATCTAATCTACCTAATTGCTTGAGGGTATTGACGCTGTTGGTCAGGGCTTCTAAATGGATAGGAAGAATAGCTGGGCTGATTTTTTGTAATCCATTGGGACCAATGAACATATAGACAGCTTCTTTTTCCACACTTGTCCACTTTTCCATTTTCGTTGCGATCGCTTCAGGTTGTTCGCGCACCATTTGATTAGCTTCCAAGAGCGCTTTTAGGTAAGCAACAACCAGTTCAGGATGCTCTTTAGCAAAGTCAGAACGTACGACTACACCGTGAAATGTCGGTACTCCTAGCTCAGCACCATCAAAAATTTTTCTTGCAAAACCACGTAAAGGAAATAACTCGCCAAAGGGAACAAAGTTTGCATGGGCATCAATTTGATTAGTTTTCAAGCTTGTGCCACCGACTTCAGGAGCTTGACTGATAAGTTTTACTTCAGTATCAGGATTAATCCCTTCCTTCTTTAGAGCCTTCAATAACATACCATGGGCAGCTGAACCGAATGGAACTGAGACTTGTTTTCCTCTTAAGTCTGCAATAACCTTGATCGGACTATCCTTGGGAACCATAATTGCATTGCCTGCTCCAGTTGCACCATAGGATAGGGTAGCAATATAGATACTATTGACTCCTGCACCTTTATCTCTGAATGTATTTATATTGATGGTTAGGGGAAAGTCTCCCATCATGCCAATATCAACTTGATTGGCTAACATCTTGTTGTTGATAGGCGGTCCTGAAGTATGACTCGACCATTCAATCTTATATTCTACATCTTGATATTTACCTGTCTTTGGTAAATACTTTTCTAGAAGCTTTTCTTCACGAATAATTGGACCACCCGTAGCTGTATTAATCGTTTGATCTTGAGTTGCAATGGCAATCCGAATTACTTTTTTGTTTCCTGAAGAGCTAGATTTATCAGCAGGATTACTAACAAAACTACTACTACAGGCAGTGATTAAACTCAAAGAGAACAATGATATAGAAAATAAAAATCTTCTACGAGAGGGCAGTTTTATATTCATGACAAACACTCTTGTATTTCTTTCTACTCTATTAATTCAGTATGATCATGCCCTATCTGTAAATGTAGATACAAATCCTATCCTACGGGGATTTTGACGTATAAGAGAATTAATTTAACTCATAAAATAAATTTGTGAGTTGCTCAATTTTTATCTTACTAACTGATGTTACGTGGAAGGAAAGCAGAGTAGAGTAAAGATAGGGTTAGAAAGAGGTTGAAAGGTATGGACAGAAAGTTCTTAGACCTATACTCAGACTACTTAATCAGTAGTATCGGAAAGGTGACCGCAACAGGACTATCAGAATTACTAGACGGGGAACTAAGCCATGACCAAATTACCAGTCGGTTAAGGCAAATTACAGGAGGATCACCAGAGTTGTGGTATCTGGTCAAACCGACAATCCGCAAGCATGAAAGCGAAGAGGGAGTACTGATATTTGATGACACCCTAGAGCCAAAACCTTATAGTGAAGAAAATACGATAGTAGGGTGGTACTTTGACCATAGTAGTAACCGTAGTGTCAAAGGCATAAATATTCTCAACTGTATTTATCACAACGAAGCCATCAGCTTACCTGTCGCCTTTGAAATTGTGCAAAAACAGCAAGAGGTAACCGACACAAAAACAGGTAAAACAAAATTCGTATCTGAGGAAAGCAAAAATGAGATGATGCGAAACATGCTTCATGTCTGCTGTCAGAATCAACTAAAGTTCAGTTATGTATTGGCTGATAGTTGGTTCAGCAGCAAGGAAAATATGGAATACATTAAACAACGAGTCAAAAAAGACTTCATTATGGCTGTGAAGGGTAATCGTTTAGCCATCTGTGCGGACGACAAAAGTCAGGGACATAAAACAAAAATCAATCCACAGGGATTTTGTATTTAGCTTGCAGTAATCTCGACATAAGCGCAACTGACATCAACACAATCTATCAAAAACGATGGAAAGTTGAAGAATTTCACAAGTCTTTGAAATGAGAAAGAACAAAATGTAGGGGCAATTCATGAATTGCCCCTACATTTTGCGAACAATTATGCAGGCGCAAATCTGATTCATTTATTGGCGTATTTGGGAACTGATTTAACGGGCTATGACTTTTCGCGGCTGACGATTCGTGATTGTGATTTGCGATCGCTAAACTTACATCGGGTCAACTTTACTAAAGCTTCCTTTCGAGATTGCTTGGTGGTAGCGCCGATCACACAATTAAACTTTGGCATTCCCATCTGTATCCTCATGTAGACAAGCCCATAAAAACGCTTCAGGGACATCGTAGTTGGGTTTGGGGAATTGCCATTAGTGCCGATAGCAAATTCTTAGCGAGTGGCAGCTATGACCACACCGTTAAAGTGTGGGATCTAGAATCTGGTGAATGTTTACAAACTTTGCAAGGTCATCCGAGTTCCGTTCTATCGGTTAGGTTTAGTCACGATGGCAAGACTTTATTTAGTAGTGGCTATGACAAGCTAGTTAAACATTGGCATCTTGAAACGGGTGAATGTCTAAATACTTGGGAGGCAGATTCTAGTAATCGTGTTTGGGCAATGGCGCTTAGCCCTA
>JADBWH010000085.1 GCA_020404105.1 Pseudanabaena sp. M53BS1SP1A06MG | reverse complement strand
GTTACCTTACTACGCTGATTAAAAGCAGTTCCAGAGATAATCACCGCAGGACGAGTTTTGCGAATTTCTGTACCAATTGAAGGATCGAAACTTACTAGCCAGATACTTCCCAATCGATAATCGCTGCTTGCTGCCATGCTGTTTCCTCATCATTTGACAATTCATCTAACAACAAACAAGCCTCAACCATCGCCTGCTTTTCCTGCTGCTTCCGCCATGCTTGCAGTAACCCCTCAATGAGCCGACTACGATTTTCTACGCGATCATCAACGTAATGGACTAACTCATCTGGAAGAGAAATAGATATTTTCATAACTATTTTATGCTACTCATAATACTACCTACAGTAGCATAAATATCGAATAGCGATCGCCATTTGTAGAGATGATTAGGGCGATCGCTTTTAATACTGAGTTTTACCAAGCTAAAGCTAAAAGTATCCTTAGGACTTACGCATTGGGTAGATGTGGTGCGGGCTTCGCCTGCACCACATCTACCTCAAGCCTAATAAATTCGTTCGGTTTGCGTAAGTCCTAATCCTGAAACTCACTAGATAGCAACAATGCTACCAAACGGAAAGAATCGCAAAGTAAATCCTTCCATTTGGCAGCATTTGTTGAGCTGAGCTACTGATTAGATCGCAGTGTTATCAATCTTGCGAATGGCGACTACCGCAGGCTTTGGTGAATCATTGGGCTTACGTGAGGGCCAGTTGGAACCGATGGGGACTTTGCGAGTTTGCGTAAACTCTTTACCGTTTGTGGTTCGCATCGCAAATTTGCGTGACTCGAATGCCATGTCCTTACGAATGCCTTTAACTTCTCCTGGGTGTTGTACCGATAGAAAAAGTGTCTGCTGATCGCGGGAGAAGAATGGACCAGTAGTTTCGCATTCCATTGGTCCAAAGCCAAATAAGTAAGCCTTGCCCAAGTTTTCACCAGATGTTGGCATAAACCAAATCGAACTATTGCCATAAAGCCCGCGTAAATTGGATTGGCTCACAGGCTTACCAGACTTATCTTGACGATTGGGGATAGCGAGATTGTATTTGTCGGTAGAAATATCTGTAACCATCCAGATATTGCCACCGCGATCAATTGCTAAATTGTCTGGATTAGCAAAACCTAGACCACCCTCAGCAGGTTCACCCCCTGTAGCCACCATCGACCATTTAAAATTCATGGCTTCAGGCTTATTTGCATCCTCGTTAAGACGCATGATCCAGCCATATTCGTAAGCTTTACCATCGGCTCCTTTAAAAATGCGTAGATCGGGACTACCATCACTGGAACTTATGGAACCAGAGGTAAAGGCAATATATAGAGAACCATCGGGGGCAATTTTTGTATCTTCGGGGCGAGCAGTACAGGTTGCTCCAACAGCATTAGCAGCGTAGTGGGCATCGATCAGAATTGCGCCTTGCTTCTCGCGATCGCTACCCGTATACAGATCGCCTAAAGTCTTAAACTTAGATTTAAAATCTGCAATCTCTTCTTCTTTGGTTGCCTTGAAAATGCCACCTTCAGGACGTTGAGGCAGTGTCAGCATCTTCCCAGCAAGAACTTCTAGTTTATGCGGATTAATCGCTGTCGAGGATTTTAGCGCAATCCAGCTACCTGTGCCATCAGCATTAAACTTGGCAGCATAGAGCATTCCTGATTCTAAAAGTTTAGAGTTCGCTTTATCTTTGGGATCTTTGACAATGCCTGTGCTAACAAATTTATAAAGATGTCCACCTCGGCGATCGCAACCAGAATAGAACACTAATGGTTTACCTGCTTCAGCACGAATACCAACCGCTTCATGGCGGAAGCGTCCTAACCATGTGTGCTTAGTGCCGTAGTCATTGGGATTAGCAGGATCAATTTCGACCATCCAGCCATACTTATTGCCTGCTAGACCAAACACATTGGCAACGCCGACCAGTTCACCGTCATCTTTGGTAAATTTCTTCTTGCTAGGAGAGAAGGAAGTACCATCGGGCATGACTGGCTCTGGTACGAAGTTTTGATAGTTCTCTTCTGCGCTAAAGACTGTTCCCCAAGGAGACGTACCGCCTGCACAGTTATTGAATGTGCCAATAATGCGATCGCCTAATTTATCGGTATAGCCCAAGCCTTTCTCTTTGCGAAAAATGGCTGCGGCTGGACCAGTTGACTTGAGATAGCGTCCATCCTCCAAACCAGATATCCCAGTGACACGGCGATCGGCTTCGGAATTAGTGCGTACCCATTTACCATCAGGATTGCGGCGCAATGAAATTACACCAATACCAAGATCAATTAAGGCTTCCTTAGAAATTAAAGCAATCTTTTCTTTGAGCGGATCACTATCATCCAACTTCCAAGCATCAATATCTTTTTTATCTAGTGCTTTCAGAGCCGCATCAACTTCACTAAACGGTAAAGACTTCCCAAGCACCTTCTCGTAGGTTTGTTCCCAAGGAACGCTACTAATATATTCAAAATTGATGGTTAAATAGCCTTCGTTATTGCTAGTTTCGATTAGGGAAAGATAGTCGTTGTTATAGCCAAACCTCGAATCGCCAACAGGATCGCCCCATGCAGCAATTACATCATAGACAAAGCCTTCAGGTAAAACGAGATCGTCAACTACTTCCACACTTTTGTAAGCTTGACTCTGCTGTGATGGTGCGATCGCATCTGTAACTAATGGCATCACACCCTTAATTGGTTTGAAGCTCAGTTTAGATGAGTTTGCTGCGAAAGCCTGACCACTTGAATCAGAACCCATAAAGGGCATGGAGAATCTAGGGATATTAGGATTGTGAGGAACTGCATCAAATAGCATCGCTCCGCCCATACCACCTAAGAAAGTTAGGAAGTCTCTACGTTTGATCGTCATATTGTTTTGGTAGTGATCTAAAGATGGCAGGATTTTAGAGTCAGGATTGGCGACACAAAGTGCCACCAATCCTGACCGTTTGACCGATTTAGAAACTGAATAGAGTTCTAACGGTTGCTACCCATGTAGTTGGGTTTAAAGCATTTTGATTGGGATTAAATACCGCAAAGATGCCAGGGGTAATCGAGATATTTTTGCTAACACGGAAGTTGTATTGCAATTCCAAAATGTATGAAGTATCTGGATCAATCCGTAAGGCATTCGTGTTAGAAGTTACCTTGGGAGGCTGTCCAAAAATGATACCGCCTGTATTGCCAGTGGCAAATAGGTCTGGGAATGCAAGGGTAACGCCCCAGTTAAATAAATTAGCAGTGTTACCTACACCTGTGCCTGATTCTTGGCGAGCATTAGCAAAACTAACCCAGCCGCCTAAGTTAAAGCTTTTGGAAGCTTGCCAATTAAATTGAGCACCATAGCGATCGGCGGATGTATCAAATCCAGTACCATTACCAGTACCAGTAGCAAATGGTCTGTTACCAAAGTTGCTGCCTGTGCTGCCACTCAAATTTAAAAGTGAACCTGGTTCAAAAGTACGGGCATAGGCTAACCCAAACTTCAAGTCAGTTGTTGGTGCAAAAACTAGTTGTAAATTGGCACTATAACCGCCGTTAAACAAACCACCTTGACCAGTTGCAGATGCAGCATTAGGAGTATTAGCGGAATTTGCGAGGTAGCTTGCGGCAACGGTAAACTGAGAATTAACCTTGTAAGTCAAACCTAAGCCAGCACCAGAAGGTGAGCGAAACAATAGCGGATCGTAGCGCCCGAATCTAGATAAAGCACCCCTGTCGCTACTTTCAAAATAAGGATTCAATGTATCAGCGATATCGTCGGGATCGAGAGCGTTTGCGCCGATGTAAAACCTCAAGCTATCGCCAACTGGAAATCGGTAGTAGAACTTATCGATTTGAAATGTATTATCTGTGCCTTGGGCAAAGGCTAAACGCGCCATTTGGGTATTAGTTGCATTACCCAAGTTTGGATTGTTACCTGCTTGTAAACGGGTACGCAGCAAATCTTTCCCTGTAAAGCTGGTGTCAAAGTTCAATCTTGCCCGATAGGAGAAATTGAGGTTAGTCGCATCAGTAGTTCTTTGAGGATTTTGAGCGTTAGTTCCTGTTCCTACACCACCAAAGGTATCAGCAAGGGCAAAAATTACTGTGGCATTGAGTTTAGTGGTTGTTGAGAATTGCTGAGCTTCTAGTTTGGTTACTTTGGCATCAAGAGCATCAACTCGACCTCTCAAAGTCGCAAGTTCAGCAGCAAATTCTTCTTGAAGTTTTTTAATAGCTGCTAGATCATCCTTGCTAACTTTGTCAGCTAAACCAGCAGCAATAATTTCATTGACTTTATCTAGACAAGCATTCAACCCTGCGGCAAACTCATAACGAGATGTGGCTTGCTTACCGCGAAAAGTACGATCAGGATAACCAGCAATACAGCCGTATCTTTCCACTAGAGATTGTAAAGCGGTAAATGCCCAATCGGTAGGTTTCACATCTGTAAGTTGAGATACAGATGTAACATTCTGGGCACTTTTATCAGACTCCAAGGTTGGAGTTTCAACAAGAGTATCGTTTTCAATTTTTTGCAGAATATTGGCTGCACTGCTCGCATTTTGAGAAGTTGAACTAGATTTTAGTTCGACTGCATTGGCATGACCAATATTAAAAACTGCTAGCAGAACTGATGCTGCTACGAGTGGATTTGTTACTGTATTTTTGTAAACCATGATGCCTATTTCTCACACTTAAGGTCATCATACGTTCCAATTTGATTCTATAATTTAACTTACGGTTAAGCTTCGTTTATGCTTTTGCAAAAGAATCACAAGGAGCAAATGTTTAGATTTTAATAGCTAGACATAAGTAAACTAAAAATCGAGAGTTTTGTTCCGCCCCCTACGCGGGCGGAACAAAACTCTGGTTTGGGTTTTAATTAAGTTGAGCTACTTAGTAATGCTTATGATTTGCTTTGATTGCGCTCAGCCAGAAATAATGATTGTGCTGACTGAGCGTAGCCGAAGTCAAGGTCTGTTACAACTGATTTAGGACTGCTTGCTATATTTAGATAGATAAATCAAAATAGCATCTATACCTAATTCATTAAATCCTAATAGCGCACTCACTCTCTTAAATACAGCTAAAACCCTTGAAGAAGATTATTTCTAAAATTCGTTTTTCTTGTTACACGATTTTTACGGGGATCGCATTAACGATCGCCCTAACACCTCATGCGATCGCTAACAAACTAAACCAAACTTCTCTTCCGCGCAAAATTGATCAGACTGAAGATTGTGAAATCCTGATCGTGGGTGGGGGGGTCGCAGGTACAGCCGCCGCCTATGAGGGATTGCTCGCAGGGCGAACGGTCTGCATGACGGAAATTACCGACTGGATCGGTGGACAGATTACGTCTCAAGGTACTTCGGCTCTGGATGAAGCCAAGAAACAGCGTAGTCTCTGGTACTTTCCTAGGGGCTATACTGAATTTCGTCAGAGGATCGAGCAGACATATGGCAAATTAAATGCAGGGGACTGTTGGGTAAGTGTTTCCTGTTTCATTCCTAATACTGCCCAGCAAATATTAGTGGAAATGTTGCAGGAGGCGAAACGTAAGGGGAATGGCAAATTAAAATGGTTCCCGAATACGGTTATTAAAAACTTAGAAATTAGTACTGATGGCAAACTAATTAATGGTGCGATCGCTATTCAACATCGTCCTGCACCAAATTCTGCCCCATTGAATAGTGAGCCACTTTCGCAAATTATCGATGATGCTTATCGCTACGAAAACTCATCACGATTACAGAAACAAATTATTCGTTTTGTTCCTTTCACCAACTCTCAAATTCCAAATTCTCAAAAGAGTCCTAGTGATTGGTTTGTGATCGATTCCACAGAAACAGGAGAAATCATCGCTTTAGCGGATGTTCCCTATCGGCTTGGTCTCGATCCGCGATCGCATCTAAATCCATCTTCTCCTGTTACAGAAAATGATCCTTACTGTACACAGGGTTTTACCTACACCTTTGCGATGGAGCAGACGAACGAAGCTCAACCACAACAAAAGCCGAGCTTTTATGATCGCTATTTGCCCTATTATGGCTCTGACCCAAAACCCAGTCTTGCCAATTTTGATAATATCTTCACCTATCGCCGCATCTGGAGTGCTGCAACTGATCAGCCCAAAAAGAATGCCTTTGGGGTTTCATCGATGAAAGCAGGTGATATTTCGATGCAGAACTGGGTCTGGGGAAATGACTATCGCCCAGGTACGGATAAAGATAATTTGATTTATTCTAGAGAGCAATTAAGGAGTTCAGGTCAATTTGAACCTAACGGATGGATGGGTGGTTTGAGGCAATCAACTCTCAAAAGTGGAGAAGAGATTGCCCTTGGTTTTTACTATTGGCTAGTGGCAGGTACGACTGACTCGCAGCAAAAAACAAATTGGAAAAAGCCTTTCCCGAATCATCGTTTACTGACAGGTTTTGACTCGCCAATGGGAACCTTGCATGGGCTTTCCAAATATCCCTATATCCGCGAATCAAGGCGAATTATCGGTCGCCCTTCCTATGGCTATCCTGAAGGCTTCAGTATGTCTGAGATCGATGTTTCACAGGTAGACTTTAGTACGGAAACCTATCGCCAAAATCTCTCACAGCAAGCCTATCGCAATTTATGGAAAGCTCTAGCAGGTTTAGAAACAACTAGCGTTATTAAAAATAATACAGATCCTAATCAAATCCCACGTCGTACTCGTTCGACCATATATCCCGATGCGATCGGTATTGCCCAATATTATCTCGACTTCCATCCCTGCCTCAGTGAATATCCTGTCGAAAAAGCTGGCAATACGGAACGAGCAGGTGTGCGTAATGGTCACGGAGCCGCTTTCCCTGGACAAATCCCTTTGCGATCGCTAATTCCCCAAAAAATTGATAATCTGATCGTCTCTGGCAAAAATATTGCCTATAGCTATATTGTTGCCGCAGGTTATCGCGTCCATTCCTACGAGTGGTCAGTGGGAGCCGCCGCAGGCACAACCGCATCTTTTGCCTTGACAGAAGGAATTCTGCCCTATCAATTAGTTGAGAACTTGCCGCGAGTTAACCCACTACTCACCAAGTTACAGCAAACTCTGGTACAGAATAATAACGCGATCGCCTTCCCAGATACTTCCATCTTTAATCTTAATTGGAGTGACTGGAAAATCTGGTAAGTAGCTCAACTTAATTAGAGCAAATCAGGGTCTTCGCCTAATTCTCTTAATCTCGCGGCTAAAAGCTCTGATTTTTCTTCAGGAGTGATGTATCTCTGACCTTGTTGATTAAACCAACTTAAAGCTTCACGACATAAGTTATCAGAGGGTAAGACACAACGTCCAATCCCTAAACTAATTTCTGGCATCCAGTAGGGTTCACCACTTTGGAGTTGATAAAATCCATCAATTAATTTGTAAATTTCCAACGGTAAATGGCGATCGCGCCGCCAGAATTCGGGATTATAAATCATGTAATATTGCACTCCCAATTTACGATAAATCTCTAGCTTCTCTTCATACTCACCACCATAGGTATGGGATACTATTTCCAAGGTCAAAATAGGGACAATATCTTTCTCTTCCCAAGTCACATAGCTTCGGCGTGATTTACCACCCTTGCGACGTTCTACCCCTAAACTTAAAAATCCATCAGGTACTACAGGCACTCTTGGGCTAAATCCTGTAGTGTGATAAATGCCCATATCTACACCAAAGTACCAATCATCACGATTCTTCCAAATATACTCCAGTAAAAAGAGAAGTAGATTAGGCAAAAAATTCTGGTCTTCGTTATCCACAGGTGTATCGTCGGAATCAGGTAATTCGTCGCTACTAGGTAAATTTTGGCGATCAAGCTGAAGCATAAAAATTACCTCATATCTAAAAACACCTACATGTTGAGAACTATAAGCTTTAAGTTTTCATTTTGCCTACGACAAAATGAAAACTTAAAGCTTATTTAATTGCTTGGACATCCTTAGGTGCAAACCCATGGGCGGTTAATTCTTTGTTAAGAGCAACTGCATTTTTAACGCGATCGACGAATAGTACTCCATTCAAATGATCCATTTCATGTTGAATTACCCTTGCTAGCAAACCACTCGCTACCAGTTTCTGTGGTCTACCATCCTCATCGCGATAGGCAACTTCCACTTGGTCAGGACGAACGACATCGAGAAATACTTCAGGAATACTCAAACATCCCTCTTCACCAGTGATTAAGTCTCCACCCGAACCCTTAATTTCAGGATTGATCATGACTAAAGGTGGTTTGCTCTCATCCTTGAGTTCAATATCAATTACGAGTAGTTGTTTGTTAATCCCCACCTGTGGTGCAGCTAGACCAATTCCGTCACTGCTATACATGGTGATTAGCATGTCAACTATGATCTGCCGAATTTCATCGTTGACTTTACTAATGCGCTTAGCAGGCTGGCGCAATACGCGATCGCCTAAAGTATGTATCTGTAAGGGAGGAGTACTGACTTTTTGCTTGGGGACTTTGAGAGAAATTGCAGACATTGCCAATTAGCTTGTAAATATAAGCTTGTAGTTAACTATTAATATTATTTTGACATAGATCGCGATTTGCTTTGTCCTAGCGATCTGTTTGCAGATCCGAGTCATTAGAACTTCCTTTTCGAGTTTTAACTTTGGTTCCCTATACAATGTGCTCAAGATTGCTGAATAAGTGGCTCAAGTTAATTAAAACCCAATCTATAGTTTTGTTTCGCCCGCGTAACGGGCAGAACAAAACTCTCGGTTTTTAGTTTACTTATGTCTGGCTACTTACTGGATTATTGATTTTAGCGATCAGTAAGATGTTTTCTTTCTCGAAGATAAGCAATGGAAATTTAGAGATATTTTGTGATCATTTGTTAACATCTTAACAAGGCAACGCTTCAACGAATATATAGAAATATATAGCAGTTCTAAATTCAGTTTTACAAATCATTGGCTTGAACTTCGCTCAGCCATCTGTAAAATCGATGGCTGAGCGAAGTTCAAGCCACTCACATCTCATTTAGGACTGCTATACAAATAATTAATGTGAGTTTGAGATAGTTTGAAACAGTCTTAGAGAGAGGCTCTCTAATTTTAAAAGTACAAACTTTGCTACGCAAATCTTGTACTTTTAGCTTTTCCAATTTTGTGAGCTTAGCCCTAACTGACGTTACTATGTGATTTTTTGTGAAAATGTGGTCACTTAGTGGGGCAATAGTCAAGCTTTAGTTAGAATTTAGTACAGCTTTAGCGATCACTTCGGTTATCCGAAGTTTGTATTCTCAACAGTCGGGTAATATATACTGGTAGCCCAAACTTAGATTTAATATCACATTTGGCGCAATTTCCCGTTTTTAAATCCCCGTTTTAACTGCATTCGGTAGCTATGTTTAACCTAAAAAACCTGATTGGCGATCCTAACAAGCGCAAGCTCGACAAACTTCGTCCCGACGTGGCACTCATCAACTCCCTCGCCCCAGAGTTAGCGGCGCTCAGCGATCGTGAATTGCAAGCAAAAACGGGAGAATTTAAACAACGCATAGAAAAAGGTGAATCTCTTGATGATTTACTGCCCGAAGCCTTTGCTGCTGTGCGTGAAGCTGCTACACGTGTTTTAGGGCTACGGCATTACGACGTTCAGATGCTTGGTGGCATGGTTTTGCACCGTGGCGAAATTGCTGAAATGAAAACAGGGGAAGGTAAGACCCTTGTAGCGACATTGCCTAGCTATCTTAATGCCCTTACAGGTAAAGGTGTTCATGTCGTTACAGTTAATGACTACCTTGCCCGTCGTGATGCTGAATGGATGGGACAAGTCCATCGATTTTTAGGAATGTCGGTTGGTTTAATCCAAAACTCGATGGAGCCAATCGAGCGCCGCAAAAATTATAACTGCGATATCACCTACGCCACCAATAGCGAACTAGGTTTTGACTATCTACGGGACAATATGGCGACTAGCATCGAAGAAGTGGTGCAACGTCCCTTTAATTTCTGTGTCATTGACGAAGTTGACTCGATCTTAATTGACGAAGCCCGTACGCCACTGATTATTTCGGGTATGGTGGAGCGCCCAACAGAGAAATATTTGGGCGCAGTGACGATCGCTGCACAATTAGAAAAGGAAACCCACTACGAAGTTGATGAAAAGCAACGTAACGTAGTTATGACCGATGAAGGGTTTGAACTTGCTGAAAATTTACTAGGGGTTAAGGATTTATTTGACCAGCAAGATCCTTGGGCACACTATGTATTTAATGCACTTAAAGCTAAGGAACTATTCCTGCGGGATGTAAATTACATTGTCCGTGACGGCGAAGTAATTATTGTGGATGAGTTCACAGGGCGCGTCATGCCTGGTCGTCGTTGGAGTGATGGTTTGCATCAAGCGATCGAAGCTAAAGAAAGCGTACCAATCGAAAATGAAACCCAAACCCTTGCGACTATTACCTATCAAAACTTCTTCCTGCTGTATCCCAAGTTGGGTGGCATGACAGGTACGGCAAAAACTGAGGAAGCAGAGCTTGGCAAAATCTATAATCTCGAAGTAACCACTATGCCCACCAATCGTAAGAGCGGTCGTGCTGATTGGTCAGATGTGGTTTACAAAACCGAAGCAGCAAAATGGCGAGCCGTTGCTGAAGAATGCCGTGAAATGCATGAAACAGGTCGCCCTGTTCTTGTGGGAACAACTAGCGTTGAGAAATCAGAAGTTCTCTCGCGTCTGCTAAGTGAGAAAGAAATCCCTCATAACTTGCTGAATGC
Organism: Pseudanabaena sp. M53BS1SP1A06MG; assembly: GCA_020404105.1. Lineage (GTDB taxonomy): Bacteria > Cyanobacteriota > Cyanobacteriia > Pseudanabaenales > Pseudanabaenaceae > Pseudanabaena > Pseudanabaena mucicola_A. The sequence continues at coordinate 11,887 of JADBWH010000085.1, read as the reverse complement.
GAAACCTGAGAATGTGGAACGGGAAGCAGAAATCGTGGCTCAGGCGGGTCGTAAAGGATCGGTGACGATCGCCACCAACATGGCTGGTCGTGGTACAGACATTATCCTCGGTGGTAATGCTGACTATATGGCGCGTCTGAAGGTGCGGGAAAACTTCATGCCGCAGATTGTGCGTCCTGAAGATGATGACGACTTTACCAATGAAGGTCAACGCATGTTTAGCGATCGCCCGCAAAAGGGGCAAGGTTTTGGTAGTGCAAACGAAGGTAAAAAGAAGAAGACTTGGAAAGTTTCCGATAGTCTATTCCCTTGCGAACTCTCTAAGGATGCTCAAACCCAACTTAAAGAAGCGATCAACTTCGCCGTTGAAAAACTAGGGCGCATGAGTCAGTCCGAGCTAGAAGCTGAAGATATGTTGGCTGTCGCTTCTGAAAAAGCACCTACCGATGATCCTGTTATTCAAAGGCTGCGTGATGCTTTTACAGTGATTAAACGTGAATACGAAGCTGTCACTGATGCTGAACATAAAGATGTAACTAAACTGGGAGGCTTACATGTGATCGGGACTGAGCGACATGAATCTCGCCGTGTTGATAATCAATTGCGTGGTCGTTGCGGTCGTCAAGGTGACCCTGGCTCGACTAGATTTTTCCTCAGCCTTGAAGATAACTTGATGCGTATTTTTGCAGGCGATCGCGTGGCAGGTTTGATGAATGCCTTCCGTGTCGAAGAAGATATGCCGATCAGCTCTGGAATGCTCACCAGCGCTCTCGAAAATGCTCAAAAGAAAGTCGAAACTTACTATTACGACATTCGGAAGCAAGTATTTGAATATGACGAGGTGATGAACAATCAACGTCGTGCGATTTACGCCGAACGTCGTCGGGTGCTAGAGGGTGAAAATCTGCGCGATCGCGTCATTGAATATGCCGAACGCACGATGGATGATATCGTTAATGCCTATGTCAACCCTGAGCTTCCTCCCGAAGAATGGAACCTCACCGCTATGGTGAAAAAAGTCAGAGAATTTGTCAATCTCCTACAAGACCTTGAACCAGAACAACTGGATGATATGTTCTTACCTGAAATGCAAGCTTTCCTAAGAGAAGAAGTCCGCCGTGCTTACGAAATCAAAGAAGCACAGGTAGAATCTTTGCAGGCAGGTTTAATGCGCCAAGCCGAACGATTTTTTATCTTGCAACGGATTGACTCACTTTGGCGCGATCACCTTCAAGCGATGGAAGCATTGCGTGAGTCTGTTGGTTTACGTGGCTATGGTCAGAAAGATCCTTTAATCGAATATAAGAGTGAAGGTTACGAAATTTTCCTTGATATGATGACTCAAATCCGCCGCGATGTAGTCTACTCACTCTTCGAGTTTGATCCTCGCCCTAAGCAACAGCCTGAAGCTATTGAAGCTGAATTTGTGTAAAAAGCCCTTATTAAGTAGCTCAACTTAATTAAACCCCAAACCAGAGTTTTGTTCCGCCCGCTATGCGGGCGGAACAAAACTCTCGGTTTTTAGTTTACTTATGTCTAGCAACTTAACATCAGTTCGGGTTAAGCTGACAAACTTTAAAAGTCCAAAAGTAAAAGCCTTGCTAGGCAAGGCTTTTACTTTTGGACTTTGAGAGAGGGTTTGCGTAGCAAACCCTCTCTCAAAGTTTGTTTCAAATTATCCCGAACTCGCATCTTTTTAGATAGCATTCGATAGCGAGATCAATATCGCCGTCAAAGATGTTATTTTCCCATTGCTTTGACTAAGAAAATTCCACCAAAATATAGGATACCAACTGCACCCGCAAGTAAACTCTGTGTCATTGGATCGGTTGAAGGCGTTAACACTGCCCCAAGGATGACTGCTCCAAGTACTACATAACGCCATCCAGCCAGCATTCTTGCGGAGTTGACAATACCTGTAAGTGCCAACAAAGCTTGAATAACAGGAATTTGAAAGGCTAAACCTGTGCTAAATAGCAGCAACAACACAAACTCAAAATAGCGATCAATCGACCAAAACTGCTCAACTACATCACCACCGTAACTGATAAAAAAGTTGAGTGCAGCAGGAATCAATAACTGATAAGCAAAAACTATACCGAGGACAAATAAAATACTAGAGCCAAATACAATTGGCGCGATCGCCCTTTTTTCTTTGCGAGTCAGCCCAGGCAAAATAAAGCGCACAATTTGATATAGGATTGCAGGACTAGAAACAAGAAGACCGCTATAGCCTGCAACTTTCAGCGATACGAAAAAATATTCTCCTGGAGCAAGTTGGAGAAACTTTACCCCCTGTGCTGGAATTTCCAGTAAAGCGACAATCTTATTAACTACAGCAAAGCACCCTACTATACCAATGATGATAGCTATCAATGCGTAAAAAATACGCGATCGCAATTCTTCCAGATGATCAAACAGAGACATCTCTACATCATCGATCTCGTCAAGAGAGTTATCATCAGATGCTTGCTCAGCAATAGCGAGCGCTGTCTCACTTACATCCTCAATGGTTGTTGTGTCTGTAAAATCCTTAGGTTGGTCTGCTTCACTTACCGTCTCTAGCATGATGTCATTACTAAAATCTACTTATCGATCACTTCATCCGATTGCTTAACAAACTATCAAATAATCGAAGTCTTATCGATACTATAGCAACCAAAAGCATTTTAGAGTTGTACCCTTTGAGGATGTCCCTAAATTACCCCCTAAAAACCAGAGTTTTTTCCGCCCGCGTAGCGGGCAGAAAAAACTCTGGTTTTAGGTTTTAATTATGTTGAGCTACTTATATGTAAACTTTCTGACATTTGGCGGTCAATATTTACCAGTAATGTTAGCTTTAATAGAGTTGGCTAAGTAATGTCGTGTTGTAATTCACCATATAAAGTTTTAGGAAGGTCATATGGCTTCATACAAAATTTTGGGATTGCTGGCGATCGCTAGCAGTATGTTTGCTGTCAATGTGGGAGAGACTAACGCGCAAGTCAGTATCGGAAGAGGGAAGTCCAATGGTCTATCTCCTGCTCAGGAAATTTTAATAGAGATGCAGCAAACCAATGCACCTGCTATTGGGGGAGGTAGTATGCAGTTGCTGCGTTTCACTGATACTAATGTTTCTTTTGCGCCTCTAGAGGGACTAGATCGACTATTTAATTGGCAGATTTCCGATGATACAAGCTTGACTTCTCAGAAAACTATGGGCGATCGCATAGCCAAGTTCAAACTAGAGCAACGTCGCCAAATAGCTTCTGACAGTCAAATGTTAGAAGCTATTAACCGCATTTATCGACCTACAGATAAATAAAACTTTGGGGATCAACATAGCGATTTTCAAGTAATCGAGTTACTGAGAATTATGTCCCCGCCTTCGGCGGGGACATAATTCTCTACTTCACTAGACTACTAAAAGCTAAATAGCGCTGTTATTATTTAAGTAAAAAGAAGAGCTGTATGTGCCATATTCACACAGTTTACCCTTACCTTTTTGATCAGTCTGGCTAAAAATTTATGGAGTTTATCGTTTCGGGAACGAATACAGGTGCTTGCGGTAATGTTACGTTAAAATTAGAGTTTGGACTTGTTGTAGGTACTTCAAGTGTTTCGTTACCTTGATTATCAGCGATCAAATTAATGATTTGACTAGGCACTTCTTCACTTTCACTAGGCTTCTGTCTTTCATAGACTACACCCGCTAAAGCGGGTGTAGCTAATGTGAGCAATGATGATGCAAAACTGCAACCTATCAGGGAAATAGATACAAATAAATTTTTAGACATAACTGACTCCAAAAAACTTTATTTAACTGAACAACCACTTGCCGAGGAAATATAGGCAATAGAAGTAGTGCGATACTAGAAGGAGTTTGTACTCGTGTTATCGATAGATCTCTTTCAGGAGGCGTATTAATGCTTCAACTGAGATGCTCACCTCTATAATCATTATAATTATCATCTGCAACGATAGTTAAACATGCTGCAAATTTTGTAGAAGGTAAAGCGAGAAATAAACGTATAAAACCAGTATAAAGTGATCGCTAATCAATGCGTAAATCCAAAAAGGTTTGGATCTAACAACAGAAAGATACAAACTTTAAATGCTGATTGGCTAAATTTTGGTATTTCAAATGAGCATTTACTCATTTGAAATACCAGATAAACAACATTTAGAAAGAGAAAGTAGTCCTTAAAGCACCAATTGTGACGGTATCACTACCTGATCTATTCCCATTATTAAATAGAAAAATTACACCAGGGGTAATACTAATGTTGTTAGAGATCCGATGGCGATAGAATAGCTCCACATGGGTTGCGGAGGTATTCTGACCACCTGAGTTAACTCCAGATGCGGCTGTTACTAGATTATTGAGGTAATCAGGAACATTGCTATTGCCACTCAAGCTACTACCCGTAATTTTAGGAAGTTGACCGACATAGATTCCCGCTAAATTACCATCCTTAAAGAGATCGGGGAAAGTTAGATAAGACATCCAGTTAAATGTCTGAACACTACCTGTCAAGCCACTAACTGTTGAAGTGGTAAAGCCAACCCATCCACCAAGGTTAAGTTTAGGTGTAATTTTCCAATTGACAGTACTACCAAAGGCATCAGTGCTGAGTGGCAGTGGACCGCCAGTTGCATTAATAGCAACGATATCATCTCCCACACCTGTCAGCAATCTTGCATACTGAGGGTTGGTGGTTGTGGAGTTATTTGAGTAAGATCGCAAGTAATACAAAGCCACGTCTACAGGTTCCACAGGAGCAAAGAGGAATTGTGCACCTAGGGTGTAGTTACCGCCAAGCAGCCCACCATTTCCTGAAGCGGTCTGAGGTGTACCTGCGGAATATACAGCCTGTAAACTGGTTCTTTTCGCAATTTGCCAGTCTAAACCGATACCTCCTGTAGTATTACCAAGGTTGAGGATAGGGTTGCGCTGGGCAAATAGGGAAATTGCACCTTGTCCAGAACTCTGATAGCGATCTGGACCGCGAAAAACGGAAACTGGGCTAACCCCTAAAGGTCCAACAATGAGAGCCAAATTATTAGTAATTAGGGATCGGTAGGTAAGATCGCTAAGAACAACGGAATTACCTGAGCCTCCTGTGAGGGATTCGTAACCTAGACGAGTGAATGTGTCGTTAAAGGCACTGTTACCAGTTGAAGCGGTTGAGATATTGCCGATACTAAGTCCTGTCAGCAAGACACTGCGGGGGGTAAACTCAGTGAGTAAACTCAGTTGCACAGTACCGCCAAAGGTGAAGTTTGTGGCTGTGTCAGGCGTTTTTGCACCAAAAATGCTAGGAGAATTGCTGAGGCGTCCTTGTAAGCCGAAAATTGCTTGACCAAATAACTTGGTGGTGGCTGAGAACTGCTGTGCTTCTAGTTTGGTGACTTTAGCATTAAGGGCATCGACGCGACCGCGTAAAGTGGCAAGTTCCGAAGCAAATTCTTCTTGCAGTCTTTTCAAGGTGGCAAGATCTTCCTTGCTGACCTTATCCGCTAGCCCTGTGGAAATAATCTCATTGATCTTGTCAAGACAAGCATTTAAGCCAGCCGCAAATTCATAGCGACTAGTTGCTTGTTTCCCCCGAAAACTGCGATCGGGATAGCCTGCAATACAACCATAGCGCTCGACCAAAGATTGCAATGCCGTAAAAGCCCAGTCAGTAGGCTTCACGTCACTTAATTGAGATACAGAAGTAACATTTTGCGCGGTTGTATCTACAGTCAGAGGCTCTGCTAGAACATCTTGATTAATTTTCTGCACGATCGCTGTGTCTGTCGATTTGGTCGATGTGCTTGATGCAGGACTAACTGTAGATTGCGATCGGACTTGCACTGGATTACTAGGAATAGCCTTATCTACAGATGTAACCTCAGATTGATTAGATGGTAATGTTGTGGTTTCAGCTTGAGCTAATTCACTAATGGAGGAAGTTGCTACAAGAGCAACAGCCGCAACTAGCAGTGATGATGAAAATGATAACCTTGTAAATTGATGGAGCATGATATTCCTTACACCGTTTGTGAACATAATAGGGCATCCGTACCCAATCAAAACATCTCCCTGTCTATAACGTTTACCAGTCTGGTGAAGTACAAGTTTGTTTCCCCGCCTTTGGCGGGGAAACAAACTTGTACTTCGCTTGCTTGAAAAACTCTATATCTGCCAAGATATTGCTTATAGCGATTTGCGCTTACTTAAAAACTAGAAATATTTGTAGAGGTGACGCTAAGCATCACTTTCACAAATATTTCTGTACTATCCAAAGCCTCCACATGCTGTAATTCTGTAAAATTATTTAAACAATGGATTACTTTAGTTTGCGATCGCCTGTTTACTTTATGTCTGCGCCTTGCCCCATCTGTAGACATGGAGCGATCGCAGAAATGCCCATGATGGACTCACTGGGCTGCAATTTTTGTAATCACATTTTCGTTATCGAAAAAGAACCAAATTCCATGCGACAGGTAATGCGAATGGCAGATACGATTTCGACATTGCGTTGGGTTTGGAATGGTAAATGCTGGGAAAATGCCAATGAAGCTCAGTTATTAACTAGTCGTTGGTTAGCGATAGCGGGGATTTTATTAGTATTAGTACCAACATTAATCACCTCACTTGCTGCTAATTTGTTCCCAACCGAACCTGATCTTCCATTGTCATGGTTTCCCAAGTTTTGGGCAATCACCACATTTTTTGGACATCTATTTGTGGTGTTATCCATTGCCCAAGACTATATCCAGTTTCCTTTCCCAGTCTATTGGCGAAGGATAAAAACAATTTTCAAAATGGCAAAGCCATTTTGAAAATCTAAAAGCTTTAATGGGCAATGATTTTATTAACTTAGGTGGAATCATACTTCGCTTAATTAGATTTGATTGAGATAACATAGATTGCATGGCAAAAAAGAAAAAAATTGAATTGAAGGGATGGAAATCGATTAGCAAGGCGATGCGAAAGTCTCTGTCGAGCTATCGCTATGGTATTAAGGCTTTAGGCTTATCGTGGACAACTAGCAATATTCTCACAGTAGCGATCGCGATTTTTACGCTAATGAGTGGACTACTCCCTGCGGCGATCGCTTATGTGGGTAAGCTGATTGTTGATGGTGCGCTACTAGCTTCGCGGAGTGGTTTAATTAGTGATCGCAACTTGGCACTAAGTTATGTGGGATTTGAGGCACTTTTAATTGTGATTTTGGCGGCGGCACAAAAGGGATTGAATATATCACAATCTTTGCTTAGAGTGCTATTAGGGCAGCAGGTGAATGTTTTAATCTTGGAGAAAGCGCTCACTTTAGAACTAGCTCATTTTGAAGATTCGGAATTTTATGACAAGATGACACAGGCGCGTTCTCAAGCTTCTAGTCGTCCCTTATCCTTAATCAGCCGTATTTTTGGTTTATGTCAGTCGGCACTAACGCTCTTAACCTTTAGTGGATTGCTATTAAAATTTTCGGTTTGGGCAGTAATCGTTTTGGTATTAGCTGCCATTCCTTCTTTTATTGCGGAAACAAAGTTGTCTGAACATTCATTCCGTCTTTTTAAATGGCGATCACCCGAAACTCGTCAACAGCATTATCTAGAGACTTTATTGGCAAGAGAAGACTATGCAAAGGAAGTGCAGCTTTATCAATTGGGTGGAATGCTGTTGCAGCGCTATCGCGATATTTTTGCTCGCTTGTATGACGAAGATCGCAACCTCACGATTCAAAAGGGAGTTTGGGGTTATTTGTTAGGATTGCTTAGTACAGGAACATTTTATGCTGCTTACGCATGGATTGTAATTGAGGCGATCACAGGTAAAATCAGCTTAGGCGAAATGACAATGTATCTTGTTGTCTTCCGCCAAGGTCAAGCTACTTTTGCATCAGCGCTAACTTCCATCGGTGGAATGTATGAGGATAATCTCTATTTAGCAAATCTATATGAATTTCTCGAACAACCAATTCCTAAGTCAGAAGGTTATATCACTAAGGGCATTGAGCCTGATGGAATTAGATTTGAAAATGTTTCTTTTTTCTATCCCAAAAGTACGGAGCTAGTTTTAAATGATATTTCCCTTCGTCTCAAGCATGGGGAGAAACTAGCGATCGTTGGTGAAAATGGATCAGGCAAAACTACCTTAATTAAGCTCCTGACCAGATTATATGTGCCTACGAGTGGCAGGATTTTATTAGATGGTGTTGATCTAAATGATTGGGATATCGATGTTTTGCGAAAAAGAATCGGTGTAATTTTCCAGAACTTTGTGCAATATCAATTTACAGTTGGTGAGAATGTTGGAGTTGGGGATGTGGAACGCTTAAATGAATATCATGGATGGGAAGTTGCTACAGAAAAGGGAATGGCAAAACCCTTTATTGAAAATATGCCTAAAGGATTTAGTACGCAGCTAGGTAAATGGTTTAAGGGTGGTCAAGAACTATCGGGTGGTCAATGGCAAAAGATTGCTTTGTCCAGAGCTTTTATGCGATCTCAAGCAGATATTCTTATTCTCGATGAACCAACTGCAGCCATGGATGCAGAGGCTGAGATGAATATTTTTAATCACTTCCGTTCGCTCACTAAAAATCAGATGGTAGTTCTCATTTCCCATCGATTTTCCACTGTCCGCATGGCAGATAAAATCATCGTGATGGCTGATGGCAGAATTATTGAGCAGGGCAGCCACGAGCAGTTATTAGCTACCGATGGACGCTATGCCCATCTTTTTTCTTTGCAGGCATCTGGCTATAAATAGGAAGTAGCTAGACATAAGTAAACTAAAAACCGAGAGTTTTGTTCTGCCCGCTACGCGGGTGGAACAAAACTCTGGTTTGGGTTTTAATTAATAAGCGTCACTTTCAAAAATTTTTCTATACTAATTTAAGCTTAGACATTCTGTATGCTTAACTACTTAGTAGAGAAATCACAAAACTCTTTGATTCATCTTCTAGGCAAAATAATCATGCAAGATTTTAACTGGAAAAAGCTGCAAAATGGCTCAGATATTCGTGGTGTAGCGATCGCAGGTGTCCCCAATGAAGATGTCAATCTCACTCCTGCTATTGCCAAAATTCTCGGACAATCTTTTGTAATTTGGCTATCTCAAAAACTCAGCAAACCTACCTTCGATTTACTAATTTCCGTAGGGCGCGATAGCCGTCTATCAGGCGCAGTGTTGATGCAGGCAGTAATGGAAGGAATCACTTCCCTTGGTAGTCAAGTGTATGACTTTGCGATCGCTTCAACACCAGCGATGTTTATGAGTACAGTTACCAATGGCTTTAACTGTGATGGCGCAATTATGCTCACAGCAAGTCATTTGCCATTTAATCGCAATGGTTTAAAGTTTTTTACGGCTCAGGGGGGGGTAGAGAAAAAAGATATTACGGATATTCTCAACCTTGCCGAGAAGAACGAGTTTGCAATCTCCACTCCTCAAGGTCAGATCACTCAGCACGATTTTATCTCAGTCTATGCGAATCAATTTGTCACCAAAATTCGTGAAGCAGTCAATCATCCCGACTATTACGAACAACCACTTCAGGGATTAAAAATCATCGTTGATGCGGGTAATGGGGCTGGTGGTTTCTATGCCAGCAAAGTCTTAGAGCCTCTTGGTGCAGATATTACAGGCAGTCAATTTCTTGATCCTGATGGTACATTTCCCAATCACGTACCTAATCCTGAAGATAAAGTAGCAATGGCTTCCATTTGTGAAGCAGTTATTAAACATCAGGCTGACTTTGGGATTATTTTTGATACTGATGTAGATCGTAGTGCGGCAGTCGATCAATTTGGCAAAGAGCTTAATCGAAATCGCTTGATTGCACTTATTTCTGCGATCATCCTCAAGGAGCATCCCAAATCAGCTATTGTCACTGATTCTATAACTTCCGATGGACTGGCTAAATTTATTGCCGAGGATTTGCAAGGCATACATCATCGCTTCAAGCGTGGGTACAAAAATGTGATCAACGAGTCGATCCGTCTCAATCAGTCAGGGCAAGAGTCTTGGCTGGCGATCGAAACTTCAGGGCATGGTGCGATGAAGGAGAACTATTTTCTTGATGATGGTGCTTATTTGGTGAGTAAGCTCCTGATTGAATTAGCCAAGTCGAAATTAGTAGGAAAATCGCTCACCGATTTAATTGCCAATCTCCAAGAGCCTGTCGAAAGCGAAGAGTTTCGTATCAAAATACAGGTGGAAGATTTTAAGATTGTAGGAGAGAAAGCCATTAGCGATTTGCAAGTATTTGCCGCTACTCAAGCTGATTGGCAGATCGTACCGCATAATTATGAAGGTATTCGCGTTTCCTGCACGGCTGATGATGAGAATGGTTGGTTTCTACTGCGGATCTCATTACATGATCCTGTGATGCCTTTAAATATTGAATCGAATATTCAAGGTGGCGTTGCTAAGATTGCAAATCGGTTATTTGCTTTTTTGCAACCTATTGATGGATTGGAGCTTTCTGCATTTCAGAAGTAAAAATGTGCTATGGCAATCCTAAGTAGTTGTAAGCATTGATGGCTTAGCCATTGATGCAATTGATGGTAATACGTTAGTCGAACGTTAGCTGAGTGTAGTCGAAGCTAACGTTCAAATCATTGAGGATTGCTATAGTTTTAGAAAAGGCTTGCTGAGAATAATCCACCAATACAGACCATACTGATTGCCCACATTGGCGATCGCAACCAAGGTAAATCAAGAATATAAAACAAGGAGAACAGAACTCTTGCGACCAAAAATATCAACACATCAAGGGAAGTTTGATCAGATGCAGAGTTAGTGACGTAAGCTGTGATAGCTGCTGTCGCAAATAAGGCAAATACTTCAAAAGAATTTTGGTGTGCCCATGTAGCTCGTTTAGCATAGTCAGGTAAGCGATCAAACATTGCTCTTGGTGCGTTCATATCAATACCTACGCTCACCCTTCCATAGGCAACCACAATATATGGCAAGTAGATCAGTCCTCCAGCGATCGCAATTCCATAGAGCAGTATTTGTGATGGAGTTAAGGTCAGGTTCATAGTAGTTTGTTGAAATATACGATCAATAAAGTTAACTTTTGTTAGGCTTATCCTACATGAAAAATTGACTTAACTTTTAATAGAATGACTCAACCGCAATTTAAGGTTCGTTCTGCTACAGTTCAAGATGTTCCAGCCATTCTCTCACTAATTCTTGCCCTTGCTGACTATGAGCAACTCTCGGATCATGTCACAGGCGACTGTCAAACACTCCAAGCAGATTTGTTTGGCGAAAATCCTTGTATTGAAGCGATCGTGGCAGAGATAGAACCAAATCAAATTGTCGGATTTGCGCTATTTTTTACCAGCTATTCTACTTTCCTCACCCGTCGCGGGCTTTATCTCGAAGATTTATTTGTACTATCGGAATATCGTGGTATCGGTATTGGCAAAGCTCTAATTACCAATCTTGCTCAGATTGTAGTATCCAGAGGTTATGGTCGCTTTGAGTGGTCAGTTTTAGATTGGAATGAAACTGCGATCGCTTTTTATACACATATTGGTGCAGAAATCCTTCCTGACTGGCGCATTTGTCGAGTTACAGGTACAGCATTAACCCAATTAGCTGGCTAGTTATTCGGCGTTGCACATATTCATAATGATCAACTGATGTTACGTGGAACAAATATCACCCTCACCCCTAGCCCCTCTCCCTTAATGGGAGAGGGGCTAGGGGTGAGGGTCTTAGAAACTTCCACGTAACATCAGTGATCAAGAAAAAATAGGGAAAGATTTTTGATTTTTACGATTGAGGTAGAAAAGTCATAGCTGAATCGAAATCTGCAACATTTCCTTAGACTTTGAGTAGCATAGAGTCCTGCGATGTAATCTCGCCAAGTAATGTCTCAATCTGGTGTTCTCCCCC
>JADBWH010000084.1 GCA_020404105.1 Pseudanabaena sp. M53BS1SP1A06MG | reverse complement strand
TCACTGGTCATTTCACAGTGCGGTTTTATGATCTTGCTAAATTCTGTTTTGCGATTGCCGAAAACTCATAAGCCCTTTTCAATTCAGACCCACTCTTAAATATCTCGGACAACGCTTTCCCAAATCCTTCACTTATTTTTTGCCGATTGAGTAAGCTCGGTTGCTGAGTCTCTCATCTCCTAATTCACAACTTGCAAAATTCTTGTCCCACCAGTTCATCATTTTTCTTGCCTGCTTTTGTTTGCTTTTTACTACTTTAACTCCTTCTGAACCCTTTACCTGAAAATCCCTTCTCGTCTACCTTTTAAAGATGCCGTGAAAAGTAAGGACTGCCCCCTTGTACGGAAGTTCTCCAAATTTTTGAATCTTTTAATATTAACGGACATATCGAATGGAAAAAGTAGTGTTAGAGATACACGTTGATGATTCGTTCTATGATCTTTGATGTTGCAGTTACAAAGGATAGATTTTGATAGGTAAAAGTCTCATCAGAGCTTGTCCTAAGCGATAGGCTTGAGTGTCATACATAGGAAGCTCGATCGCCGCAGGTAGTTTTTGCATAAAGCGACGCGCAAGCTCAAGATCACATCCTGAAATATTTTTGAGTTGATTACCCGCATCAAGTAATACACTGGAATTAAGAGGTGGTTTAGCACGTAACTGCCACTGTTTTGGTGTATGTAGATTTCCTAATTCAATGCGACGTAATCCTGAAATAGAAGCTAATACTGTTAATCGATCGCCTGCCTTCATCACATCATCATCCGACGGCATAAAAAACTCACTAACTCCATTAACTTTTGGCTCACTGGTTTTTAAGTAAATTGGCACAACAGTATAGCCATAGGCAATTTGTGATAAGTTTTTGCCTACTAAAGTATCATTCTCAGAAATTAGATATTCGGCAACTAAAACTGTGCGTTGATTCAGTCGAAACAGGCTTAACATATTTTCACCAAAGGCTGCTCCTGCAAATGCTTCGGCAGAGAGGGCATATGCACAAAAAGACTGAGATTGTGGTAATAGCCCGACTAAGTTTTCGCTAAAGTAGTGATCGTAAGTACGAATAGCTAAATTGATCTCTCGATTCGCCTTTTTGGCTGCATCACGCGCTAATAGAGCCACTTCGAGGTTTAACATTTGATCATCAGTAACTGTGAGAATACTTTTAGCTTGTGCAAGATTGATTTTGGATAACTCTTCAATGATATTGCCAGTAAGCCAAGGAACTTTGTCGGCAAGGTCACAATCGTAGGCTCGTTCACTGACAATCACAAGGGGAATTTGCAACTTAAAAAGTAGATCTGCTATACGCTGCCCAAGTCTACCAAATCCGATCAGGATAATGTGATCACGATTTGGCAAAGGTAACGATCGCTTAAAAAATTCAAATTTAGAGCTAAGAATACTATCGGCAATTAGTCCAATCACTCCCAAAACGAATAGCAAACTGATGAGCGTAATGGTGATACAAAAAAGCATTATCCATAGAGGCACTTGATCTTCACCAACTAGTCCGCCGAACACATCACCATAGCCTCCTAACAGTAAGATCACACTAGTGGAGATAGACTTTTGCAAAGAAATATTCGGTACATTCAAATAGAGGACGGTGGAACTCAGACCTAATAGAACAGTTGCAGTAATCATGCCCCATAGAACTAAACTCCGAGATCGCTTTGCTTGAATCCAAGTAAAAAGCTTTTTCCATTTAGATTTGCAGATAGATATCAAAAGAGAAGGGTGGATCAATCTTTTAACCGATTGATGAATTTTTTGGATTGTAGTAAAGTGACTACTGTCTAACTCAGAATAAGAATTTACCTTTTCAAGAAAATTAGAGGCAAAGTTATGCTCAACATATTCAATAATTGCCACCTTATCGCCAACTTGCACAAACTGGTTTGGTTGCCATTGAAAAAATAAGCGATCTGGATGAAGTTCAGCAATACTCAAAAGCCGAGATTGTTTTTTATGCAATAGATAGGCAGGAGCTCTCACCAGATGATAGTCATCTGGCTTAACGATAGATTCCACTACACGAAATTTACGTTCGCCGAGTTGAAATAATCCTAATGTTCCTTTACCTAATCCTGCCACAGCAAATGACGCAGCAGGTAAATCAACTGGATCGAGGGCAACAAAACTGCCTAATTGCTCTTTTAATAGCTGATTGAGATTTTGGCGGGATGAGCGTACTACGATATGAACATTGGGATTAAGTCGGCGAGCAGTAATGGCTGCCTCAATATTGACATTCTCATTACTAGTGACTAGTAAGATTGCACGACAGTTGTGGATACTAGCATTAATTAAGACTTCAGAACGACGGCAATCTCCTAAAATTATTGGTTCATCAAGTAGTTCTGAGAAATGATCAAGTTCTACTATTTCTGGTTGGGCTTTATCGATTGCACAGATTTTGACTTCGTATTCACTATAGGCAAATTTCTTGAGGTTGAATACTGAATATTGTCCTAAGCTACCTAAACCACATATGATAAAGCGATCGCATATGGTTGTACCATTCGATACTTCTGCTGCAACTAAGTTTCTGCTAGAACCTAAAGCTTCTTTTTCAGCTAAAGTTTCTTTCTCCTCGTGAGTAATATTTCCAAGTTTGTGATGATTTAACTTAATTTGTTCTGACCAAATCGGTAATGGCTGACCGAATAAAAACGCATAAACTTTAGCTAATTCTAAATAATCATCAAGATCATCAAAACATTTAGTGATTTCAGCTAATAAATTGTTTTGATCGCCAAAGTAGGTAGACTCTAGCAAAATATGTATTTCCTGAAGCTTTTGTCTAACTGTAACATTTACTTTAATCCCTAAATCAAGCAGATGATTTTTGATGAGAGTAGCAAGCGATCGCATTATTTATGTTGAAGAATTTGGATAAATTATCAGATGTTGATCATAGACTACAAATATTAATAGAAGGTTATATAGCAGTCCTAAATTATTTGAATATTTTGAGGTTTGTGGAAGTGCAAACCTTTGGTTCGTGCTTCCACAAACCATTTAGGATTTCTATATGACAATCCTAAATGGTTTATGACTTACGCAAACCGAACGAATTTATTAGGATTGAGGTAGATGTGGTGCGGGCTTCGCCCGCACCACATCTACCTAATGCGTAAGTCCTATGGTTTATAAAAAATAGGGTTTCGACTTCACTCAGCTATCGGTATATGATGGCTGAGCGAATTCAAAGCCAGTCTCAACTCATTGCAGTTTGCTAGATAGTATTTCTCATTTTGTAAGGAAATAGAAATCCTCATAAGTCATGAAGTATCGCACAGAGCAAGGTACTTCATGACTTTTTGGGGATCGTCTTGCTATATGATCGATTACATAGTTCCGCGATAAAATCTATGGTAGTCCGCTCCACCATTCACTATTCAGCATGAAGTATCAAGCCCGTATATTTGTTACCTTACGTCCCTCCGTTCTCGATCCCGCAGGCACTGCTGTACAGTCTGCTCTCAAACAAATGGATTATCACGTTGACTCCGTTCGCATCGGTAAGTATGTGGAAATAGTCCTAGATGCAGATAATGAAACTGAGGCATCTCAGAAACTTGATGAAGCTGCGGACAAGCTATTGGCAAATCCAGTCATCGAAAATTACCGTATTGAGCTAAATCAGACCACTTAGGATATTGACAGTATGAAATTTGGTATTTTCGTATTCCCTGGTTCCAACTGCGATCGCGATGTAGCTACAGTTACTAGCGGAATTTTGCAACAGCCCACAAGATTAATCTGGCATAGTGACACTGATATTAGCGATTGTGATGTCATCGTTGTTCCAGGGGGATTTAGCTATGGTGATTACTTACGCTGTGGAGCGATCGCAAGGTTTGCGCCTGTGATGAAATCTTTGCAAGAACATGTTTCCAAAGGGAAGTATGTTCTTGGCATATGTAATGGGTTTCAAATTTTAACAGAATCAGGCTTATTGCAAGGTGCATTAGTCAGAAATCGCGATCTGCACTTTATTTGTGATCGAGTACCTTTGCGAGTAGAGCGCAATGATTTACCATTCACCAAGAAATATCAACATCAGCAAGTAATCTCTTTACCGATCGCTCACGGTGAAGGTTGCTATTTTGCGGATGCAGATACGCTTAAAGATCTGGAAGATAATCATCAAGTTGTACTGCGCTATAGCGATGCGATCGGCAATATCACAAATGACGCTAATCCTAACGGCTCAATATCTAACATTGCAGGGATTTGCAACAAGCAAGGTAACGTTTTGGGGATGATGCCCCATCCTGAACGTGCTGCTGAAGGGATTTTGGGCGGTACTGACGGCAAGGCTTTATTTGAAGGACTTCTTGAAGGGTTATTAGTCAATGCCTAGCATCTATTTAATCCGTCATGGCATTGCTGAAGATCGTGAGAATTACGAAGATGATACTCTGCGTCCTCTCACCAATGAAGGGCAAAGGAAAACTAAGCAAGTTGCCAAGCGACTCTATGACCTGGGCTTGCGCTTTGACCTATTGCAAACGAGTCCCCTAGTTCGTGCTCAGCAAACTGCTGAAATATTTACAAATATATTTGGTAGCCCCATGCAGCAATCCTCGGAACTTGCTCCCAAAGGTAATTTTGAAACATGGCTGCAATGGGCTACAGCATGGATTGCTCAACATCCCCAACCTGCTAGAGCTTCTCTAGGGATCATTGGTCATGAACCTGACCTGACCACATGGGCAGAAACTCTGATCTGGGGAGAGTCTAAAGGAGCATTGGTGTTAAAAAAGGCTGGCATTATAGGCTTAGTACTACCAGAATCTCAACCTTGGACGGCAAATGGAATTCTCTTTTTATCGATTCCACCCAAGTTACTCATATAAAAATTAGTGGCGGCGCTTCGCGCCGCCACTAATTTTTTTGAAAAGAAGTGGTGCATTGCACCGCTTCTTTTTTAATTAATAATTTACGCTGTTACCAACTCAGGACGCTTGCTGTTGCGAATGCCTTCGATCGCTTTAGCATAGTCAGGAGCATTAAATACTGCCGAGCCTGCCACGATCGCATTAGCACCAGCTTCTAGAACTTGCCAAGTATTGTTTGCCTTCAGCCCACCATCAACTTCAATCCAAGGATCAAGTCCGCGATCATCACACATTTGACGCAATTTTACAATCTTAGGAATCACGTTAGGAATAAAGCTCTGACCACCAAATCCTGGGTTAACGCTCATGATCAAGACCAAATCGCACAGTTCGAGGACGTACTCAATAAAGCTCAAAGGTGTGGAAGGATTCAGGGATACACCAGCTAACTTGCCGAGTTCTTTGATTTGGCAAAGATTGCGATGTAAATGAGGACAAGCGGTATGCTCTGCATGAACAGTGATGATATCTGCTCCAGCTTTAGCAAATTCAGGTACATATCTCTCTGGCTCAGCAATCATCAAATGCACGTCTAAAATTTTAGTAGTAACAGGACGGATTGCCGACACAACCAATGGACCAATGGTGATATTTGGAACGAAACGACCATCCATCACATCAACGTGAATCCAATCTGCACCCGCCGCATCAACTGCACGAATGTCGTCACCCAAACGGCTAAAGTCAGCAGACAGGATCGAGGGAGAAATAACTGTGGACTTCTTAGGCATATGATTTACGGGGGGCTTAGCTTTACAAAGATCTAAAAAACAGTAGAAAAGTGTAGTTTTGACTACACCCATATGTTAATTATTAATTAAATTTAGCAGTTTTGAACGTAAGAATAACAATTTATGTCTACACATAGCAGTCCTAAATCATTAGTAGATTTTTGAGTTTATGGAATTGCACCCCAAAGGGGCACAATTCCATAAACCCTTTAGGAATGCTACAGCATTCCTAAATCAGTTATAAGAATCAGAAGCTTTGCTCAGCCAAAAATAAACTAAGTGACGGTGGAGCAAAACCGAAGCCATTTGCATTTCATTGAAAGTTTCTATAACAAAGATCTATGCTTCTCGCTTTTGCAAGAACCAGATTCCCTATTATTCTTTGTTAGCTTATGCCATTTTAATTGCAAATACCCCAATAGCGTAAATCGCAAAACCCAGCAAAATGCAACTTGGTAATGTCAATAGCCAAGCTAGCAAAAGATTTTTCAAAGTATCGACTTGCACGCCTGAACGGTTAGCGACCATTGATCCTGCTATACCTGATGAAAGTATATGGGTAGTACTCACAGGTAATCCGAAATAATCCGCCGCACTAATTGTCGTCATCGTGATTAGCTCGGCAGATGCTCCTTGAGCGTAATTCAGATGCTCTTTGCCAATTTTCTCACCAACAGTAACGACAACTCGCTTCCAGCCAATCATTGTTCCTAAACCAAGAGCTAGAGCAATAGTGATTTTGATCCAATAAGGAATAAATTTAGTGAGATGATCTAATTGATTGCGATAGTTGGTGATTATTTCTGGATGCTCAAAATTAGCTAACTGTTGTTGCTTTTCTAATTTGGTAATAGTATTTGCGACAAGATAAATATCATCTCTAACTTGGTGGCGATCGCTTTCGGCAATTTCCATCAAACTGTTATTAATTGATAACTTTTTAGCAATAATTTGACACTCATCAACTAGCGATCTCCAGATATTTTCATTCACTTGTCCCTGTGGTTTCAGAAATTGACTAAGTTCGTTTCGACTATTCGGAAAAGAGTAATCTTGATTCGTATCAGTAAGAAATTGCGAAGATAAAACGGGAATCACAGAATTTGATGAGGCAACTAATTGGGCGATCGATTGAGGACTCGTCTGCAAATTTAAAGAAAAAAAACTAGGTAAAATCGCTACTAAAATTAGCATCATTAGACCCATGCCTTTCTGTCCATCGTTAGACCCGTGGGCAAAACTCACACCCGAACAGGTCAAAACTAAGACAGCACGCACCCATAGCGAAGGAACATTCTCTTTTGGCGCAGTATAAAGTTCTTCTTGTCGGATTAGATATTTAGCAGTTAAAAATAAAATTGCGGCTCCACAAAATCCCAGTAATGGTGAAATTACAAGCGAAATCAAGATTTCCTGCATCTTCAGCCAATTAATACCGTCCCACCAATAGCTATTCGCAGAAGAAAAGGAATTAATTACAGAATTAGCAATCCCAATTCCAGTAATTGAGCCAATTAAAGTATGGGTGCTGGATACAGGTAATCCCAAATACCAAGTTCCTAAATTCCAGATAATTGCTGACAGAAGTAAAGCGATCGCCATGACTAAGCTCTGTGAAGTTGAACTATGCACCACCAGATCTACTGGCAACAGCGCAATAATCGCAAAGGCAACTGTCCCACTCGAAGTCAAGACTCCCAATAAATTACAAATTCCCGATAGGACAACCGCATAGGTTGGCTTTAGAGTATTTGTATAAATAACTGTAGCCACAGCATTAGCCGTGTCATGAAATCCATTCACAAACTCAAAGCCAATTACTAGAGAGATAGCTAAACCAAAAAATAGATATTCCATCTGTTTATTTTAATAGCTCTGATTGGCAAAGGTTTTAGCCTTCTTATGTATGTAATGGATTGCCACCAACACATTATTCTCAAATCTATGCAAAGCAAAGTTTTTAATCTTCTTGTCTATCCATAGATCGCCACCATCGGCTAAGCGGGAAATAAATCACTGGTGACCATAAGCTGCTTAAAATTGCGGAGCTTAGGGCAATTCTTTGTTGCAAAGTCCATACATTATCCATTTTTGCACCCATTATGGTTAGCTGGACTGCGTGCATTGTCTCCACAACTACCGCCATCCCAAACACAATTAAGGCGATCGAAATAAAATCTTCTTGTACGTATCGCTGCTTCTGCAAGAGCGATGTAATTCCACCAGCGATCGCCAGTCCTAAAACATGGGTTGGTGCAACTCTTACATCTGCAAAGGTCATTCCATCCTGAACCATACCCAAAGCAATCCCAACCATCACCGATAAAAAAACAGGACGATTGACACTCCAAGCGACCAACCAAATTAGTAACCAGTTAGGCGCAATTCCCATCAAAGTCATGCCAGGGAATCGGGTATACATCCCTAAAATACATGCAAATAGTGAACCTAGTGTCACCACCCAGTTTAAAAATTTTTTAGATAAGGAAGCCTTGCGATCGAGCATTTAGCGCTTGTCTTGAAAAGGATAAACTCTTACATATTCTAGTAGACCAAGAGGACTTGAAAACTCAACAATCGCTTCAGGTGAAGGTTGTTTATCGAGGTTAATAGATTTAATACGTCCTACAGGCACGTTTTCAGGGAACAGCGTACTAAATTGCGAAGTATGCACAATATCACCAACCTTAACATCAGGATCTCGCTCAAAGAATTCTAAGATCGCAGTGTTTTGGCTTTGTCCCTTCAGCATTCCACTAAAACGACTTCGGCTAACAATGACACCAACTTGACTATTAGGATCGCTGACTAGCAAGATTTGACTGCTATTAGGAGAAACATGGGTCACTCGCCCCACTAAGCCCCCGGGGGCAACCACAACTGCCCCAGCTCTAATGCCATCATTACTGCCTTTACCAATTAGGATTTGATTCCACCAAGAATCAGCTCCACGACCGATTACCGTCGCCCAAACTCCAGCATCTGTAGAACTAGCTGTGACTTTTAGCAGCTCTTTCATGCGTTGATTTTGTGACTCTAGTTCAGTCAATCGGTATTTCAACTCTCGTACCTGGGCATCTTGCAATAGCTCTTGCTTGGATACAGATGGCTGGAAAGGCTTGCTCAGAAACTGATATGTTTCCATAATCACCACGCCTTGAGTTTGACGAATTACCCAAGCTAAACCAATGCCAACAGTAACAATAGCAGTCTGAAAGCTATAGCGCTCCCACCAACTCCGAATTGAATCCATGAAAAATTTACCTATAAACTTTTCAAACGGCTAGTTAAGACACGACCAAGATTCTTGTAATCTTCGAGTACACGACCAGCACCAATCACCACACAGTTAAGCGGGGCTGGTGCAATATGCGTTACAATTCCAGTCTCGTGACTGATGAGAGTATCAATGCCATTGAGCAATGCTCCACCACCAGCTAGCATGATGCCGCGATCGATAATATCGGCAGCAAGTTCGGGCGGTGTGCGTTCGAGAGTGCGCTTAACTGCTTCGATAATGACTGAGAGTGGCTCACTCATGCTCTCACGAATTTCCGAAGACTTGACAGTAACGGTACGAGGCAAACCTGACAATAGGTGTAAACCTCTTACTTCCATCGAAGTTTCTTCTTTGATGGGATAAGCAGAGCCAATTTTAATTTTGATCTCTTCGGAAGTACGTTCCCCGACAACGAGGTTATGTACGGTTTTCATGTACTTCATAATCGCTTCGCTGAGCTCATCCCCTGCAACACGCACGGATTCGCTCAATACGATCCCTTGTAAACTCATAACCGCAACTTCAGTAGTACCACCACCAATGTCAATGATCATGTTGCCTGTTGCTTCAGTTACAGGCAAACCTGCACCGATCGCTGCGGCAATGGGTTCATCAATTGGGTAAACTTCACTAGCTCCAGCTCGACGTGCAGCATCCATGACCGCACGCCATTCCACCCCTGTAACTCCGCTAGGAATACCGATCGCAATGCGCGGATTGAAAACACCTTTTTTGACTTTTTGGATGAAGGCTCGCAACATTAGCTCCGCTGAGTCAAAATCAGCAATTACACCGTCTTTAAGAGGACGCACGGCAATGATGTCACCAGGTGTGCGTCCAATCATTTTGTTGGCTTCATCTCCAACTGCATAGGCAGTCTTATCTCGTTGATCGATCGCAACAACTGATGGCTCTTGCAGCACGATACCTTCACCAGACACATATATAAGTGTGTTTGCAGTACCAAGATCAATGCCTATGTCTTTTGTAAAATGGCGTAATAAACCCACAGTAAACTCTTCCAGTGGTCAAACTAGCTAATCAATTTAAAATTTTATTACGATTGTTGTCACTTAGTCTAGTCTTATGACTATTCCCTAAGCGGTACATTACTTTCACGATTATTACCACACTTACCTAAAAATATATATGTGACAACACTTTTCACCACCTAGCTTTACAACAATAAATCCTTTTAGGTCTTACACAATGCTGGTGAATTTATTGGGTTTTGAGTGAATGTGGCGCAAGTGAAGCCTGTGCCGTATCCACTCGATGCGTAAGTCCTATCTTTTCCGTTTTAGGACTGCCCGAAATCTGAGATATGATTGATCATAGATAACAATTATTAACAATTAACTATTATCCAATGAGTGACTGGCTAGAACATACCGTCCAAACTGAAGTATCTATTCCCGTGGAATATGCGTGGTCGTTATGGTCAGACTTAAGCGCAATGCCACGTTGGATGAAGTGGATTGATTCTGTCGTCATTACAGAAGACCCTGAAATATCAGCTTGGAAACTTGGTACAAACGGTTTAACCTTTACTTGGAAATCTCGGATCCTTAAGCAAATCCCCAATCAAATTATGCAATGGGAGTCAATTGGGGGATTGCCTAATCGTGGTGCAGTGCGCTTTTACGGTCGTCCTAACAATGTAACAATTGTGAAGTTAAGTATTTCCTACGCTATGCCTGCGATCGGGCAGCTTATGGATAATTTATTTTTAGGACAGTTAGTAGAATCTACACTACAAGAAGATTTAGATCGATTCCGTGTTTATGCTCAAGAAGACTTTGCCAAGCAAAATCGCGCAACAGCTAGCTAAAACACACTTAAAAACATTTAAACTTTAAACATTAAAAAAAACATTTAAAAAATTGATCGCTGTCCTTCTGGACTAACGCCAATGATCGTCAGTTGGCAATCTAAAACTGAAAAACCATATTTATCCGCTACTTTTTTGCTAATGGTAAGGATCTGGTCATTTTTAAACTCGATCACACGATTAGTTTTGACACAAACTAAATGGTGATGGTGGTGTGGTTTAGGCTGATTAATTTCGTAATGTTTATGATCTTCGGTCAGTTCCAGTTCGCGCAAAATTCCCATACGAGCCATCATTTTGACCGTGCGATAGATTGTGGAAAGGCTAATATTTTCACCTTGATTCTTTAGTCGCTCATAGAGATCTTCGGCGCTAAGATGTTCGCCTTCGGGTAGGGTTTGGAATGTATTGAGGATCACCTCGCGCTGGGGTGTCATCCGACAACCTTTTGAGTTGAGTTCAGCCTTGAGGGCTTCAGGTGAATAGGTGGTCTCCACAGAAGTCATAGCATTATCAATAATGATCGCTTCTTGAGAATAGCATAATTAAAAGCCGCGCTTAGCAATGCATTTATAGCTGTTGCCATTCTTGAGGACATAAAGCCCAAATATCGTGAGGCGACGCGAAGCGTCGCCTCACGATATTTGGGCTTTGATTTGTCTTTTGCGCGTGCGCCACAGTTATTGGAGTGTAGCTACTTATGCTATTGTTAAAAACTTGTGTAAATTGAAGTAATTAGCTATGCCATCGTTGCCCCGTGCGATTATTCATCGTAAAAAAGTCGATGCGGTTCAGCGTTTTCATCCTTGGATCTTTTCAAGAGCGATCGCCAAAATACAAGGTGAAGTCAGTGATGGCGACTTAGTAGAAGCCTATAGTGAAGATGGCAAGTTTTTAGCAATCGGCTTGTGGGGTATGGGTAGCATTGCGATTAAGGTGCTATCGTTTCAGCCTGTGGAGTCGATGCAAAGTTTATTGCGCGATCGCCTGAAGCAAGCATTTATTTTGAGACAGCAATTAGGTTTAATTGATAATCCAGAAACCAATTGCTATAGGTTAATTAATTCAGAAGGGGATGGCTTAGCAGGATTAATTATTGATGTTTATGGTGATACGGCGGTTTTGCAGTGCCATTCTTTGGGAACTTATCGCTATCGTCAGGATATTGCAGAAATTTTGAAAGAGATTTATGGCGATCGCCTGCAAGCAGTTTATGACAAAAGCTCGGCAACCCTTTCGCGCAAATCCCAAACCCAGTCTCAGGATGGTTTATTAATTGGCGAGAAATCTACCGATAGTGCGGAAGTTTTGGAATATGGACATCGCTTTATTGTCGATTGGGAAAAAGGTCAGAAAACAGGCTTTTTCTTAGATCAAAGGGAAAATCGGCGGATGTTTGGTAAATATGCGACTGGTAAAAAAGTTTTAAATACCTTCTGCTATTCGGGTGGTTTCTCGGTTTATGCAGTGGCATCGGGGGCAAAGGAAGTACATTCAATCGATAGTTCGGCGAAGGCGATGGAATGGACAGAGCGCAATATTGCTGCAAATTTTGATCGCGATCGCCAAGCAATTCATCAATCCTTTACAGGCGATGTCTTTGATTTTTTAAAGCAATGCGACTCTGATTATGAGGCGATCGTGCTTGATCCTCCTGCATTTGCCAAGAGCCTATCCGCAAGGCATTCGGCGATGCAGGCATACAAGCGATTAAATTTACAGGCGATGTCTAAGCTAAAAAGTGGTGGATTGCTATTTACTTTTTCCTGCTCGCAGGTGGTGAATGTGGAGAATTTCACAGGAGCAGTGACGGCGGCGGCGATCGAGTCGGGTCGGTCAATTCGCATTTTAGATCATCTCAATCATCCCGCCGATCATCCCACAAGTATTTTTCATCCTGAAGGGGCATACCTGAAGGGTTTAGTTTTGAGCGTAACCTAATGAGTGGCAGCGCGAAGCGCCGCCACTCATTAGCTTTAAGCTGCCATAATCTGCTCGACGGTGAGATTTAATTCTGGAAATGTTGCCGAAATTAGGCGATCGCTATTTTGAAATCTGGTCATTTGATATTTGCCTTCTGCATCTAAGGTAAATATCAGCACAGAAGGAAGTTTTGGCTCTCCTAAATAGTTGCGCGAACCGATCGCTAAATAATCAACGATCCAATATTCAGAAATCCCTAAACGCTCGTATTCCTCAAGCTTATCAATATAGTCATCTTCCCAATTTGTTGATACCACCTCAACCGCAAGCTGAATTGGTTCGCGGATACCCCGATGATCTAGGCGATCGCTCCGCCAAACATCCCGATTAATGACGCTGACATCTGGATGTCTGCCCTGTTCTTTTCCTTTCTTGTTTATGGTTAAAACTGCGGCTACGTCATTAACCACGTAGTTTAAATTTAAACGATCAATCTCTCGGTCAAAGCTTTTCAAAATTAGCCAAGCAACATCGTAATGAATTCTGGTTGCTAAGATTTTTACCATTTTGCCATCCACTAATTCATAGCGACCATGTTCAGGACATTGCGCCAAGAACTGGTCAAAATCTAGCTCTAGATTCGTCTCTTGGGATGTTTCTGAATCAGATCTTGGTTGCGTGAGTGTAATCATAGATTTCCTCAAAATGCTTAGCCTAAATTATACCAAAGCCTTATTACATGGATGAGTAGCGCTTCGCGCTACTCATCCATTTGGGTTATGTCATAAAAAGTCAGAAAACTTCTAGAAAAAACTGCTTTTATGTCGCTACAATATGTCCACCTTATTGGTGAGGATGTAGGGATATGTATAGAAAGCGTCAGAAAATGTCGGTTGCTAACATTGGGGCGACGATTTTGGCAGCCTTTGTTGGGGCGATCATAGTGCCAATGCCAATGCAGTCACAACAAGTAACGATCAATCCTGAAAATCGGGCGGTACGAGATGAAGCCGATCGCTTACTGGATGTTGGCTATACGCAACTTAAGGACGGCCAACCCCGTGAAGCAATTAAAACTTGGCTCTATGCGATCGGTTACTATCGGCGTGTCAATGACCAAGCAGCAATTTCCTATACTCTGGCGCGAGTGAGTGATGCCTATGAATTGCTGGGGGCAAGTAATGCGGCTCAAGATACCAGTCGTCAGCGCATCGGCTATGCCAATACTTTGCAAGATAATGGCGCAAAGCTCGAAAGCTCGAATAACTTAGTAAGTCTTGAGATTGCTCAAGGTAAGTTAGAATCTGCCTCAAAACTAAATAAGGCAATCCTAGAGCTATCTATCCAAAACGAGCAAGGAATGAATACAGCGATCGCCTTGAATAATAGGGGTTTAATTGCAGAGCGCTATGGCAATCATCTAGAAGCTCTCAAACAATATTACGCATCGATTAAAGCGCATCCCATGCGTGAAGCAATCGGGAAAGGCTATACATACATCAATAGTGGCGATAGTTTAATGGCTTTGGAAAACTACAAAACCGCAATCACTAACTATGGCATGGCATTAGCGATCGCCCGTCAGTATCGCAATTACAAACTGATGTCAGTAGCTAGCGATCGCATTATTGCCGCTTATCTGGAAGTGCCTAACTTCTATCGTATTGAAGAACTGTTGCAAAACCGATCTAGCTTGGCTTTGGTGATGGGCGATCCAGAAACAGCGTCAATCGTACAAAGATATCTAGGTGATTTGTACCTATCTTTGGGAAATCTACCAAAAGCACGCGCCGCTTACCAAGAATCCTATGATTTTGCTGCTATGCTAAGAAATAATACAAGCTTGCACCTGCGAGAAGCTTACTATAAATTGCAGGAACTAGAAAGATTGTAAATATCGAACGATTTTGCCTCGCAAATTCTGTCGATATGTATTTTTTTAATTCAGCTAACAAGAACTTGATTTGGGACTTGCAATTAATTAAAGTACCTACGGCTTCAACTTCGCTCAGCCAACGTTGGCAGAAAGAAGTCGAAGCCATACAAATTCCGTAGTACCTTTTTTCACGTCAAGTCCCTTTCAAGGAGTTGTAACAAAATCGGTATTGCTAAATAGGTCAGGATAGGCGACGCTAAGCATCGATTATCCTGACACTAAAAACTGATATAAAAAACTTAATTTCGCTCAATTCTGCTTTTTATTTAAAAAATTTAGTAAAACCCTAATTTTGCCATGCCAGCGATCGTCGTTCCGCGTCGGTTAGATGTAGCTGTGACCGATCATGCACTCAATGATCTAGCTACTAGAGCGCAGCTATCTGCGCCTACTCAACATGTTCTACCAAATGGAATTAAGATTATTGCCGAACAGATTCCTGTAGATGCAGTCAACTTGAGTATTTGGGTTGATGTTGGCTCTGCGGTGGAAACTGATGACATTAACGGAATGGCTCACTTCTTGGAACATATGGTTCTCAAGGGTAGCGATCGCCTTGCATTGGGAGAATTTGAACAGGCGATCGAGTCGCACGGTGGTAACACCAATGCGGCAACCAGTCAGGACTACACGCATTTTTATATTAATGTTGCACCTAAAGATTTCGCAAAACTCGCACCTTTGCAACTGGATGTAGTCCTGAAAGCAAGCATTCCCGATGAAGAGTTTCAGCGCGAACGTCATGTGGTGCTAGAGGAAATCCGCCGCAGCGAAGATAATCCCGATCGCCGCATTTATCGCCACATTTCCGAATTGGTATATGAGACTTTGCCCTATCGCCGAGCGGTGTTGGGTCCCGTTGATGTCATCGAAAAAGTCACATCTAAGCAGATGAAAGCTTTTCATCGCCAGTGGTATGCGCCGCAAAACATGACGATCGCTGTGGTTGGCAATTTACCCGTGAGCGAGATGATTGGTGTAATTGCTAATTACTTTGAAGGAGATGCGATCGCTGATAAACCGCAACCTAAGACTTTCAATCCCGAAAAGCCCTTTACCGAAATTGTGCGGCGCGAAGTAACTGATACCAGTCTCAAGCAAGCCCGATTGAGCATGACATGGCGTGTTGCTGGCTTGACCGAGCTATCAGAAACTTATCCCCTGAGTATTCTTGCCAATATTCTTGGAAGTGGACGCACTTCACGGATGGTGCAGGACTTGCGCGAAAATCGGCGCATCGTCGATCGCATTTCTGTCAGTAATTCGGCGATGCGTTGGCAGGGTAATTTCCAAGTATTTGCCAAGTTAAATGTTGAGGATGTAGCGATCGTCGAAGAAGCAATTCGTGAGCATATTCGCCAATTGCATGAAGTGCCTGTCACCGATGAGGAACTAGCCAAGATTCGCACTCAAGTCAGCAACCGCTTTATCTTCGGCAATGAGTCACCGAAGGAACGCGCAGGTATATACGGCTATTACGATCGCATTGTCGGTTCCCTAGAGCCAGCCTTAAATTATCCCGATTTAATCAAATCCATCACCAAGGAGGAAATCCAAGCTGCCGTTCGCAAGTACTTAAATCCCGATGCCTACGGTATTTTGATTGTCAAACCTTAAGTGTGAAATTGTGCGATCGCTATGCTTAAACACATCAGCATCAAAGGCTTTAAATCAATTAAAGAACTAGATTTAGATTTATCTCCCATCAACGTTTTAATCGGCGCGAATGGTTCAGGTAAATCTAATTTTATTTCTTTTTTTAAGTTGTTGCGTTGGATGATACAACGCACTGGACAATTGCAGTTTTTTGTTGGTCAATCAGGAGGAGCAAGCTCTTTTCTTTTTGACGGATCTGCTGTTACTCCACAAATAGAAGCCGAGCTTAACTTTGAGACTACTTCGGGGAAAGATGATTATTTCTTTAGGCTTTTTTACGCTGCATCAGATACATTTATATTTGCTGAAGAAAAGTATCGACGTAATATTTACAGTAATTCGACAGGTCAGGGTTTATTAAATATCAGAAATAACAATCTCGGAACTGCCATACAAAGAAACTATTCTGGCAATTCAGGAAATATAGATATAAGTCCTTTTAGTGGCTTAGCAACTTGGAAATCATTAGATGCTGGGCATAAAGAATCACGATTAATTGATGATATAAATTTAGGCAATCAGATTTCTAGAGATATATTTTATCTAATACAAAGCTTTGAAACTCACCAGTTTCATGACACATCTCAAACTGCACGATTTAAGCAAAGATGGAGTATTGAAGATAACCAAAGGCTTAAAGAAGACGCTGGTAATTTAGCACCATTTCTTTTAAGGATCAGAGATAATGAACCTCGTTATTATCAAAGAATAGTAGAAACGCTTTCACAAATTGCACCATTTTTTGCTGATTTTGTATTAGCACCTATGGGTAATACAATTCTTTTGCAATGGAGAGAAAAGGGAACTGACTTGATATTTAGTCCATATCAAGCATCGGATGGAACATTAAGAGCAATGGCTTTAGTAACACTTTTGCTCCAACCTCCTGATAGTCTACCTGATGTTTTAATTTTAGATGAGCCAGAGCTAGGATTACATCCCTACGCTATTAATATTATCGGTAGCTTGATTAATAGCGTTTCTAATCGTTGTCAAGTAATTTTAGCAACTCAATCACCATTATTAGTAGATTGTTTTGAGCCAGAAGATATTATTGTTGTTGAAAGAAATGACCGAGAATCTTATTTTAAAAGATTAGATTCATCATCTCTTACAGATTGGTTAGAAGAATACTCATTATCTGAGCTATGGAATAAAAATGTTATCGGTGGGAGACCTAGCCGATGATTCGTTTAAACATTATTGTTGAAGGACAAACAGAAGAATTATTTGTAAACAACACTTTGGTCGATCATTTAGGACAATTTCAAATTTCTACATCTGCTTGCCGCGTAACAACTAGTAAAGCTAAAGGCAAAAAAGGCGGATTAGAAAATTATGCAAAAGTTGAAAATGATATTAATCGCTGGCTAAAGCAACAAAGTAAACAAGATGCAAGATTTACAACTATGTTCGATCTATATGCTTTACCAAATGAATTTCCATCATTTGAGCAAGCTAATAAATTATTAGATCCTTATCATAAAGTTGGATTGTTAGAAACTGCTTTTGCAAATAGTATTAATGATAATCGTTTCATTCCATATATTCAGTTGCATGAAATTGAATCTTTGATTTTTACAAATTTAGAGGAGATATATAAAAGCTTTCCTGAATATGATACATACCAAAATGAAATCAATCGATTGTCCACAGAATGCAGTAGTTATTCATCTCCTGAACTAATTAATCAAGGAATAACTACGGCTCCTTCTAAGCGACTTGCAAAAGTTATCCCCAGATACGACAAATTAAAAACCACTTTAGCTCCTCAAGTAATCCAGAAAATTGGGTTGGTAAAAATCAGAGAAAAATGTCCACATTTTGATCAATGGGTAACACGTTTAGAGAGATTGGAAATTTGATGTTGTAAGCGGAATGTAAATCTGAGAAATGCAATACCAATTAGCCGCCAATAACAAAGTTACGTCCGAACTCTAGAGGCTATAATTACACTAAATCTCTACCGATGAGTAAACTTTATGACGCAAACTTTGACTCTAGAGTTGAATGACCAGTTTTTTGCTGCTCTTCATCAGCAAGCCCAAAGTATTGGCATTCCGCCAGAAAATTTAGTTGTAAAGCTGCTTGAACAAAACTTTTCCCAGATGTTTAAGCTCTTACCAAATGATGCAGAAAAAGAACGTAGAATATCGCAGTTTGAGCGTCATTTTGGAGAAATTGATCTAGGTATTGCTATGAATTTAGACAATGAAAGTATTGATGCTGACTTAGCAAAAGAATATGCCAGTAATCACGGGGACGAATAATGCTTCTCGATACATCAGGGTTGCTTTGCCTCCATTACAAAACTGAACCTCTCCACACGCAAGCTTGTAACGAATATAAAAAATCCGTAACCCGACTGACGCATAGCTATATCGTTGCTGAATATGTAGCCTTAGCTAACGCGAGAAGACTTCCGCGTGATTTCATGCTTACTTTCATCGTTGATTTATTGGATAACCCAGATATAGAGACAGTTTGGATAAATGAACAGTTACATCGAGAAGCCGT
This sequence comes from Pseudanabaena sp. M53BS1SP1A06MG, assembly GCA_020404105.1. Lineage (GTDB taxonomy): Bacteria > Cyanobacteriota > Cyanobacteriia > Pseudanabaenales > Pseudanabaenaceae > Pseudanabaena > Pseudanabaena mucicola_A. Next base: position 48,828 of record JADBWH010000084.1, on the reverse strand, counting down.
TGAGCTATTAACTTTAAGACTGGATAAAACGTACTCTTTATGCGATGCAGTCAGCTTTGTTTTGATGAAGCAAAGAGGAATTACTGAAGCATTAACAACTGATCGCCACTTTGAGCAAGAAGGTTTTACTCGATTGTTGCGCCCAGAAACTTAAACGCATCCCCTAGCGATCGCCTATATGCCAAAATGAGAACACTGACGATATTGATTTAGCCATGCAGCAGTTACTTTACATCGAGATCCCGACACCTCAAGTTGCAGCCGTGAAAACATGGCTCCAGACTGAGTACCAGTCTCCCTTTGGGAAAAAATCCGTTGCTAAGCATGGCTTTATCCTCGATCGCCAAAATCGCTCAGGAGCGATCGCGCAATTATCAGTATTTATTTGGACATTGCAACGCACGACTTACCTCAAAATATTCCGATGGTCAGAGGAGGTCATGGATGGGGAAAAGGAATTTCTTGAGCATTTCACGAAAGCAGTGCGTCAAGCTTTTCCCTACGAATTTAAACAACTACCTGCGATCGCCCCGAATCAATCAATTTTTGAAGCCTTAGCTGAAGAGTATCCGCTTACGGTTAAATTCTTCCAACGCATTCCCAATGGCGAATATGATCTCAATCGCGTCTATTGGTGGGAAAAGCGCTGGCGGGAAAGTGTTAAGAATCCTGAAACTCCCAAACAGGTTATTTTTGAAGATTCACAAACTAATTCTGCGAAACCAGATTTAATCTATGACATCGTGTATCTGGGCGGAGCATTGGGCGCGATCCATGCGGCAATGATGGCGAAGTTAGGCTATCGCGTTTGCTTAGTGGAACGCATTCCCTTTGGACGGATGAATCGGGAATGGAATATTTCGCGTGCCGAATTTCAGAATCTTATTGATTTTGGACTCTTCACGAAGGAAGAATTTGAAGCGATGATTACGGCGGAATATGTCGATGGCTTTAACAAGTTTTTTGATAGTAATAATCCACCACATCTTAAGGCTAAGGTGCTACATACGCCTACGGTTTTAAATATTGCGATCGATACTAATCGTTTGTTGGAAATTTGTAGCAAGAAATTACATCAGTACGGAGCCGTAATTTGCGATCGCACCGAGTTCCAAAAGGTAGTTATTGGTGAAAATGACGCGACAATATTTGCTAAGAATTTGGAAACAGATACCGAGGTAATTCTCAATTCACGCTTGGTAATTGATGCGATGGGGTCGGCTTCTGCGATCGCACAGCAACTCAATGCTGGGCAAGCCTTTGATAGTGTCTGTCCGACTGTAGGCGCAGTTCTCGAAGGTTTTGATAAGCACGTTTGGGATTCCCAATATGGTGATGTTCTCTTTAGTCATGGCGATATTTCTCGAGGACGACAATTGATTTGGGAACTCTTTCCTGCGGAAAAGGATGAACTGACGATTTACCTATTCCATTATCACCAAGTCCATCCTGATAATCCAGGATCATTACTGGAAATGTATGAGGACTTTTTCACGATTTTGCCTGAATATCGTCGCTGTGATATGGAGAAATTAACTTGGAAGAAGGCGACCTTTGGATATATCACTGGACATTACAGCCTCAATGAGGATTCAAAAAAATGTGCCTTTGATCGCATTTTAGCGATCGGTGATGCAGCTTCTTTACAATCGCCCCTAGTCTTTACAGGCTTTGGTTCCCTTGTTCGCAATTTGCCCCGTTTAGCAACTTTACTGGATACGGCTCTTAAACATGATTTGCTCAGAGCCGATGATCTGAGCCAGATTAATGCCTATCAAAGCAATATTGCCGTTACTTGGCTATTTTCTAAGGGAATGATGGTTCCAACGGGAATGCACTTACCACCTGAGCGAGTGAACTCGATGCTAAATACTTTCTTTGGACTGCTTGCTGATGAACCACAACCTGTAAGCGATCGCTTTATCAAAGATCGGCTAGGATGGCTAATGTTTAACCGACTAGCCCTCATAGCAGCCTTTAAAAATCCGAAATTGGTAATTTGGATTTTGGAAATGGCAGGAATACAGGACTTGCTGAAATGGCTATCCAGCTATGGAGCCTTTACCCGTAATTCTTTTGCTAATGCGATTTTGGGTGGATGGATGCCCCAAATAGTCCGCAGTTGTCAAGCATGGCTAGAACCCACTAACCCTCGTCTGTGGCTGCGGTTGCTCAGTTGGAGTTATGCCATTAACTATTCCGTTGGTAAACCTCGCTAGATTTTCTAAGTAGCTAGACATAAGTAAACTAAAAGCCGAGAGTTTTGTTCCGCCTTCTACGCAGGCGGAACAAAACTCAGGTTTGGGTTTTAATTAAGTTGAGCTACTTACTTAGAGTTTATTACTGTTATCCTTCAGGGTGACTGTAAATCCATCACCTAACTTAACAGCAATGATTTGATAAATGCTGTTAGAGTTAGCTGGATAATTAATTGTCTCGTCTAAGGTATAACCTGTTTCTACTACATCAACTAATTTCTGAAATAGATCTGGTTTCACTCGTTTAAGAAACTTTCTGAGTACTAATTTACCAATTAAATCTTCGCGATTGCGATCAAATAGTTTGGCAATCACAGGATTAACAACAAGACATCGAAAATCTACAATCTCACATGTATTGGGATCACGCACTGCTTGCAAGGCTGCGATCCCATCAAGCACACTATTGAGAACACTCGTAAGTAAAGCCCGAGATTGATACAACATTTCTTCGGTTTCTTTGCGCCGAGAGATCTCATCCTGTAATACTTGTTTTTGCTTTTGAATCGTTAATTGATTTTCGAGACGAACAACAACTTCTTCGCTCTGAAAAGGCTTAGCAATATAATCAACTCCCCCTGACCAAAAAGCCTTCACTTTATCAAAAACATCATCAAGGGCACTAATAAAAATCACAGGAATGTCCCGTAAATCTTCGTCAGCTTTCAAGGCTTGACATACTTGATAGCCATCCATATCGGGCATTTTAATATCTAAAAGAATTAAATCAGGACGTTTTACCTTCGCAGTCTTGAGAGCCATACGCCCACTAGTTACACTTCGCACACTGTAGCCTAGGGTTGTCAATAAATCACTGAGGAGTTGCAAATTTTCGGGTAGATCATCTACCAAGAGAATATTACCTGTGATTTCAAGCGAAGGATTATAGCTCATGAATTAGTAGGTTTAAGATAGTAGAGGTTCAACTAAATCAATTAATTTCTCAAATTGGAAATTACGAACAAGTTTGGTTAGCGATCGCACTAAGATAGTTTCGCTTTTAGGAATTTCTCCAATTAAGCTCATTACCAGATCCTTATCAGCTTCAAGAGATGATTCGTACAATTGGTTCAGCCATTTATTAGGCATTACTCCTAAATTATCAGATGTTAGGGGTATTCCTGCGGAGATATCAGTTTCATATTCATAATTAGTACTTGTTTCATATATATATTTCACCCCAAGATGTTTAGTAAGTGTATCAAAAATCATCTTTTCATTAAACGGTTTTCGCAGAAAGTCATCGCACCCTGTTGACAGTACAACTGCTTTTTCTTCTTCTAAAACACTAGCAGTCAGAGCGATTACGGCTGTTGCATTCCCCTTAGTTGTCGATTTGATATATTTAGTTGCCTCATAGCCATCCATCACAGGCATTCGCATATCCATCCAGATGAGGTGCGGTTCCCATGTATCCCAAATAGCGATCGCTTCTTGTCCATTACTCGCTTCTTTGACCTCAAAACCCATGGGAAGTAATAACTTAGTGAGCAATTGACAATTAACAGGCTTATCATCTACTACTAAAATTTTGTAAACGGGTTGGTTTGGGGCAAGCGCCAATGCACGCTTTTTACCGACCTGCTCATTGGCTAATTCTTGACCTAATTTTGCGTGAATTTCAAATTGGAAAGTAGTGCCTTTTCCCACTTTACTAGCTACGCTAATATCTCCACCCATGAGCTGCACAAATTTACGACTGATCGCTAAACCTAAACCTGTACCTTCCTGTTTTTCTCGCCCCGCTTGAGCCTGAGCAAAAGAGACAAACAACTCGGATAATTCTGTTGCTACAATACCAACACCTGTATCAAGGACGCTAAATCTTAGGATACAGTCATTATCCACTGATTTAACATTAGTTATATGAATAAAAACTCCACCTACCTTGGTAAATTTGATAGCATTTCCGATTAAATTAATTAATACCTGCCGCAATTTAATAGCATCTGTATAAACATAGCGTGGAACATCATGATCTCGCTCAAATACAAGGTTTAAGCCAGCATTAGTTGCACGTAGCTGGAGCATATCTTCGATATCATCTAATAAAAGATATAAATCAAAATTTTGGGGATTAAGGGTGGATTTACCTGCTTCAATTTTGGACAGATCCAAAATATTATTGATTAAGGTCAATAAATAATCGCCGCTACGATAAATAATGCTGGCATTTTCATAATGTTCTGTGGGCAAGTCCTTAGTTCTTAACATTAACTGTGAAAAGCCAATGACGGCATTTAATGGCGATCGCAGCTCATGGCTCATATTGGCAATAAAAGCACTTTTAGCTTGATTAGCTGCCTCCGCTTTTTCTGCAAGTTGTCTTGATTTTGCTTCACTTTGTTGAAGTTCTTGAGTGCGTTCGACTACTCTTTGTTCTAGGTCAATGTTGGCTCTTTGCAAACGGAGATTAGCTTGATCATTTTCCGCCACAATTGCAAGCACAGACATGGTAGTAATTGCCATCACACCCATAAATATTTGCAGTAATAACACTGAGTTGCCATTGACTTGTGGCTTATAAAAAACGCCAATAGAATTTGCTGTAGCGATCGTGGCGGTCATGGAGACAATCATCACTATCGTGGTAGTGAATTTAGAACCAAAGCGAAATGCTGACCAGAGCAATGGCGGCAAAAGTAGATATTCGATTGGTTGACTCTTGTAAAAAGCAAGATAAGCAACAATAGTTAAACTAGATAAAACTGCAAATACTTCCCAACTTAGACAAGACTTAATCTTAGAATCCTTGGGCGATCGCAGCCAAGTAAAAACTAGTGGTGCAAAAAGTAAAATACTAATGGCATCACCAACCCACCAATTAAAAAAAATGCTCGGCAAGTCATGCCAAGCTTTGCCCATATGATAAACATAAGAAAGAATGCCGATACTTGCCTGAAATATAACACCAGTAAATATAGCACAGAGACAAAAAATGACCACATGACGAACTCGACGTATGGGGTAGTTGGTGCGGGTAAACTTTAAAATCAGCGAGACGGTAATCAAGGCTCCAATCGTGGAACCAATGCTTGCGCCTAAAGGAGGCAAAATCAGAGTAAATCCTCGCCTATGCAGGTTGTAAATAAATGTCGCCAGAAAAACACCAAACCATCGCGATCGCCCCCAGACGAGTAATAGCCCGATAATAATTCCTGCTCCAGGCCAGAGAGGAGAAGGGGTGGTAGGATTTTTGGGTATACCATTAACCACACCCCAAGATATTGCAAAATAGACCACAATAATGACGATAATTTCGAGCCACCACTGAGGATTTTTGAATTCTAATCCGTTTTGAGCTAGATTTAGGTTTAATTTGGCTATTTTGGGCGTAAAGAACATGGCAAAATGATGACTAAAGACGTTCGGCAAGTTCTAGCCAACGCTCAGTGGATTGATCGATCGCCTCAGTGAGTTCAGCTAAACGACTTGCAAGTTTCTGAATCTCCGTATGTCCACTGGGAGGATTGTAATAAAGTTTCTTTTCAATTTGCAGCTTTTCCTCTTCCATTTCAGGAATTTTCATTTCTAGTTCTTCATACTCACGCTTCTCTTTGTAGGAGAGCTTCACAGATTTGCGATTATCAGGATTTGGTATAGAAGTCTCAGCAGGAGTAGCTTTTGTAGACTTTTGTTCTTTCGGAGCAATAACCTGTGTCTCTTCTTCCTCTTTCTTGTAATCTAAATAAACGGAATAGTTACCAGGATATAAACGTACTTCACCATCCTTCTCAAACGCAAACACCATATCAACAGTGCGATCCAGAAAATAGCGATCATGGGAAACGACAATCACACAACCATTAAAGTCTTCGAGGTATTCCTCTAAAACAGCAAGGGTTTGGACATCAAGATCGTTAGTTGGTTCATCAAGAATGAGAACATTAGGCGCTTCCATCAAAACCTTGAGCAAGAATAAACGCCGCTTTTCGCCACCAGAGAGTTTGTTAATCGGCGCATATTGCTGATTGGGAGGGAAAAGGAATCGCTCTAGCATTTGTGAAGCGGTAATGATGCTGCCATCGGCAGTTTTGACCAGTTCCGCTACATCTTTAAGGTAATCAATTACGCGCTGACTACCATGCTCCAGTAAATCATCGGAATGTTGATCGAAATAGCCAAAATGGATGGTTGTGCCGATTTCCACTGTTCCTGCGTCGGGCTGTAAGCGACCTGTGATCATGTTCATCAAGGTGGATTTGCCAGCGCCATTGCTGCCGATGATGCCGATGCGGTCTTCATGCGTGAAGTTATAGGAGAAATTTTTAATGAGGGTGCGATCGCAATAGGATTTAGAAATGCGATCGAGTTCCACCACTTTTTTACCAATCCGTCGTCCTGCGGTAGTGATATCTACCTTGGCATTTGCTTGTTTAAATTCCATAGCTTGCAAGGCATGGGCACGATCTATCCGAGCTTTCTGTTTAGTACTCCGCGCCTTTGGTCCTTTTTTCAGCCATTCCAGTTCCCGTCGGAGCAATCCTGCGTGTTTGCGTTGCGTACTTAAGGCAGACTCTTCCGCCTCCGCTTTTTTTTCTAAATAGTAGGAATAATTACCTGAATAGGAATATAGATCGCCACGATCAATTTCAATAATGCGATTGGTGACTTTATCTAGGAAATAGCGATCATGAGTAATTAGCAATAACGCACCACGATAACGATTGAGATAGCTCTGTAACCACTCCACTGAGAGGGCATCGAGGTGGTTAGTTGGCTCATCCATCAGCAAGACATCGGGAGATGAGAGTAATGCAGACGCGATCGCAATACGTTTGCGATATCCACCCGAAAGGCTACCAATTTTGGCTTCTAAATCATCAATCCCCAACTTCGTTAAAACGATTTTGGCATTGGTTTCCAAATCCCACGCTCCCGTTTGATCCATGCGTTCTGACACGCTCGATAACTGCGCTAATAAACGCGCCTGATCTCCATGTCCGTGAGATAACTTATCGGAAATTTCTTCATATTCTTTAACTAAAGCCATCTGTTCGCCACTATCCGCAAACACTTGTTCTAAAACCGTCCGTTCTTCATTCAAGTCTGGCTGCTGTGGTAAATAGATAATTTTGGCACTGGAATTGACCCATAGCTCCCCACCGTCACTAGGCTCTAGTCCCGCAATTATTTTGAGCAACGTGGATTTGCCCGATCCATTTGTGCCGATCAATCCTACTTTGTCACCTTCATCAAGGCTAAAGCTAGCATCTTTAAGGATTTCCTTAATACCAAAATCTTTTCGGAGCGATCGCAATGTAAAAAGTGCCATGCCTTGTAAATGATGAACTTAGAATCTAGTTTAGCGTTATTGTCGTCGATGCCCAAGAATCAGAAGTAAAGCGCTCCCTGTGAGCACACCATAAATTGTACCGACAAGTAATATCAGGAAATGTCCCAATTTATCCATCAACAAACTGCCAATTAAGACACTGACATACCAACTTACGGTTGAGGCAACGATCCACCAGTCAGCAAAGTTGTGACATCGCCGCAAAATCAGCCATTGCGCTATTCCCGTCGTCAGTCCCCGCAGACAACCATAGATCACCAGCAGATCCACAGCATCACCATAGGTAATCGCAATCTGAAAACTCGCCCAAGAACTAAATGAGCCGCCTAAAGTGCCGCCTAAACATGTCGCCCAGAACCAACCAATCCCTCTAATTTTGGTGCTGAATACCAGCCATTGCATTAAACCAAGCACTGCACTGATTACAGCAAAACTGAGAAATAGTCCCCATCCACCCCCTACGGTTCTTGCAACTTCTCCACTAATTAACCCACCAACTGCATAACCGATCGCCGTTGCCCCAGTCCAGAGCAAGAGAAAACCAGTATGGGAGTTTCTTATAATTTGCCCTTTTGCCCTAAACTGCTTTAACAAAGACTTTATCCTGCTAATGTAATTAGCCTTGATGCACTCTCCCTATGAGAAAACTGTACTTTTTATTACCGGGAACCACAAGTAAATTTGCCTGTGGGGGATTGTGGGCAGAGTTGAAAACCTTGAATCTAGTACAGCAAGTTTGTGCTGCGGAAGTGGTCACCTATCGACAACGGGAAACAGAGCATCTATGGCTAAATGATTTACTCAGTAGTGATCATACCTTGAGAGCCTTAGATGATGTCATTTTTGTGATGAGTTGGGGCTTTGATGTGGTTAAACTTGCACATAAGTTAAAGCATCTCAATGTAATTTATCATGCTCATAGTGCAGGCTATGGTTTTAATCTCCCAGCCAGTGTACCAATTATCACGGTCAGTCGTAATACCCTTGGTTATTGGGGACAGCGATCGCCCCATTCCTTGCTTTACTATTTACCCAATGAGATCTCTGACCAATTCCAAAACTGGCATAGCGATCGCGATATTGATGTCCTAGTCCAAGCCCGCAAATCTTCTAGTTACTTAATGAATCAATTAATTCCCGCTTTACAAAAGCAATGTCATGTGGAAGTCATTAATGCTTATGTAGAAAATTTAGAGGGATTATTTAATCGTGCCAAAGTTTATCTCTATGATTCTGCTGAATATTGGGCGATACAGGGTGTAACCGAAGGATTTGGACTGCAACCAATGGAAGCCCTAGCCTGTGGATGTCAAGTTTTTTCGAGCGTGAATCATGGCTTATCTGATTATTTAGATCCCGCTTTTAATTGCTATAAAATTGCAGGCTATTCTCAAGAATTTGATATCCAAAGAATACTTAAAGCAATTCATAATCACTCGAAATTCTCTTTGGCAGACTCAGTATTAGCTGAATATCGTTCTGAGCATATTATTCAACGCTTGACTATAATTTTGACAGAGTTAAATGAATTTTTTGATCATAAACAACAGTATCAAGGAAATATTCCTGAGCTAAGCTATTGGTACATTACAAAGCTGCGATCGCAAAGAATATTAGCGAAGCTCAAAAAGAAATTCAAGCTTTAAATAATGCATTAGCCTATTGAGGCTTTGAGGAGTACAGCAATATTTTTGAAAGTGATGCTTCGTGCCACCTTCAAAAATATTGCAGGATTTAAAGTAAGCGCAAAACGCTATATCTCCATAGATTTCTAGTCAGTATCATTAAGATTGAGCGCTCATGTATCAAATAAATTCATTTAGGTGAGCGTAATCTTGGGATGTGCTGAATTGAATAGTACTACTAGAAAAAGCTGCACAAAGAGACATATTTGTCTAAATGTGCTTAATTGACGAGTCCTGTTAAGGGCGAACTGGCACTAGCATAGGCTTTAATAGGAATGCGACCTGATAGGTAGGCTGTCCGTCCCGCTTCACAAGCCATCCCCATAGCTCGCCCCATAGCCACTGGATTATTCGCACAAGCGATCGCTGTATTAATCAACAAAGCATCTGCGCCTAATTCCATCGCGGCGGATGCTTCACTGGGCACTCCAATTCCTGCATCAACCACTACGGGCACTTTCGATTCTTCGATGATGATCCTAATATTGGCAGCATTGTTAATTCCTTGCCCTGAGCCAATGGGTGAACCAAGTGGCATCACCGTAACACAACCAATTTCCTCAAGGATTTTCGCCAATCTAGGGTCAGCATTAATATAGGGAAGTACCGCAAAGCCCTCTTTCACCAACTGCTCAGCAGCCTTACAAGTACCGATAGGATCGGGCAGTAAGTACTTCAGGTCAGGAATAACTTCAAGCTTGACAAAATTATTATCTTCCTGCCCTAAAATCTTTGCCATCTCGCGTCCCAGTCTCGCGACCCGCACCGCTTCCTCAGCAGTTTGACATCCTGCGGTATTTGGTAATAGCCAATATTTGCTCCAGTCGATCGCTTCCGCCAACCCTTCATGCCCCGCCGCATTAGTTTGCACGCGCCGTACTGCTACGGTGACAATCTCGCAACCACTAACGGCGATCGCTTGACGCATAATCTCAAAGTTGGCATATTTGCCTGAGCCAGTCATTAAGCGTGAGCGAAATTTACGCCCTGCAATTTCGAGAAGATCGTCCGATGACTCAGTAGGATTCGATGTTTGGTTAGTTATTGTAAAAAAAGGCGAAGAAGCGACCATATCAAAGGATTAAAAAATTATTTGTGGATTTGTGACAATTAGATGCACGTAGTGCATCTAATTGTCACAGGAATCAATTTCAAGGATATACAACAGTTTGCAGTTTGAAGGTGCAATTTTTTATTAAGATACTTAAGATACCTTAGTGTCTTCTGTAAATATCCCAAATTTTCCGTAGGCAATGAGCTTAAGCCCATTGTTTCACGAAAACAGTTAATCCCAAATTTTCCATAGTATTCAATAGCAAGTAGCAATTTAGTTTCATGGCTAACCTCAAATCTATCCGCGATCGCATCGGCACTGTTAAGAATACTCGCAAGATCACTGAAGCAATGCGTCTTGTCGCCGCCGCGAAGGTCAGACGCGCTCAGCAGCAAGTTTTAGCAACCCGTCCTTTTGCTGATCGCTTAGCTCAAGTCCTCTACCGTCTCCAGCAGCGCATCGCTTTCGAGGATGTCAGTCTGCCTTTACTCGATAAACGTCCTGTAAAAACCGTTGGTCTACTGGTCATTTCAGGCGATCGCGGTCTTTGTGGTGGCTATAACTCAACGATTATTCGTCGTGCTGAAGCTCGCGCCAAGGAATTAAAAGAACAAGGTATTAATTACACCTTTATCTTGGTCGGTCGTAAGGCATCTCAATACTTCTCCCGCCGCGATCAACCGATTGCTGCGAAGTTTACCAACTTAAATCAAATTCCTAATGCGGCTGAAGCAAATGCGATCGAAGATGAAATTACCTCAGCATTTTTGGCTGGTGTAATTGATCGCGTAGAGTTGATCTATACCCGTTTCGTATCTCTAATTAGCTCACGACCAGTAGTCCAAACCTTGCTACCACTTGAGCCACAAGGTTTAGAACCTCAAGATGATGAGATTTTTCGCCTGATCACTCGTGGTGGTAAGTTCCAAGTCGAGCGCGAAAAGGTTGAAATCACCGTGAAGGAATTGCCCAAGGAATTGATCTTTGAACAAAATCCTGAGCAAATCCTTGATGCCTTGTTGCCTCTCTACCTCAGTAACCAAATCCTTCGAGCCTTGCAAGAGTCCGTAGCGAGTGAACTTGCGGCTCGGATGACTGCGATGAATAACGCCAGTGATAATGCTGTTGAACTGATTAAGACTCTGACCTTGCAGTACAACAAAGCCCGTCAAGCCGCAATTACTCAAGAAATCCTTGAAGTAGTCGGTGGCGCAGCCGCCTTGACTTAATACCGAAAAGACAGCGTGATGCATCGCCTTTTTGGTGTCAAAATTTGGGGCTATCCGCTAGCGGATAGCCCCAAATTTTATGTTTAACCTTGTCGTTGAAGTTCTTGTAGTAGCCATTCATCAACGGGTTGACCATCCTTACGCAGGAGTTCTATTTCTACATTCATCGAAGAGGCGGAACCAACGGGAGCCATTTTTTGATGAAAGCGAATTATGTAATCTTTGGGATTGTGACTACGCTCTTTGAGCCAGTCTTGGACTTTGAGTTCAGCAAAGAGGGATTGCCCCTGCTCAAACATCCGCGTAATTTGCATTCTGATCGTAAAAGGATTGTTAATTGGCATATTTGAACATCACTTAGAAAAGCGCAACGAGGAGTCTGTGGCGTGACTACATTACGCCACAAGTCTGGTGAAAATTTTTACTTTAGTACAAGATAGTACAACTCACCGTCACCTTTAATTAGTCCAGCCCTTTGCTTTGCGCGATCGCCTGTTCCCATAAAAATATCAACGCGCCCCGCACCACGAATTGCCCCACCTGTATCTTGATCAAGCATAAATCTCTGAACTGGGCGTAATTCTAGCTTGCCAGTCTGGGGATTTTCAAAGGGAATTTCGGTGCGAATGAGACCAATGCCGCCAGAAGGAAATATTTTTTTGTCCGTAGCAATTGAGCGCTCAGCCGTCACAGGTACTCCGAGGCTCCCCGTTGCAGATTGACCGTTAGTTTCACGGAAAAAAACAAAACTGGGATTACGGTTAAGATAAATATTTAAGTCTTGGGGATTTTTTTGGAAATATGCGATCAGGGTTTGCAGGGTCACATCTTCGAGACGCATTTTGCCATCCCTGACTAGCTCTGCACCAACTGAGCGATAGGGCTGATCGGTTTTGCCTGCGTAGCCAACAGTTAATAAATTGCCATCGGGTAACTCAAATCTTGCCGAGCCTTGGACATGCACCAAAAAGGCTTGAAAGCGATCGCTGAGCCATGCAATTTCTAAACCTGCTAACTGCTTGCTCCCCTCTAACATGGCACGAGTGGGATGGGGCGATCGCCATTGATCAAAGTCTGATGGTAAACGATAGAGAGGATATTTAAACTCATCGGTACGGGTACGACTTGCCTTATAGACCGCTTCGTAGTAGCCCGTAAACTGTACTGCCCCAGTTCCATCACGACCAACTGACCGATATAGATCAAACTCACGATTAACCGCCTGTTGTAAATCTTTGGCTGAGCGGGACACTTGCACAAGGCGGCGAAATCTCACCAGACTGCGTTCCATGCGATCACGACTAATTCCTGCTACAGGGTAACGACGCTCGGCGGATGGGGTGCGAATATATCGAATACTATTGTCGATCGCTTGTAATAGATTAGCTCGATCACGTTCTAGGAGATCATCGGTCAGATCAAGGCTAAGCGGATTAACTGCCTTTGGTGAAATCGGAGCGATCGCTTTAGCCAGTTGTAATTCCGCCGCCTCAACTGGTGCTTGAAATTCTGTCTGCATATAGCAGGGTGGCACGGCACAAATCAAACCCACCCAAGTTGCAAATAAAATATCCCCACCACGGTATAACCATGATTGCCATGATGTGGATCGCCCTTTCCCTAATTTTTGATAGGCATGAATGTAGTTATGGTTAGAGCCTGTCACCCTTAAGAACTCCTCGTTAAAGCTTTTCTAGAACTAATTGCAAACTGTATTATGGCAGCCAATCCAGAGATTGAACAATTTTTGTTAATTCGTCGGGAGTCATATAGGCTCCTGAGCTACAGAAAATAGTTTTATCATGACGCATTGGCATGGGCAAATGGTGGGACTAATGACACAGCCCCTAAAGCGCCGATCATCAGAATTGCTCGCAATAGATTGCGGCTGCATGGAAATTTATTTTTCATGTTTAGTCTCTAAACTATCTCCATATTTGACGTTAATACTAGATTTTTGTTCATACAAACGATTGAGCCATTGAGGATCGATATTGAGGTGATAACAGATTTTTAGTAATTGATTGAGCATAGCGTGGCGATAAACCCCCCTTTGCTGAAATCTACGCGCTGAAGTTGTCACTGTGCCTTTGGTGATCACTGGTCGAGACAATTGACAAAGGCGATCGCTCAATACCGTATCTTCAAAAATATCTAGATCGGGTACATTCCCAACCTGCATTAAAATTTGGCGCTTCGCAAATGGACAGTGATCAAAATAGACAATTCCTTTTTGTTTAACTCGCACATTGTCGGAATACCAAGAGCTAAAGCGCAATAACCAATGGGAAATATCGAAACTATGCTGAAATGCTCCCCATTGATTACCTGAACCTAATACATCCTCAATTAGCTGTAAGGCAATAATTTCTGGTAATAACGTGGCAGGATGATGTAATAAAATGACTTCCCCCTGACTAACAGTAATTCCCTCATTAAGTCTCTGAGCACGATTCCGAGCTAGCGATCGCACAACTCGGATTTCAGCAAACCGAGACGCATATTCCTCTAAAACACTGTCAGTTCCATCATCACTATCACTGACAACAGCAATAATCTCTTTTTTCCCCTTTTGCAAAACTAAATTATTGAGAATACGTTCTAGATAACCATGGCGAATTTCATTGAGACAGGGAAGAATTACCGAAAACTGCATAGATTTACGAAATATGAAATATGAAATTAGTGGATTTGATGGATTGCTGATCGTCAGGATGTACTCTCTCAAATCATTTAGGACTGCTATATTATTTTAGAAACATGCTAAGACTTTGGCTATGACTAATCTAGATCCCAATCCAGATTTTAATCAGGAATTACAGAAAATACAAAAAGGGGAAGAGGGAAAAACAATAAACACTTCTTCAATACTCATCGTTGATGACACCATTTATAATATTCAACTGTTATCCCTAATGCTTATCAGACATGGTTATGTGGTTGAACAAGCAACAAATGGTCAAGCAGCCTTAGAAAAAGCAGCTAAAATCTTACCTGACATAATTTTGCTTGATATTCGGATGCCTGATATTGATGGTTACGAAGTTTGCAAAATCCTCAAAGCCAACCCTACAACCCAAGGAATCCCGATTATTTTCATTAGTTCTATTGAAGAACCATCAGAAAAAGTAGAAGCATTTTCAGTAGGAGGTGTGGACTATATTAGTAAACCATTTCAACTAATCGAAGTCCTAGCTAGAATTGAAACCCATTTGCGATTATGTTCTCTCCAAAAGAAATTACAAGAACAAAATGAACAGTTACAACTATCAGCCTCAGTACTGGCGCGATCGCTCACGCAAGAGCGAGAACTTAGTGAAATGAAAACTAACTTTATCTCAGTTGTCTCCCATGAATTCCGCACTCCTCTGACAACGATTCAGAGTGCTGCCGAGCTTCTAGAACACTACGAATGGACTAAAGAAGAACAAACTGAACAATTACATCAAATCCAATCGGAAGTGAAGCATATGACCGAATTAATGGAAGACGTGTTATTCCTCAGTCGGACTAATGCCAATAAAGCAAAGCTAAATATAACTGAATTTGATCTTTTGAAATTTTGTAAGCAACTACTACGCCAAATCCAAAGAACATTCGGTAAAGAATATAATCTTCATTCATCATTTCATCATCCAGTAAATGATATATCAATTGAAAATCCTCACCTTCAACAGGATATTCCTCAATTTCTAGTTCATATGGATGAGAAGCTTTTACGTCAAATCCTCTCAAATCTAATCACTAATGCAATTAAGTATTCCCCTAAAAATAAAGATATTGATTTTCAAATAATTGTTGATCAGGAGAAAATCATTTTCATCGTCAGTGATCATGGCATTGGTATTCCTGAAGAAGATTTAAGTCATTTATTTAGCACATTTCATCGAGGTAAAAATGTTGGTATATTACCTGGTACAGGATTAGGTTTATCAATTGTTAAAAACTGTGTAGATACCCTCAATGGGTTGATATCTGTC
The DNA here is from genome assembly GCA_020404105.1 of Pseudanabaena sp. M53BS1SP1A06MG. GTDB lineage: Bacteria > Cyanobacteriota > Cyanobacteriia > Pseudanabaenales > Pseudanabaenaceae > Pseudanabaena > Pseudanabaena mucicola_A. Next base: position 33,326 of record JADBWH010000084.1, on the reverse strand, counting down.
AAGAGTCAATTAAATATAGGAACAGAATTTAGAGTTACCTTACCAATTGATAATCATCTAAAGACCTAGAGCGATTCCTGAAAGTACCGCTTTATGCCACTTTCAAAAATTTCTCTACACCTCCTAATTATGCAAGATGCTGTATGTCTAATTTTGAGTAGCGATCTCTATCGGACTCTATCGGTATAATGTCTTTAAGGATACTGCAAGGCTAGCATGAAAAAAATTCTCCTAATCGAAGATAATCCCAACGTTTTGCAAAATACATCAAGAATGCTGCAAGCTGAGGGCTATATGGTAATCACAGCAAATAATGGTCGCCAAGGTCTAGATATGGCTCAACAGCATATTCCTAGCTTGATCATTTGCGATATTATGATGCCAGAAATTGATGGCTATGGAGTTATTAGCGCATTACGGAATAATCCTGCAACCACTGCAATTCCTTTTATATTTCTTAGTGCAAAGTCTGATAAAAATGACTTTCGTCAAGGCATGGAACTTGGTTCCGATGACTACTTGACTAAGCCATTTACCAGAGATGAATTACTTGGAGCAATTAATGCTCAGTTTAAAAAGCAGGAGATCATTAATAGTTATTACAAGCAAGAATTAGATAATTTATGCGGCAATATCTCTAAGTCATTACCCCATCAGTTGTTATTCCCAGCGATTGAGGTAATGGGTCTAGCAGATATCTTAGTTAAAAATTATCATGCGATGGAAGCTCACGAAGTGCCTGATATCGGTAAGCGCATTCGGAAAGCAGGTCGCAATATGCATGAGATGGTGAAAAAATTTCTACTGTATGCTGAATTAGAGTCAACCGAAAAAAATGCCGAGTGGATGAGCCAGATCCGCAATAGTAAGACAACTTTTTTTGATAATGAGATCTCCAGTTGTGCTAGGAAAATCGCGGAACATTACAATCGCATATCGGATTTAGTTGTTGAGATTAAGGATGAAACCATTCAAATCTCAGATTCTTACTTGAATGTAATCGCTAGGGAAATCATTGATAACGGATTTAAGTTTTCTCCTGAAGGCACAACTGTTAGCGTATCGGGGAGCAGCAATCAAACAGAATATTGTCTATGTGTTACCGATCATGGTCAGGGGCTTGAGCCAGTTCAGGTTGCGAGTTTTGGTGATTACATGAAGTTTGAGAAGAAGCTATATATCCAACAGGGAGCAGGTTTAGGTTTGGCGATCGCCAAAAGATTGATTGAACTACATGGTGGACGCTTAGAGATTGAGAGTATTCCCTGCGAACTAACTCAGGTAAAAGTGTTTTTACCAATCATAAAAACAGCATAAGGAACCTTAGTAGTTAAAAAGCTGCAAGAAATTTATGGAAAGTGTGGCGAAGCCACACTTTCCATAAATTTCTTGGTGAGTAACAAGCGCTTTAGGTGATTTGCATCACTCCTATCGCTTATTTTAGTCACGAATATGATCTGTGATAGTCACAAGTAGAGTTAGTTGGTGATCACTGTGGATAGAAGATAATCGTTAGAACATAGGAATTGTGTAGATCGTCCTATGGGTATCCAAAGTTATGATTATTCTATCTTCCTCTGAAATTCAGAAAATCAATTTGCTAACCCCTTGGGGTGATGAAAAAGGAATTTATTATTTGGGTAAAACTTTTTTACCAATTAATTTTCATCCCAACCTAGAAGAAGCGATCGCATCTTGTCGTCGCGATTTAGACGAAGGAATGCTCTCTATCGTTGTCGATGAGGGAGATCGGGTCTCTTTATGGTGGTATTTTTCTGAATATAGCTTTTTTCAAGCAAGTGATGTACATGTTTGATTACCCGCCAAAGGCGGGTAATCAAACATGTACATCACCAGACTGGTGAACTATATAGCGGTTTTCAAGTGAGTGTGTACTCATTTGAAAACAAAAAATCTGTCCCATTAAGAGTTTTGAGTTTTCATTTTGCCGTAGGCAAAATGAAAACCGCTATATATACGAGGTTCTGGGATAATCTAAAAATATTGTTCTGCGCTTAAGCTTGGGAACTTTAAGAATATGTAATTTGACCGCGTAAAAAAGTGACTGCCTCACCTTTGAGCAAAACTCGCTCACCGCGATCGCTCACCTCAAGATTACCTGTCCTCTGTGATAATTGTCTGGCTTTGAGACTCCCCTTACCGAGACGTTTTGACCAATAGGGAGTCAGACTACAATGAGCCGAACCAGTGACGGGATCTTCGGGAATTCCCGCTTTGGGGGCAAAAAAGCGTGATACAAAATCATAGTCTAGACCTGCATCGGCGATCGCTGTAATAATAAATCCAAATCCGTCTAACTGCGCGATGAGATCATAGGGGGGGACAAAATTTTGAACGGCTGACTCAGCATCTAAAACTACAGCTAGATAATCCGCACTTTGTCCAAGACAAATGTAAGAACGATCACTAAAAATCTGGGCGAGTACCTGTTGTGATCGCTCTGAGCAATTCTGAAAAAAAGCCGCAGGAAAATCCATCACGATTAAACGATCTTCAAAACTAACTTGGAGTTCACCACTCAGGGTTGAAAACACAAGAGGGGTATCGGTAGCGATCGCCTCGATTTCACGGAGATAATGTGCCATCGCAAGGGTAGCATGACCACAGAGTGGAACCTCTTGCTTTGGTGTAAACCAGCGTAACTGAAAATGATTTTTACCCAAAGGTTTGACAAAAGCGGTTTCTGATAGATTGATTTCTGCGGCAATTTGCTGCATTTGAGCATCCTTAGGAAATGCATCAACCAAAGCCGTTGCCGCAGGATTGCCCTGAAAGACCTGATTGGTAAATGCATCAATAATTGCGATCGCCAGTTGCATAGATATTTTTGGGATATTTAAGTGGATGCAAGCAAAGCACCCACTTAAGTGGGACTTTTCTTCAAGATGAATCTCAAGGGTAGTCATGCAATGTAATTGTGTTGCAGGCGCTTCGCGCCCGCAACACAATTACTAAAAAAATTACTTTGCAGCACCACCATTTCAAGATTTAAGGAGTTGCAGGAATTGCGATGGTGGGATCAACTTTGTAGCTATTGACAACACGATCAAAGGATTCTTTTAAAGCAGGAATTTGATCGGCGACACCACCAGTAGTAATTAGGGAAATTTTGTCACCATTGCGACTGATGAAGCTATTGCCCTGTACTTTTGCCGTGATATTTTTGATGGACTCATCATAGCTCCACACAATTTGAACACTACCGTCTTTTTGTTGGATGGGCTTCTCGGCAGAAAATCCTGCTCTAGATCCCAAAGTGGATTTGAGGAAGGTTTGCAAAAGTGAGGTCAACTGCTCAGTTGTTGTTTCTGAAGGCGCTTTAAAGACATCTACTGATAACAAAGCATTTTTGCTAGGGTCGAACCATAAAACAATTACCTCATTAGGCTTCTTATTTTCTTGAGGTTTCCAACCTTTAGGTACATCAATTTGGAATAGTCCAGAGGGATGTTTATATGGTTCTAAGCCATCGATTTTGACTTTGATAATGCGTGCATCGGACTTTGGTGCAGCATCAGGATTAGTAGCTACACTTTTGGCATCTGGAGTTTTTGCAGCACTAGATGCGGTAGGGCTAGCAGATGCACTAGGTTTGGTTTCAGGGGTATTAGGTGTGCAACTTCCAAGTAATCCGCCAAATAAGGCGATCGTACCCAGAGATGTCACTACAAAATTAGTTTTTCGCATTTCAGATTTTAAATCGTGAACTTTTAAGGAATAGTCAAACTTGCATTCACCGTCTGGCTGTTGGATATTTTAGCGAAGGAATCTTTCATTTCTATAAATTTGGGTTCGATCGCTCCAAAAGTTAAAATAGCGAACTTGTTATTCACCCTTTGCATTTTACTAATGGCTTGAAATTTCAGCTTTTTATTGCCAATTGTTACAGTTGATTTCCATTCGATCACAATATTGCCCGTTGATTCCACCACTGGCGATCGCATCTCGAAGTCAGGCTGATTGCCATACATTCCTTTAACAATTATTTCAAAGACATCACCAAGACGATTTTCTGGGATTTCACTTGGTGGCACAAAAATATTTGCGGAGATCGTAGCCCGTCCTGCTTTGTCATTCCAAGTAACAAGTATTTCACTAGGTTTGCTGTTATCTATAACTTGCCAATCCTTTGGTACATTAATTTCTAAAATCCCAGAACGATGCTTATACAGTTCTAGTTCACCAATCTCTAGCTCAGGAAGCTTGCTGAAGTCAATTGTTGGAGTGGGTTTAGGTGATTTAGCAAGACTAGTAATTTGATTAGCCGCGTTAGTAAGATTGGGGCTGGGATTGTTTTGGGTACTAGTTGGAGTTGGCGAATCTTTAGTGGTATCAGTAACTGGCATAGACGCATTACTCTTGCCATCTGTACTAGAGTTACTACAGGCTGTGAATAGCAGCATAGCGATCGCTATTAATGGCAACACTGATATCCTAATCGACAACTTTTGATAAAGAAACATAAATATTGAGTGTGCGTTCTAGTCAAACCCATATAATTAAAAGCCTTGCATTGCAAGGCTTTTAATTATATGGGTTTATGTAGTTCATTGTGTCGTTAATCTAGCCAAACTGCAAGGCTTGACCTCGCACATCGGGATTGACTTTACCATTAGCAAATACCACCTGACCACCGACAATTGTATTCACTGCCCAACCCGTAAGCTCCCATCCCGCAAAGGAACTCCAGCCACATTTAGTCAATAAATCTTCATTTCGCACAGGTTTATAGCTATGCAAATCGACTAGCACTAAGTCAGCATCCCAACCAATGCGAATCTCTCCCTTGTTCGCAATTTTGTATGCTTTTGCAACATTGCGGCTCATCCATTGGCTGACCTGATGGACTGTGCAACGACCCTTTGCGGCTTGGGTCAACATTAATGGCAGTGAGGTTTCGACTCCAGGCATTCCCGATGGCACATTGGCTGGTTCTAGCAGGACTGTATCCTTTGAAGACTTCTCAGATTGAGGAGATAGCAGATCTTCGCTAGCTGCAAAGCCTTTTTCTGCCAGAGTATGGGGTGCATGGTCAGTCGCGATAAAGTCAATTACACCATCGAGCAGGGCTTGCCACAAAATTTCTTGATCGCGAGGCGATCGCAAAGGTGGGTTCATCTGCGCTAGGGAACCAATTTTGTCGTAAGCACTAATATTCATCAATAAATGTTGCGGTGTGACCTCAGCTGTCACCCATTCAGGCTTCTCTTGGCGTAAAAATTCGGCTTCTTCCGCCGTAGACATATGCAAAATATGCAATCGTCTTTGATATTTCTTAGAAAGTTTGACTGCAAGTTTGGTCGCATTAAGCGCCGCCTGATTATCTTGAATGAGCGAATGTTTAGCAGGATCTTTACTATCAGCAAATTCGATGCGGCGTTGAGCAATTCTCGCTTGATCCTCGGCATGAACTGCAATTAGGCGATCGCCCTGCGAAAAAATCCGATCTAAAATTTCCTCCTGATCGACTAGCAAAGCCCCATGCATCGATCCCATAAATATTTTGATGCCACAGGTGGGATTCGCTGTTAGTAAATCTGGCAAAACCTCCGCCGTAGCGCCAATAAAAAAGCCGTAATTCACCACACATTTACTAGCTGCCCGACTGAGCTTGTCATTTAGTGCTGCTTGGGTAATCGTAAGTGGACGAGTATTTGGCATTTCTAAAAAGCTGGTCACGCCCCCCTTCGCGCAAGCATAACTCGCCGTTCGTAAATCCTCTTTATGTTCTAGCCCTGGTTCCCGAAAATGTACTTGTGGATCAATCACTCCCGCTAGCAAAGTTAAACCTGTGGCTTCGATAATTTCTAATGGTTGATCATCAGCGCTTAGATCATCGGGATTGAGGGTTGGGGCGATCGCGGCAATTTTGCCATGCTGGACATAAACATCGCCAATCAAAGTCTCGCGATCGGGCAAAATAATCGTGCTTTGTCTAATTAATATGCTCAAAATAAAATCTCTATTAGTTAGTTATATAGTTAAGTGATATTTGCAAGAAAGAAGTCATTAAGACTAAGCCTTGTAAGAACTGCCTCTTTCATTAGCTCTTTGCAAAGGTTTATTTTTAGCCTTGCTTTCAATTAATTCCCAATCGGCATTTTCTAGCACAGCATCCAATACATCAGATAGATTACAACGCTGCTCATAGGCAATGCGCCTTAAAATATCGTGATGTTCTGGCAAAACATATACAGGCTTTCTCTGTGTTTGCGCCATTTTTAACTTAGCAATAAATTAATGATCTTCATCATATCACGGCTAAGTATATAATTGGCTAATTAGCTATTCTTGAAGATATAAATATGAAAAAAACGTTTATAGATTTATTCTCTGGTGCAGGTGGGATGTCTTGCGGGTTGGAAATGGCTGGTTGGCATTGCTTACTAGGAATTGACCATGATCGCGCTGCCATTGAAACTTTTCAGCATAATCATCCACAAGCGAAAGCGATCGCTGGCGATATTCGCGAAATATCTAACCAACAAATTCAAGAAATAACCCATCATCAAAAAGTTGACTTAATTTGTGGTGGGCCGCCTTGTCAAGGATTTTCTACAATTGGACAAAATGATCACCTAGACGAACGTAACTTTCTATTTCTTGAGTTTCTCCGAATAGTAGAAGCCTTAGAACCTGATTACATTATTGTTGAAAATGTGACAGGTCTTTTATCCAAAAGAAATGAAAGTGTTTTAAAATCAATAATTAAAAGCTTTACAGATTTGGGCTATACCATTGATGTCAAAGTTTTATCAGCGCATCATTATGGAGTCCCAGAAAAAAGAAGACGGACAATATTTTTGGGAAATCGCTTTGGCGTAAGAAATATTTATCCAGATAAAATTTTTAAGGATTCAGATCAAGATCTTCAAGATTTACCTTTGCCTAGAACTGTTGGATGGGCTTTTGATAATTTATTAGAATCAAACGGTGAAATCTTAAATCATGATATCAAGCGATCGCAAATTGCTAATGATTTAGAAAGAGAAAGAATTAGTCATATACCCGAAGGAAAAAGCATTAGATATGAGAAAGATCAGTTAGCATATTTACCTAAAAATCTATGGTTTGATGTCGATTGGTCAAGTATTCATGAAGAGCGCTTTAGAGAAGCTAAATTAAATCGTTTAGATCGTGATGATTGTGCAAATACAATTAACACCAGTCGCACCACTTACTATCATCCAGTTGAAAACCGCTATTTAACGGCTAGGGAAGCCGCCGCAATTCAGTCCTTTCCATCTAATTATTTTTTTTGTGGCACTCTAACTCAACAATGGCGACAAATTGGCAATGCTGTCCCACCACTTCTTGCAAAAGCGATCGGTGAGTCCATACTTATGTTGGATTCCACTAAAAATAATATGGAAATAACTACCTCAATTGAAGATATTCAATCAATTAGAGCCAAAGCATTTTCTTATAAAGAAAATGCTTTTAATAAATCTAAAAAACTTGACAAAGTAAAATCTACTCAGCTTGCATTATTTTGAATTGTAGAACACATTAAATTTAGATGATTGGGGGAAATATACGCCCATCTCTTTGTTCAAGATCATAGTAAGATTTTTTGGGCTTTCCTTTTTTATCTACTTTTAAAACTGCATAGAAACTATACTTATAAACTGGATTACTGTGGTTAGTCTTAGCTCTAAATCTCAAGTTCATTTTACAATTAAGTTGTGGTGTACCTAGATGGAGAATATCTCGTTTGAGATGATAAAACCCGTATCCACCAATCTGAATATAGTAACAATTTTTATCACCATAAAAATCATATAAACTATTAATATCGATTTCTAATTTATCTTCAAAAGCTTTTTGATCTTGCTTTTTCTGTTGCACAGTAATTTCATCTCTGGGTATGGAATATCGATTAGGAATGAGGTTTTTAGCATTAACGATATCTAAAACTCCAACAGATGTATAAAATGCAGTCACAGCATCATCAACACACCAACCCCAAATTCCATTATCCCATCGCAACATTTTCTGTCCGTAATCAGCCTCAAGATCGAGTTTAACCTCTAGATTGTATTCCTGAGAATTGTATAGAAACTTGATATCCGTTGCATTTCCTGCCCCACCTCTAGTTGAGCCAGTCGCAATTAATCCTTTTGAAGACAATAAATCAAAAATATTTTGCTCATAGTTATCACCTTTTTTATATCCCATGATTTTTCTCGCAATAAATTAAGTTATGGCAAGATTACATGAGAGTGACGAAATAAATATCAAATGAACCTAAATCAATTTAGTCAAATCATCAATTTCAAAATATTGATGAAACTTGGCAGTTACTTGTAGTACAGACGATCGCCCACCATCTGCCTGTCTTTTCTTTTTCACAAAGCCTTGCTCGACAAGTTCTTGCACATGTTGATAGGCTCCCGCCCCACGCAGCTCGATCAATTCTGACTGCACAATATTTTTTTTCAAGGCGATCGCTGCCAAAGTCCGTAAAGCCCCACGCCCCAAATCCACAGGAATGAGCTTATGGACTAAATCCTCAAACTCAGAGCGCAATCGTAACGAAAACCCCACATCGGTTTCCACAATTTCTAAAGCGCTATCACGATGGGCATATTCTGTAATCAAGTCGATTAACCCCATTTCCGCATCCTCAACTTCGCAACCCAAAGCCGCCGCGATCGCCGCCAAATTCATGGGCTGTCCCTTGAGATATAAAACTGCCTCTACCTTTTGTTTAAGTGATTGAACGATCGGTAATTCTGGTTGCTCATACAATTCCATTGATAAAGCAAAGGCTTCTTCGTGTTCATCAGGCTCAATAAAATCAGCAGCATCTTCTGAGTTTGAAGACGCTTCAGGCTCTAGCTCAGTTGGCTCTATGGGTTGTTCAAAAGGCACTTCATTCGTCATGCTAAAATTTTACACACAGACGACACTTCCCAAAAAATTTACAATATTCTGAGAACCGATATGCCAAGCAGCATGATGTACTACGAAGACACTTATGTGGTGCTGCCGCCCGATATGCAAGAACAGTTTGTGACTCAGCCCGAATTAGAAAAGCTTTTGCATGATTTGTTAGTCGATATGCAAGACGAACTGCCTCGCGATTTACAAAACCTCAAAACGATCCCCGAACAGGTACAACGCCTCATTAAGACTGCCTGTGATCTCGATTGTGGCGATCGCGGCACATGGCAATGGTATGTCGTCCGTCTTGATAAATAATATTTTTAAAGCCGATTACGAACTAGTTCTCGAAAGGCACGTACAGCCGTTCTCTGACCTTCTGCTTGACTACGCTCTAGCAGCATAGGAAATTCAGCGATTGGAAATAAGGGAAAGATCAGACTTGTTGCAACACGATCATATTCACCATTTTGCAAAACATAAACCGCGATCGCATTATTTTGAATACGCCATAGTTCAGGTACGCCTAAGGCAGCATATAGCGACAATTTATTAATCGAGGAATTTGTATAGTCTGACTCGATCGCTAAATCTGGTGGTGGATTTTCGGGTAAGGAAATGGTGCGTAAGTTGCGAACGACAGCCTCATTCTGAATATAAAAGCAAGTATCTGGCTCGATCGCTTTAGCCAAATCCTCACGATCAAGTCGCAAAGAACCTGCATTTAAGATCTCTAGTCCCAATTCATCGGCGATCGACTCGATCAGACTAGCCAGAAACCGATTAGGGACTTCATGCTCAAATTTCGGCATACTGATTTCTAGACTGCCACAATCATAGGCAATCCGCCAGTGGCGATCGCTACCAGCATCCTCAAGGATATTCTCATAGGTTGACCAGCGAATCCCTTCAAGGGTGATGCGATTCTCAGTGGATTCATGATTTTTTAGGATAGGTGAAGCAATGAGCATGGACATATCTCCAATTAAATTAGGATGATATATTGAGCAATGATTCTAGCGTAATCAAATTACAGTTTGTCTCTACAAAAACAACTTAGGATCGACATGAAAGAACTTGCCAAGTGCTTGTGCTTGATTTTTGCTGATTTGCCTTTTGCCGTTGACAACTTCTGACACAACGCCGCTTGAGCCAATTACATTCACTAGATCGGCTTGCTTTAAATCATTAGATTCCATTAAATGCAAGAGAATATCCAAAGGTGAAGCATTATTCATTGGATAATGTTCATCTTCATATTTTTCAACCAAAGTAAGAAGCAACTGTAGAATCCTTTCTTCTTCGGCTGTAGGTTGGGGAATTGCTAACAGTTTTTCAATATTTTGTAGAGCAATTTCATTTTCAGCATCATTTGTAATTACTTGAGGCTGAATTTCTGCCAGTAAATCCCCATAGGCTTTTCTATTAATAGTAAGGGTCATTGATTATTTACAACATAAACGTACGTGCATCATTAGTTATGTCTGTATTCACGACATTATCTGATTCGAGATTGCCGTCTACTAGGTTGATAATGCGATCGGCTACATCAAGGATGCGGTTATCGTGAGTCACCATCAAAATTGTGATGTTTTCCTCCTTCGCCATTTTTTGCATCAAAGTCACCACATCACGCCCCGATTTTTTGTCTAAAGCCGCCGTTGGCTCATCTGCCAGAATTAACTTAGGTCGATTTACCAAAGCACGTGCGATCGCCACCCGTTGTTTTTGCCCACCCGATAGCGCATGGGGCTTGTAGTCAACCCTTTCTGCTAGCCCCAATTGTCCGAGAATTTCTGCGGCTCGACTTGCAGGGGCAACATTATGAAAATCATTGGGATATAGATCCGTTGACATCATTACATTTTGTCTAGCAGTCAAAGAATGGAAGAGATTATGGGCTTGAAAAATAAAACCAATGTTTTTGCGAATTTGCACTAATTTTTTAGGATGCAAGCTCCTCAATTCTTGCCCCAAAACCTTGAGACTCCCATCTTGAATCGTGCGTAAAGCCCCTATCAAAGTTAATAACGTCGTCTTACCCGATCCAGATGGTCCCGTCAGAATCACAATTTGCCCAGGATAGACATCCAAATTGATATCGAACAAAACCTGCTTAAATAAATCACCTTCACCGTAGTGAAAATTTAAGTTGCGAATTTGAATCGATGCTTCTATATTTTGATTCAAAGAGACTGGCGAAGGATCAGAAATAGTTTCGAGCATAGTCTAACCAACCTAAAACGGCAAAGTACAAGATTTATTCAGATTATTTATGAAGCTCTCAGACTATATTAGCTATGATAGGTATATTTATTGCCTGTCTTCAGCAATCTAATTTGATTATTTATCAAAGGTTCAAATTTATGGCATCACGAACCTTAGTCAAAAAATATCTAGCCCAATGGATGCAGATGGGTAAAACCTTGAGTTTGTCTACACAGAATAAACCAGTGCATATCCATAAAATCCTACAGGGCGAGAGGTATTCAACAATTTTCAACAACCTCTGGTTTAAAATTAGTACGAATCAAGCTCAAGAAGCTCATTTAAGTGGTACTAGTCAAACTATTAGTGACTTACTGAGCAGTCAATGGGAAATTATTGCTTGTGCCCGTTGTAACTTGCTTGTCCCAACCATAGGTATCGGTCCCCGCACCCCTGTTTGCTGTCCATGTGATGATTTGCCAAATCATCCTAATCTTGATTTAGTTTCACCTCATGTGCCTGTCAAGCTAGCGACACATCTTGATGCTCTATGCGATCGCCTTGCTCAAAATTCAACAGATCAAGAAGATCAAGAGTCTAATGTCATTCCACCTGACGCAACTTACAGTTCTGAGGAAGAAGATGCACAGACAATTAACAACCTTAGGAACTCAGTACTAAAACTGGTTAAAGCTGAAAATCCCAAAATCTACAAGTGATTGAGAATTGCTATATCTTGATAAAGATATTTTGAAGAGTGGTAATATAATCAATGTCTGTTAATATCTCAAGAAGCTTGTTAAAATGAGCAGCTGTCTGAATAAAATACCTATTCATGCTTTGGGAAATCCTAAAGCTAAAAGCTAGGCTTGTACAATTATGACAAAATACTATCCATACATTCACTTAACGATAGTAATTGGCTTAATTGTGGCTATATCTAAATTAATTATTTCTTATGAGAATCAATGAAAAAACTTCAATTCTAGTGACGGGGGGGACTGGCTCTTTCGGCAAAAAATTTGTAGAAGTAATATTACAAAAATTCCCCAATATTCATCGATTAGTAATTTATTCACGGGATGAGTTAAAACAGTTTGAAATGGCTCAAAAGTTTTCACCTGATAAATATCTTGGAGTGCGCTATTTTATTGGTGATATCAGAGATGCAAAAAGGCTAACTCGAGCCTGTGAAGGTATTGATATAGTGGTTCATGCCGCAGCATTAAAGCAAGTACCTACGGCTGAGTATAACCCAATTGAATTTATTCGTACCAATGTATTAGGGTCTGAAAATGTAATTGAAGCAGCCTTAGATAGTGGGGTAAAGCGTGTTGTGGCTCTATCAACCGATAAAGCAGCAGCCCCGATTAATTTGTACGGAGCAACGAAGCTATGCTCTGACAAGTTATTTGTTGCAGCAAACAATATCAGAGGTTTGCGAGATCTCCGTTTAAGCGTGGTACGTTACGGCAATGTGATGGGTTCGAGGGGGTCTGTAATTCCTTTTTTCTTGCAGAAGCGCCATGAAGGGGTTTTACCAATTACTGACCCGCAAATGACTCGATTTAATATCACTCTTGAAGAAGGCGTAAAAATGGTGATCTGGACTATTGAGAATGCTTGGGGAGGAGAGATTTTCGTACCTAAAATTCCATCTTACCGAATTACCGATGTAGCTACAGCGATCGCTCCAAATTGTGAGCAGCGTATTGTCGGCATTAGAGCAGGAGAAAAAGTGCATGAAGAAATGATTACAACCTCAGATGCTTTTACTACGGTAGATTGTGGTGCTTATTATGCAATTTTGCCAACTAGTAGAAACCTCATAGATCAATACGTACAATCTGGGGCAACAAAAGTAGAAGCTGGGTTTAGCTACAATTCAGGGCAAAACCCTCATTTTTTGACCATTGATGAATTAAGATCACTACTTAAAGCCCATGTCGATCCAAGCTTTGCTATATGAGTTTTTATATTCCGTACGGACGACAAGATATTAATCAGGCTGATATTCAGCAAGTAATAGATGTGTTGCAGTCTGACTGGCTAACCCAAGGTCCAGCAATTAATCGATTTGAAAAAATAGTTGCTGATTATTGTGGGGTAAACTATGCCGTAGCTGTTTCCAGTGCTACGGCTGCATTACATATTGCTTGTTTGTCGCTCGACCTAGGCGAAAATGATTGGTTATGGACTTCACCCAATACCTTTGTTGCCTCCGCTAACTGTGGATTATATTGTGACGCTCACGTTGATTTTGTAGATATCAATCCACATACTTATAATTTAAGTATTGAGCAATTAGAACAAAAACTAGTTAGAGCATCTGAACAAAACTGTTTACCTAAAGTCCTAATTCCTGTGCATTTTGCCGGTCAATCTTGTGAGATGGACAAAATTGCGAATTTATCTAGGCAATATGGGTTTAAGGTAATCGAAGATGCTTCCCATGCGATTGGTGGTAAATATCAAGATAAACCGATTGGCTGCTGCGAATTTTCCGATTTAGCAGTTTTTAGCTTCCATCCCGTGAAGATCATTACTACGGGTGAAGGGGGAATGGTATTAACCAATAGACAAGATTTATATGAAAAATCAATTCGTTTGCGATCGCATGGCATCACCCGTGATTCAAATTTAATGCAAGGAGAATCTCACGGCGCTTGGTATTATCAACAATTAGAACTAGGTTTTAATTACCGCATAACCGATATCCAAGCAGCATTGGGTGCAAGTCAAATGCAACGATTAGATGAATTTGTGAATAGGCGGCGATTTTTAGCTCAGCGATACAATCATCTACTACAGGATTTACCGATTACTTTGCCCCACCAGCATCCAGACACTGAGTCTAGCTGGCACTTATATGTAATTCGCTTACATCTTGACAAAATTAGTAAAACTCATCGACAGGTATTTGAAGAGTTGCGTCAAGCTGATATTGGTGTGAACTTGCACTATATTCCAGTGCATACCCAGCCTTATTATCAAAATATTGGATTTAAATGGGGAGATTTTCCCAAATCAGAGACATATTATGCAGACGCTATTAGTATTCCTTTGTATTATGGATTGAGCAAAGAAGATCAAAATCGCGTAGTTGAAAATCTAAGAGAGGTTTTGATCTAATGGAGAACCAACATGAGTGACACATTGTATGAAACTGACTTTTATAGTTGGGCGCATCAACAATCAGGTTTATTGCGTCAGGGACAGTTTGATCAATTAGATTTATCTCATCTTATTGAGGAGCTAACAGATTTGGGTAATCGTCATTACGATCAGTTGGAGTCACGTTTGATGCAATTAGTGGCTCATCTGCTTAAATGGCAAGTGCAACACTGGAGACGTTCTAACAGTTGGCGAGCGACAATCCGAGTGCAGCGAACATCAATCGATAAATTGCTGCGTCGTAATCCCGGATTAAAGTCTCGCATCAATGAGGCAATGACAGAAAGTTGGTCTGAAGCTAGAGATTTAGCGATCGCTGAAACTGATTTACCCGATGATAACTTCCCTGAAATTTGCCCCTTTAAATTGGAGGAAATTGTCAATCCAGACTTCTGGCCAGAACCCTAAAATTTTGATAGAAGGTTAGATAAATGAACATAGCAGTTATTCCAGCAAGGGGAGGCAGTAAACGTATTCCTCGCAAAAATATTAAGAACTTTTTTGGCAAGCCAATGATTGCATGGTCAATTGAAATAGCGATCGCTTCTGGACTGTTTGACCAAATTATTGTTTCGACCGATGATCTGGAGATCGCTGAAGTCGCCAGAAATTATGGAGCTGAAGTTCCATTTTTACGTCCCGTCGATCTGTCCAACGACTATGCAGGAACAACTGAGGTAATTGCCCATGCAACCCAATGGCTCATCGATCAAGGTTTAGTTGTCTCTGCTGTCTGTTGTATTTATGCAACCGCCCCTTTTGTTCAGGTCAAAGATCTGATCAGAGGTTTACAAGCTTTGGAGTCTGGTAGCTGGAGCTATGCATTTTCAGCAACAGACTTTGCTGCACCGATCTTTCGTGCATTTACAGAAAATCCTGATGGTGGGATCGATATGTTTTTCCCAGAACATTTTTTAACGCGATCTCAGGACTTGCCCAGAGCGCTCCATGATGCAGGACAATTTTACTGGGGACAGCCATCGGCTTGGCTAGAGGGCAAACGCATTTTTGATCGCCATTCCATACCGATCATCATACCAAGATGGTGTGTACAGGATATTGATAATCAAGAAGATTGGATACGTGCAGAAATGATCGCACCTACGATCATAAATAGGAAATTCTAAAATAGTTTGTAAGGACAATAAACCTATGCCATTTAATAACGAACAAGAACAATTTTGGGCAAAAACATACGCCGAAGATTACATTAGGAAAAACCATGAATTTGATCACGATCTTGGATCTGAAGCATGGAGAAAAATGCTTACAAATGTTGATGAAGAGATCAACACATTTTTAGAATGTGGTTGTAATATTGGTCGAAATATTGAGCAAATCAAGAATGTGTTACCTAGTGCCAAACCTTCTATAATTGAAATTAGTGCACCTGCTTTTAATTACGTTGCATCACATTATGAACTAATCCATGCTTTTAATGGCGCAATTTTAGAATCATCTTTTGAAAACAACTCCTTTGATCTAGTTTTCACTATGGGAGTATTAATCCACATTAATCCAGACCAGTTGCTTAAAAACATGGAAAAAATGTTCCAATATTCATCTAAGTATATTTTGATGGGAGAATACTTTAATCGAACACCAATATCAATTGAGTATCAGGGTGAAAAAGATAAATTATTTAAGCGTGATTTTGGAAAGCTATTTGTTGATAATTTCGAGGTGAGGTTACTTGATTATGGATTTCTCTGGGGGCATATTTATGATTTTGCTGGCTTTGATGATATTACATGGTGGTTGTTTGAGAAATAAGAAGATTCTGCCTTGTAATAAATATAATCAATTTTTAAATTATTTTAAATTAAATAGCGTATGAATTTATTTCCGCTAAGTATTTTGATTGTGGGCTGTGGCAATATTGCAGGTAGATTTGATATGAATCGCCTCCCAACAGATTTGCCTTTTACCCATGCGGGAGCTTATAGCCGCGATCGCCGTTTTCAGATTGCTGCTTGTGTAGAGCCTGATGATTTAGTGCGTACAGAATTCATGGAATTTTGGTCTGTACCAATCGGATTTAGAGCGATTGATGAAATCTTGAGTGGCGATCGCCAGTTTGATGTAATTAGCATTTGTTCACCGACACATTGTCATGCTCACGATCTAGAAATAGCAATACATTTAAAACCCAAATTGATTTTTTGTGAAAAGCCCGTCACGTCATCTTTTGCGGAAACCGAAAGACTGGTTGGGGAATGTAGGAGACTGAACATTCAGCTTGCGGTAAACTATACTCGCCGTTGGGATCGAGACGTTACTCAATTGCAAACAAATATCCAAAATGGTCAATGGGGGCGGTTAAGATCAGTGATTGGCTGCTACAACAAAGGATTGCTAAACAACGGTTCGCATCTGCTAGATATGCTAAATTTTTTGCTGGGTACAATCAGTATTATCAAGGTTGGCAAGCCAATTCATGATTTTTTTGAACATGATCCCACAGTGCCAATGTGGTTAGAAACTGAAAATGGCTGCCCGATTCATATTGTGGCTGGTCATGCCCAAGATTATGCTCTCTTTGAAATTCAGTTTATCTTCTCAACGGGGATATTAATAATGGAAGATGGTGGGATGTTTTGGCGTAGTCGTCAGGTTGTTGACAGTGAAACCTTTAAAGGCTACCGAATGCTTACCGATAGTGTTAGAAATATTGGTGATTATCCTCATGCCATGACCCAAGCCATTGATAATATCTATCGAGCTATTACTCAAGACGATCGCCTATTCAGCACAGGTGAGACAGCCCTTGCCACTCAATCTATGTGTGAGCAAATCAAACAAGCCATTTCTATTGTGTAGAATCAGAAAAATATGACATTAGCCAATCACCTAGAACTTGCCCTATTTGGAGGCGATAAAACAATTCAAACAACTTTTCAGCGCTATAACCCGATTGGTGTTGAAGAAGCTGCTGCCGCGAAGCAAGTAATTGAAAGTGGAGTGTTATCTCAGTTCTTGGGAACTTGGCACGAGGATTTTTATGGTGGTCCTAAGGTTCAAGAATTTGAACGCGCCTGTGAGTCTTATTTTGGGGTAAAAAATGCGATCACCGTTAACTCATGGACTTCAGGATTAATTGCTGCGGTAGGCGCGATCGCTATTGAGCCTGGGGATGAAGTTATTGTTAGTCCTTGGACGATGTGTGCTAGTGCCACTGCCATTTTGCATTGGAATGCGATTCCTGTTTTTGCCGATATTGAGCCAGAAACTTTTAATTTAGATCCTAAATCTGTGGAAGCAAACATCACTCCCTACACCAAAGCAATTATGGCAGTGGATATTTTTGGACATTCAGCCGATATGGATGTTTTAATGGCGATCGCTGATAAATACAACCTGAAAGTTATTTCCGATAGCGCTCAGGCTCCTGCGGCAATTTACAAGGGTAAATATGCTGGCACTCTAGCCCACATTGGCGGTTATAGCCTGAATTATCACAAGCATATTCATACGGGTGAAGGTGGTATTTTAGTTACGGATGACGATGAACTAGCCGAACGAATGAGACTAATTCGTAACCATGCTGAGGCGGTAGTTGGAGATAAAGGTGTTAAAGATCTCACGAATATGATTGGTTACAATTTTCGGCTAGGTGAGATTGAATGTGCGATCGGAATTGAGCAGTTAAAAAAGTTGGATGGATTAGTTAAATCACGTCAACGACTGGGCGATCGCCTCAGTGTGGGACTAAGAGAACTAGCAGGATTGCAAGTACCCGTAGTCAAGCCAGATTGCACCCATGTTTATTATGTTTATCCTTTAGTTTTAGATGTCAATTTACTTGGGGTGAGCCGCGATAAAATTTGGGAAGCACTGCAAGCAGAGGGTGTTCCCGTAGGTAAAAGCTACCAGAACTTACATTTATTGCCGATGTATCAAAAAAAGATCGCCTATGGCTCGAAAGGATTTCCTTGGACTTCGGAAATTTGTCACCGTGAAGTAAACTATGATCGTGGTATCTGTCCTGTGGCTGAGGCGCTAAATGATACTTCCTATCTCAGTATTGGTATGTGTGTTTATGACCTAACTGATGAACATATAGACCTGATTATTCAAGCATTTAAAAAAGTTTGGCAACAAATGGAGGTCTTGTGTCATGGATAATGGAAAAATTTTTTATGATACTTTCATTAGTGGAAGTTATGTTGATCTTGTCGTACTCACCGAAGAAATAGCAAGGGACAGTGATTGGTATAAATGGTTTAACGATCAAGAAAATATGAAAAATATGCAAAAGCACTACTTTCCTAATACTCGTTTGGATCAAGTTGAATTTTTTAAAGGGAGAATTAGTGGCAGCAAAACTCACATGCAATTAGGGATTTTTCACAAAAAAGACGAAATTCTTATTGGAATGGTTTCATTATCTAATATTGACTACTTAAATCGTAAATGCGAATTTTCTGGATTCATAGGAGAGAAACAATATCAAAACATCAAAAATTTTGTTGAAGCATCTCGACTCTTGCTAAGGCATGCTTTTATGGAATTAAACTTAAATAGAGTCTATGGTGGAACTATTATCAAAAATTTGCTAGGACTTCTGGTACGAGTAATAGGTTTTAAGCACGAAGGAGTAAGAAAAGAAGATGTGTTTAAGAATGGTTGCTACCATGATGTGTACTTAGTTGGTATATTGAGATCTGATTACATTAAACGATACCATTAGAAAACCCGATTACAGCACCTTACAGCATTAGCAATGATGACGAGAGTAAAAGAGTTTTTAAACCACATAGCTCTCACAAAGTCTCCTTGTTTTAACGCAATTAAGAGCTGTCGTCACCATAGCAGAAATGTACTTTTTGAAAAGCTTGCAGAACTACGGAGTTGATTTAAATATGATTGATGAAAGAATTAAACAAGTGATGGTAGCAGTGTTTGAGGTTGAAGCCGACTCTATCTGTGAAGATTCTTCTCCAGATACAATTGAAGCTTGGGATTCGTTGCATCACATGAATTTAGTGGTTGCATTGGAAGAGGAATTTACAGTTGTTTTTAATGATGAACAAATTGGTGACTTATTAAACTATAAGATAATCAAACTTGCCATTTCGGAACTGATAAACTCTTAATTGCGTGATTGAGCGTTTCTTTCAGTTATTACGAAGCTTTTTGGCGTTTTTATCGTATACGTCACAGCAACTCTATATTTAGTCGATCAAGAGTGCAGTAGCCGCGTTTAAAGAAAGTTCAAGACCTCCATTATAATTTTGTTATTACGCTTATATTTCTCTACTTTGGTTCCGCTTTAAATTGCCACCCAGTTTTATCTTTATAAACTAATTGTCATGAATAATTATTTACATTTTAATAAATTATTAAATTTAATCTATCAAAAAGCTCCCCTACAAAAAAAGAAGTTAGATAGTTATTTGGCGAAACAAAAAAGTTCTTTTTTTGTTGAGGCAGAAGAATTTACTAAGCAGTATGCGAACTATTTAGACAGCCAAAATATTCTCATTGATTATGCTGTGAATGCATATTTAAAAATGTGTAATGACATGATGAGATGTCAAGTATCTTTTATGAAATCTGGGAAATATCCAGTAGAGATATCCAAAGAAACATTTGATAATGTATATAACAATCCTCAAGAAATGAAGTCATACATGATTGGTTTGGCTATATCCCAATTCTTGTGGTCAAGTCATTATGAAATGTTTTCATGCTTAAAATTAGCTCTACAAAATTATGCTAAAGATACAAAAAGCTATCTTGAAATAGGTCCTGGACATGGACTATTCTTAAGTGAGGCTGTAAGTACACTTCAAAATTGTAATAGTTATATTGCTGTAGACATTAGTTCAACTTCTATAGAAATCACAAAGTCAATTATGGCAGAATTACATGCAAATGATATAGATCAATTAAGCATAACCTATTACAATGAAGATATGCTCTCATTAAGTCTTAATCATAAATATGACTTTATAACAATGGGTGAAGTAATTGAACATGTTAGTTTCCCTGATAAACTTTTAGTTCAATTTAACAACTTACTAACAGAGAATGGTAGAGGATTTATATCAACCTGTGTAAATTGTCCAGCAATTGATCACATCTATCATTTTAAGTCTGTAGATGAAATAAGAATAATGTTTAGGGATTGCGGATTAAAGATTTTAGATGAGAGAGTTTGTCCTGTAGAGTCTTTACCGATGGAAGAAATAGTCAAACGTAAAATCACCATTAACTATTGTGCGATCGTATGTAGGAGGAAAGATGATGAGCAAGTTTGAACAAATTAAGATAGGCGATAATGCCAAAATTAAGCATAAAGTTTTACAAAATGATATTGATAAATTTGTAGAGCTTACAGGTGATGACAATAAGCTACATACAGACAAAAATTATGCATCTAAAACAACATTTAAAAAGCCTGTTGTCCATGGAATGTTAGGTGCATCATTTATTTCCACAATTATTGGCACAAGGCTTCCAGGGGACGGAGCATTATGGTTTTCGCAAAGTTTAGATTTTCTCATGCCTGTACGTGTTGGTGACGAGCTAACCATTACAGCAGAAGTTATCAAAAAACATGACAATTTACAAACTATTGAAATACAGACTGACATATACAATCAAGACAAACAGAAAGTAACTACTGGTATAGCCAAGGTAAAGATAATAGAAGAGATAATATCAAATGTAGATAAAGAAATTGTTGAACGTCAAAAAACTAAGACTGCCTTGGTAGTTGGTGCTACAGGTGGTATAGGAAAAGCTACTTCACTACTTTTAGCAAAAGAGGGATTTGATGTTTTAGTCCATTATTTTAGTGATCATTCTGGTGCATTAGAACTGAAGCAGCAATTACAACAATTAAATGTAAAAGCTGAGATTTGTAAGGCAGATGTAACTAAAGAAGAAGATGTAAAAGGTCTAATTGAATTTTTTCAGCGTAAGTTTGAATTATTAACAGTTTTTATTAACTGTGCCACAATTAAATTACCTAATATTAAAATCGAGAATTTAGATTGGGAAGATATCCAAAAACAAATCGATATTAATATTAAAAGTAATTTTTTACTATTAAAACTTTTGCTTCCAATTATGGAAAAATCTAAGTATGGAAAGATAGTATTGTTAGAAACACAGTACACTGAAAGCACCCCACCTTTAGAGTTGCTCCCCTATATCACGGCGAAATCTGCATTATATGGTTTTGGAAAGGCGTTAGCAGTTGAATTAGCTGCAAAGGGTATCCGTGTTAACTTTGTTTCGCCAAGTATGACGGATACAGAATTAATTGCAAATATTCCAGAAAAAGTAAGGCTAGTTACAGCAGCAAAAACTCCGCTACGGAGATTAGCACAGCCTGAAGATGTAGCCCATGCGATCACTTTTCTAGCATCTGACAAGTCTGATTTTATGACTGGTGAAACCTTACGTGTAAATGGAGGACAAGTAATGATTTGATATATAAATTTGGTACACAAACTAAAATGATAAAAACCTAAAAATCAATAACCAATATTAACTTTCTGGCAACTTATGAAAACTCTAGCACTTAAAGATTTAAAATATACTGAAATACTATCCAAGAATAGAATTCTAGGTGAATTTCTATCAAATTCATCTGTGTATAAAATATCTGTATTGTCTAACATAATTACATCACAGCTTAATGATGTTTTGGAATTCGCAACAAGAAGTCAAGCAATTAATACAAAAGTTAGTTCTGGAGATTATGACAATATCATCCAGAATAGTGAAATCTATGCTGACTCTAATGTTGTAATTATCTTTTGGGAATTAGCCAATGTAATAGATGGGCTACAGTATAAATCTTTAACAATGACTTCAGAGGAAACAGCAAAGCTTATCGAAAGAGTAAAAAATGAAATCAATTTTGTGTTTTACTCATTATCCAAAACTCCTTTAGTTATTTTCAATCAATTTAGTACTTTAGTCTTTAATCAACACTTTCTCAAATTCAATCAGTTTGATGAAATCTGTAATGAACTAAATCAATATGTCACTCAAAATATACCAAATAATTTTTTTCTTGTTCCTATAGATAAATTGTTAGCTAAACTATCTATAGAAAAGAGTGTAGATCTTCGTTACTATTATTCTTCAAAGTCTCTCTACAGTATAGACTTTTTTAAGTATTATGCACAATTTATATCTCCTCTTATCTTTTCTATCAACGGAAAAAGTAAAAAAGTACTAGTTTTAGATTGTGATAATACATTGTGGAAAGGTGTTATTGGCGAAGATGGTTTAGATGGCATTTCTTTGTCAGCGAAGGACAAAAATGGTGTTTTTTTTGAAGAGGTACATTACTTAATTAAAAACTTAACAAAAGATGGAGTTATAGTTTGTTTATGTAGTAAAAACAACAAATCAGATCTAGATGAGATATGGAATTACAGATCTGATTTTGCTTTAAGTGAAACGGATATTTTTGCAAAAAAGGTAAATTGGCAGAGCAAAGATAAAAACTTGCAAGAATTAATTGAAGATTTAAATGTTGGTGCTGATAGCTTAGTTTTTATAGATGACTCGTCATTTGAAATAAGTTGTGTCGAGAGTAGTTTGCCAGAAGTCACTACACTACAAGTCCCTAAATTGCTCCACACATATCCTGCCTTAATTCGAGAGACTGTCTCGCTATTTTTTAAGCCATCTCAAACTGCTGAAGATAGAAAAAGGCTAGGTATGTACTATCAGGAGGCTCAGCGAAAGAATGAGAAACAAAATTTTGATTCAATAGATGATTACTTAAGTTCACTAGAGCTTAAAATATTGGTTCATATTAATAAGTCAGAGCATCTAACAAGAGTATCTCAACTTACTCAAAAGACTAATCAATTTAATCTCACAACTAAACGATATACAGAGACAGAAGTAAGAGATTTATTGGAACAAGGCAATCATCGTATCTATGTTCTAGAAGCGAGCGACAAATTTGGAGATTATGGACTTACAGGCTTAGCAATCATTACCATCAAGCATACTGAAGCAGAAATAGATACATTATTGTTAAGTTGTCGAGTGTTAGGACGTAACATAGAAATTAGATTTATTGATTTTATTATTAATGATCTGAAAGTATTAGGTATAAATCAGATCTTTGCAAATTATATAAAAACCCATAAAAATATTCAGGTAGCTAACTTTTATGGGGAAAATGGTTTTGAAGTTTTATCGTCTAGTGATTCTAGGATAGAATATCGTTTATTATTAAACAACCGACAAGAATAAGTTTTGCTTATGTAAGTGATCGGGTAAATTTGATTTCTTCCGATGTCTTCTTATACCCCCTTTTACCCATGATTGACTCTTTATCATTTCCTCTAGCGATCGCCACCCATGACGCTGGAGTCACAAACCATATTATTGCTTGGTTTAAGCATTTAGATAATCTCCAAATTAATCAGATCAATGTTTGTGTTGACGATCTATCTCGGTCTCTCTGGTTAAGAGCATTTCCCGACTCACAAATTAACACTATCGCAGATTCCTTGTCAGACGCTAAGTTATTAATCAGTGGTACAGGTTGGCAATCTAATTTAGAGCATGATGCTAGAAAACTAGCACGACATTTAGGGATTAAATCTATTGCAGTTATCGATCATTGGACAAACTACCGTGATCGCTTTATTCGTGATGGTGAAGAAGTGCTACCAGACGTAATCTGGGTAACTGATGAATACGCAAAAAAGCTTGCTGAAAATTACTTTCCTAACTTGCCGATAGTACAGTTGCCAAATCTTTACTTGGAGAGAATTGTTGAAGAAGTACGTTTGCAAGAAGAGTCTGTGTTCAAATCCACAGATACAAAATTGCTTTATGTTCTCGAACCTATTCGTCAAGTTTGGAGTACTGGTGAGCAACTAGGTGAATTCCAAGCTTTAGACTTCTTCATCGAAAATATAAACCTTTTGGGATTTGGAAAACATCTTTCGATTAAACTTCGTCCCCACCCTTCCGATCATATTGGTAAGTATAATCAATGGATAGAATCCCAAAAAAATTTAGATATATCCTTAGATAATTCCCTAACATTAGCTGAGGCGATCGCATGGTCAAATGTCGTAGTTGGTTGCCAAACCTATGCTATGGTTGTCGCATTAGCATCTGGGAGAAAGGTAATCTGTTCAATTCCACCAGGGGTAGCAACTTGTGTGTTGCCACAAACTGAAATTATCAAATTAGCGGATTTGATTTCCTAAGTAGCAATAGTGATGAAGTACTGCCAGTGCTGCCTGCAACCAGATACCCGACCTAATTCTCAGTTTACGGATGAGGGACTTTGTCCTGCTTGCAATTATTTTCATCAGCTAAAAGATGTTGATTGGCAAGAACGCTATGACATATTAAATGACTTATTAAAACAATTTCCCCGTCAATCTAGTCAATATTTTGACTGTATTATCGGTGTGAGTGGAGGCAAAGATAGTACCAGACAGGCTCTATATGTGCGCGACAAGTTAAGATTAAAGCCTCTTTTAGTGTGCCTCAGTTATCCACCGCCACAGGTTACTCAAAGAGGTGTCGATAATATCTCTAACCTGATTGAACTAGGTTTTGATGTACTTTTCTCTGCTCCTGCACCTGAAACTTGGCGATTGCTGATGAGAGCTAGTTTTGATGAATTTACAAATTGGGGGCGTTCTACTGAGTTAGCCCTATTTGCTTCTGTTCCTCAAATCGCTATTCGTTATCAAATCCCCCTGATTTTCTGGGGTGAAAACCCTGGCTTACAGTTAGGAGATTTGAAGACGCTGGGACGTAAAGGCTATGACGGCAATAACTTGCGGTATATGAATACGCTCTCTGGTGGTGGTCTAGAATGGATGCTAAAAGCAGGATTTTGGCAGCAAGAGCTGCTTCCCTATGTATATCCTCAGTCTAAAGAATTTGAGGCATTAAAACTGCAAATTGTCTATTTAGGATGGTTTTGGGGTGATTGGTCTCTGGTGAATAATGCTACCTATGCCTGTGCTAATGGACTAGAAATACGCGAGGATATGGTCGAAAATACAGGCGATCTTTATGGTGTGACTGCCCTTGATGAGGATTGGGTAACACTTAATCAAATGATCAAATACTATAAATTTGGGTTTGGTCGAGTGACTGATTATGTCAATGAAGAAATTCGTCTTGGTAGAATAACTCGTGAACAGGCGATCCCAGTTGTCGAAAAGTATGATGATGCTTGCAGTGACGAATATATAGAAAGTTTCTGTAATTATATTGACATATCCGTTGATCGTTTTTGGGAACAGGTTCACGCTTCTCTAAATCGAGACTTGTTTACATTAGAATCCAATGGAACGATTAGTCGTAAGTTTCAAGTGGGGGTAGGACTATGAGTAATCTGAGCATCGGAATTGTTGATTATGGAATGGGGAACCATGCATCTGTGATGCATAGCCTCAAAAGTATGGGCTTTAAGGTGCGGATTAGTGACGATCTAGAGATTTTAGATCGTACTGATATCTTGATTCTTCCTGGGGTGGGAGCTTTCCCTTCAGCAATGCAAGCACTGCACGATCGCGGATTAGTGAATTATCTGCAAAAGCAAGCTGAGATACAACGTCCGATAATTGGAATTTGTTTGGGTATGCAGTTATTAACGACTGCTTCCTATGAGTTTGATTACACGTTAGGTTTAAATTTAATTGAGGGTGAGATCGTTCCGCTTACAGCGTCAAAATGGCATATTGGCTGGAATACTATTAAATGTATACAACAGGATTCACTAATTACATCCAGTGATGCTCAAGCTTTTTATTTTAATCATTCATTTACCTATCAAGGAGCAGATAAATATCAAATCGCGATCTCCCAATACTCTCAAGAGATTACCGCCGCGATCTGCAATGGTAATATAGTTGGACTACAGTTTCATCCAGAAAAGAGTCAATACGCTGGACGAGAGCTACTTAAAAATTTGATTTTGGGACTTACTACCTGCTGATGCTAAAAAAACGCTTGATCGGAGTTGTCACGGTTAAAGATGGTTGGGCGGTACAGTCCTTTGGTTATGAGCGCTATTTACCTTTAGGTAGACCAGAATGTCTAATTGAAAATCTTGATCGCTGGGGTGCTGATGAGATTTTGATACAGGTTATTGATCGATCTCGCCGAAAAATTGAGCCTGATTTTCGCCTATTGGAAGGTATTGGTAAACTTGGTTTATCAACTCCCTTAATCTATGGTGGCGGGATTCGTAATGTTGCTGATGGCGTTAAAGTGATTCAGTATGGGGCTGATCGTCTAGTGGTAGATGCGCTATTACATGATGATCTTCAAGAGGTACAGCATCTATCAGAGAGACTAGGGGCACAAGCTGTAATTGCTTCTATACCGCTATCTTGGCAAGATATTAGAGTGAAATGGTTTGACTACCGAACTCAAACGAAAATGGCGATCTCTGATCAACTTTTAACAACTATTCAGTCAGGGATAATTTCAGAAATACTTATTTCAGACTGGTTACATGAGGGAAAAGCCCTCAGTTTTGAGCCAAATTTGGTTAAAAATTTTCCATTGCCGAATATTCCCATAATTGCTTTTGGGGGGGTGAGTGAGCCAGCACAAATAACTGAATTATTGTGTCAGCCGAATGTTGTAGGGATCGCCATAGGCAATTTTTTGAACTACAAAGAACAATCACTGCAAAGATATAAGCAAGCTATAGCGTCTGAGCAACTTCGTTGTCCCTTCCATTCACCAATCTATTCATTGCTAACTCATGTCTAAAATTTACTTTTGCCAACGCTGTCTTTACGCAACTACCCACCCTTTGGGATTAACTCTAGATGCTGAAGGCATCTGTTCTGGCTGTCGTATTCATGAGGAGAAAGATTATCTTGATTGGGATTATCGGTGGAAACTACTAGAAAATCAAGTCCAACCCTATCGCAATCTCAATGGACAAAATTATGATTGTATCGTTCCTGTAAGCGGCTCTCAAGACTCTTACTACATTGTTTACCTAGTCAAAGAACGTCTGGGTTTAAACCCTCTTTTAGTTACCTACAATAAATATTTTAATACACCTCTAGGTATTCGCAACTTAGCCAATCTCAGAATTAAGTTCAATTGCGACATTTTATATCAGAATATCAATCCTATTTCAGTAAAAAAAATAACACGCACTACTTTACGACGATTTGGCAGCATCTATTGGCCAATATTAGCAGGACAGACCGTTTTTCCTGTACAAACCGCAGTGCGTTATCAAATCCCTCTAATCATTTGGGGCGCACATCAGGGATTAGAGCAAGTTGGAATGTTCTCGCATACCCATGAAGTTGAAATGACTCGCCGTTATCGGAAAGATCATGATTTGATGGGGCATGAAGCAGACGATCTACTGTCAATTTTTGATATTCTTAAAGAAGAGGATATTTGGCAATATCGCTATCCCAGCGATCTCGATTTATATACAGTTGGTGTACGGGGCATCTATCTAGGCAACTATGTACGCTGGGATCCTAAAGTGCAGCATGAACAAATGATGCGCGAGTATGACTACAAAACTGCATCCTTTAATCGAACTTTTGACTGTTATGATTATGTTGATTGTTTCAATTACATGGATATCCATGATCTCCTGAAACTTTATAAGCACGGCTATTCCAAAGTTACAGATCATGCTTGTCGTGAGATTAGATTTGGACGCATTTCTCGTGACGAAGGATTAGCTCTTGTCCATAAGTATGAATTAGCGCCTCTAGCTTACATTGACCAATTTTGTGAATGGCTGGGAATGACTCCGCGATCTCTTCAATTTATGCTTAATCAACATCGCAACCCCAAGTTTTGGCAGCAAATCGAACCTGACAAATGGCAATTTAATGGTTGGAGCCAGCAGAGAAATGATAACCAATCAATCGAAGATAATTATAATTCTATAAAATCACCAATTGTTTTTGAAGCTAACAGCCTTTTGGAATATAAACAAGAGGCAAAGTACATAACAATTGGAAAAGGTTATCCATAGAGTTTTATGAGAATAGATAATCTTGTTCGATTACAAGGATAAGCAAGCAAGCCTTAAAGTGATTCCTGTAAAAACATTTGCCCAATTGAAATTACCAAGGAGATAGATCATGATCAAAGAATCCGAGATTCGTCCAAACGAATTAATGAAGGGACAAGCAGAAAGACATGCTGTTGATGTTGCGCGATTGTTAAAGCACAAAGACAACTTCGTCACAGTTCCTTGTCCAGCCTGTGGATCTGAGGATAGTCATAGGATATATGAAAAATATGGCATTCAGTTTGTCATTTGTAATGATTGCGAAACCAATTATGCTAGTCCTCGTCCTCGTCCAGAGCATTTAGATGAATACTATAGTCATTCAGAAAATTATGCTTATTGGAATCAATACATTTTTCCAGCTTCCGAATCAGCACGACGAGAAAAAATTTTTAAACCTCGTGTCCAGAAAGTGCTTAATATTTGTAAAAGGTTTAATGTACCAACAAACACTTTATTGGAGGTTGGTGCAGGGTTTGGTATTTTCTGTGAAGAGATACAGAAAACAAATGTTTTTAGTCGGGTTATTGGAGTTGAGCCAACACCAGATCTAGCGGAAACTTGTCGAAAGCGAGGCTTAGAAATCATTGAGAAGCCCATAGAACAAATTGATTTTGGGAAAGAACCTATTGATGTAATCACCAATTTTGAAGTTATTGAACATCTTTTTTCTCCCAAAGAATTTATATTAAAGTGTTATGATTTGTTGGCTGATGGGGGGATATTTATCCTCACTTGCCCAAATTCTAAAGGCTTTGACATTTTAACTCTTGGTGATAAATCAAGTGCTGTGGATAACGAGCATCTTAATTTATTTAACGTCAACTCTTTAACCCGTTTATTAGAAAATTGTGGTTTTGAAGTTATTGAAAGTCAAACGCCTGGTAGACTAGATGCTGAGTTAGTCCGCAATCAAATCCTTTCTAAAAGCTTTGATATTAGCCATCAGCCTTTTCTAAAATACATCTTAATAGATGCATCAGAAATCCAAAGAGAAGCATTTCAAGATTTTTTGTCTACTAATAATTTGTCTTCAAATATGTTGTTGGTCGCAAGGAAATCTTAAATGAAGCTTGTTATCCGTGCTGATGCTTCTATTAAAACAGGAACAGGTCACGCCATGCGTTGCTTAGCATTGGCTCAAACTTGGAACAATCAAGGAGGCGAAACTATATTTTTAATGGTTGGAGATTCTTCTAATTTAAAGACTAGATTTCAATCAGAGGGAATACAAGTTGTGTATTTACCTGTTGAAGTTGGTGGTGATGAAGATGCACAACAAACAGCCGATATTGCTAAGAAAGCTGTAGCCTCTTGGGTTGTGGTCGATGGATATTGCTTTGATTTTAAGTATCAAAAGAGCCTAAAAAATTATGGCTTAAATGTATTGTTTGTTGATGATTATGGTCACGCAAATTATTATTATGCTGACCTGATATTAAATCAAAATATTTCTGCTAATCAAAAACTATATATTAATCGGGAAACTTATACCAAATTATTGTTAGGTACAAAATATACTTTGCTAAGAAAAGAGTTTTGGCAACGGCAAAGTCGGGAAAGAGTGTTCAATTTGATCGCATCTAAAATATTAGTCACATTAGGTGGCAGTGATCCCGATAATGTCACCCTTAAAGTAATTCAAGCTTTATCGCTTGTGAATAATAATTTAGAAGTAATTGTTGTTGTTGGTGGAAGCAATCCCCACTATGAGGAATTACAGGCTGTAGTTACAGAATCAAATTTAGTAATTTCCCTGCAACAAAATGTTAATAATATGCCTGAGTTAATGGATTGGGCGGATTTAGCGATCGCCGCAGGTGGTTCGACCAACTGGGAATTGGCTTTTATGGGGTTGCCGAGCATAGTGATTACTATTGCTGATAATCAAAAAGCGATCGCTGCTGAATTAGATCGACATGGTGTAATCATCAATCTGGGTTGGCATCAGGATGTGACTGTCGAGCAGATTGGTTTTGTACTGCGGGAGTTGATCAGCGATCGCCCCAAACGCGAAACCATGAGTAAAAAAGGACGAGAATTAGTCGATGGTAACGGAGCAAAGCGCGTTATCTCAAAAATAAACAGTATGTCAGCCTAGTTTTGTCGGGTTTTATGGAGTCTAAACGATGACAACTTCCCTCACATATTCACTTACAGAAGATGCTTTGACCCTAGTGCGACTTGGTTTTCATAGTGAGCTTTCCCTCTGAAGCCCCAAGAACCTAGCAATAAGCAATTCTTGAAATATGTTAAATTGATGGCAGATTGGTTTCTCAGGAATTACCACCATGACGACCTCACCAATACACACAGCCCCTAAAATTGACTACCCAGATAGTGACGGGCAACCAATGGCAGATAATACACAACAATTTCGTTGGATCGTTCTTATCAAAGAAAACCTAGAGCTACTCTTTGCAAACGATAGTAAGGTTTTTGTGGCGGGTGATTTGTTGTGGTATCCAGTGGAAGGGAGTCCCGAAATTCGTGTCGCGCCTGATGTAATGGTGGCTTTTGATCGTCCCAAAGGCGATCGCGGCTCCTATAAACAATGGCTAGAGGGCAACATTGCTCCACAGGTTGTGTTTGAAATTCTCTCACCAGGTAATCGCCTCAAAGAGATGACCAAAAAGCTACAATTTTATGATCGCCACGGGGTTGAAGAATATTACATCTATGATCCTGAGAGTAATGATTTACATGGTTTGTATCGGCAAGACAAACGACTCAATATCATTGAGGATATTAACAACTGGACAAGTCCCCGCTTACAAATTAGGTTTACGTTAACCGAAGAAACTCTGGAGATATATCGTCCTGACGGTCAAAAATTTTTGACAACCCTTGAGTTAAGCCAGCGATTTGAGCAAGAGCATCAACGGGCGGAACAAGAGTACCAACGGGCGGAAAGATTATTAGCTCAGTTAAAAGCTTTAGGTGTTGAACCCAATTAGATTTTTTTATTGGCTGTTTTTTGAAGAATTAATATAGGGTTAGTCATGACTGTCGCCATCAGATCTGCAAAAATCAATGACACAAACTGCACTATTCAAGGCGTTAGTTGGTTGCAGTTTGAAAGTATAGAAGCCGCCTTTTCTAGCGTTGAGGGCGTGAGATTTGTTTATTTGGATGGTGTGTTAGAAATTATGACTTTGAGTCCTGAGCATGAGGAGATTAAAAGTACAATTGGATTGCTATTAGAAGTATATCTACGACATTCTGGAATTCGTTTTTATAAACGAGGAAGTGCGACTTTAGGTAGTAGGGATTTAGGCGGTCGCAAAGAGCCTGATGAATCCTATAATTTTAATCTCAAAAAAGATATTCCCGATTTAATTATAGAGGTAGTCTTAACCAGTGGCTATATTAATAGCTTAGACTTGTATGCAAGGATGGGCATTGCTGAAGTTTGGTATTGGGAAGATGGAAAATTAAAGGTCTATGATTTAGAAGAACAAGTTTACAAAAATGTCAAAGCAAGTCGATTTTTTCCCAATTTAAATTTAAATATTCTTGCAAAATATATCACTTATTACGATCAGTATGAGGCGATCGCTGATTTTATTAAGGAACTTCAGTAAATCATATCAATATGTAATGGAGAGGTCATGAAAATGTTAACTCAAGAGAAATTTTTATCTAAAACGATCGCAACTTTCCCTCAGCGCTTTTCCCGAAAAGGCGATCGCCAATCTTGAGCAAATATTAGATGAAAATTGGTTTCCTGATGTTAATTAATTTTGAGAAATAAACAGCATGATCACCCAAGTAGAAATGGTATCGAAAACGTTATATGATTCTGATTACAACCTTTGGGTACTAGAAACAGTTAAACAATTGGAAAAGCGAGAGTTTAGCGCTCTTGATTTGGAACATCTGATTGAGGAGGTTACTGATTTGAGTCGGCGCGATAAACGAAAATTAGAAAGTTTACTGACTCGATTAATTGAACACTTGCTAAAATTAAAATATTGGCAATCTGAAAGAGAGCAAAATTTTGGACATTGGCAAGCTGAAGTGCGTACTTTTCGCAAGCAAATCAATAAAGAACTAAAAGCTAGTCCTAGCTTGAAAGCATATTGTCAAGAAATTTTTGAAGAATGTTATCAGGATGCGAGAGAGATTGTCAGTGATAGATTGCAACTTCCCCTTGCCACTTTTCCAGAACAGGCGATCGCCAATCTTGAGCAAGTATTAGACGAAAATTGGTTCCCTTCTAACTAGTAGTTATTTCTAGATTGTTTAATCAAGTGCCTTACTATGAAAATATTGTTGCTTAGTCCTTATCGAAGAGAACTAATAGAGTTTTTAGAATCATGCGGAGATGAAGTTATATCTACCGAAGAAAGAGTTAATTCAAATCCTGAAATTGTGGAGAGTATAGATTTTGTCATTAGTTATGGATATAGACATATTTTGAAAGAAGATTTAATTGGACTATTTCCTAATAAGATAATTAATATACATATATCATTTCTACCTTGGAATAGAGGAGCAGATCCAAACTTGTGGAGCTTCTTGGAAAATACCCCGAAAGGCGTAAGCATTCATTGTATAGATTATGG
Organism: Pseudanabaena sp. M53BS1SP1A06MG; assembly: GCA_020404105.1. Taxonomy (GTDB): domain Bacteria; phylum Cyanobacteriota; class Cyanobacteriia; order Pseudanabaenales; family Pseudanabaenaceae; genus Pseudanabaena; species Pseudanabaena mucicola_A. The sequence continues at coordinate 443 of JADBWH010000084.1, read as the reverse complement.
GATCGATACTGGCAATATTTTGGTGCAAAAAGAGATTTTCTTTGCTGAAAATGACACTCTGAAGACTAGTTATTATAAACTCACTGCAACTGCTTTTGAATTGTTTAAAAAACATTGGAATGATATTAAGAGAGACAAAATAGTCCCTAAACCTCAAAATCAAAATGGTTCATTTCATCGTCTTAAGGATCGACAAAAATATGAACACTTGTTAGATAAAGGTTGGGATACTCCCATAAAAAATTTAATTGGGAAAGCTTTATAGTTTTGAAATTAATCTGATTTTTACTTTATGAAAATAATTGTAACTACTCAGGCTGGAGATTTGGGAAGAAATGGTTTCCAAGAAACACTTGTTTGAGAGACGCCAGAACATTAACACCTTGCTTTCTGAGAGTCGAAATATAGCCACGAATGCGACAGAACATTTGAGCGCCCTCAAG
>JADBWH010000083.1 GCA_020404105.1 Pseudanabaena sp. M53BS1SP1A06MG | reverse complement strand
CATACTTTTTTCTGGTGTTTACTTGTTGTTGTCCATCTTGCGGGGCAAAAAGGCTTTGTTGTTCAACAAAAGCGGTGGGTGGTTGAGCGTTCTTTTGCTTGGTTTTCTCGCTTTCGCCGTTTGACCAGAGATTACGGACTTTTACCTGAAACTTCTGAGGCTTTTTTCTATGTCGGCTTGATCCAGATCCTCCTCAAACGTCTTGCTTAACTTCTCAAACACGCTCTTAACTCGAAATTGCTAATAAAAAAGCACCCAGAGGGTGCTTTTTTATTTAAAACCGACCTGATCTAACCGCATTAGCAAGATCATTTAAAATCTCAACGGTAGTCTCAAAATTGATACAGCCATCAGTAATACTCTTGCCATACTCTAACTTCGCCAAGTCTTTCGGGAAAGGTTGTTTACCACGATTGAGGTGACTTTCGATCATGACTCCGACAATATACTCAGAACCATTCCGTACCTGATCAGCAATGTCCCTTAACACAATCGGTTGATTCTTGTAATCTTGACCACTGTTATCATGACTGCAATCAACCATCATGTAAGGCTGTAAGTGGCGATCGCGGAGTCGATTGGCGATCGCCTCTACATGATTTTGATCGTAGTTAGGTCCTTGCTTGCCGCCACGCAGTACGATATGTCCATCGGGATTGCCTGAAGTAGTGATAATGCTAGCCAAGCCATCATTGCTCACACCAAGAAAACGGTGGGGCTGACGTGCCGAGAGCATGGCGTTAATTGCCACATCAATACTGCCATCTGTGCCATTTTTGAAACCGACAGGCATCGATAGCCCAGAGGACATTTCGCGATGAGTTTGGCTTTCGGTAGTTCTTGCGCCGATCGCTGTCCAAGAAATCAGATCCGCAAGGTACTGCGGCACAATCGGATCGAGCAGTTCTGTAGCGCTGGGCAAGCCCAATTTGGCTACATCGAGCAACAAGTCTCGCGCCATGCGGATACCGAAATTAATATCAAATGTTCCGTTGAGGTGTGGGTCATTAATTAAGCCTTTCCAGCCAATAGTGGTACGAGGCTTCTCGAAGTAAACCCGCATCACGATTTCCAGAGCATCGCTGACCTGATCGCGAAATTTAGCTAATTTTTCAGCATATTCCTTTGCAGCTTTGACATCATGGATTGAGCAAGGACCAACTACCACTAATAGACGACGATCGCTACCGTTTAAAATATTGCGAATTCTAGCTCTAGCTTCGGAAACGACTTTAGCGATCGCAGGGGTAATTGATAGCTCGGTTTTGACCTCCACGGGCGCTAGCAGTGGACAGGTCTCGACTACATGCAGATCGCTAGTCTTAATTTGATCTAAACTTTGCTCTAAATTGGCATCTAATTCTGATATTCCTTGACCAGAAATATTTGCGATTTCACTTGGGGACACGCCTTTTAACTCCATACACATATCTACTTAATACTTTAGCCTCCCGATGGAGCTAACTTATCCTACGGATGGATTTTTGTTACAACAATCTGCAAAAAATATCTTTGTTTTGAGTTTACCTAGATAATCTCAAGTAGCTATGCGTAAATTAGCTACTTAGTAAATATACTTAAGGAGTATACAGCGATGAAGTTACCGTTGTATATCGCTCTATTTGTGTTTGGTGTAGCGATCGCCCAAAGTATCTGCTTCTATCCATTACTACCCGATATCGTTGGTTCTCATTTCGATATCTCAGGCAAAGTCAATGGAACTACTTCTAAAATGGGATATTTTATAGTCTATTTTGTATCTCTTGCCATCACTAGTTCCTTCACGATCTTAATACCTCTAATTTTCAAATATGTACCAACATCAATGATTAATTTGCCCCATAAGGCATATTGGCTATCGGATGAACGACGTGAGGAGTCTATTAGGTTTCTCAATGTACATCTTTCTTGGTTTGGGGTTGCCACAATGCTATTGATGGTGATTATCTTCCATCTCACATTCTTAGCAAACCTAAGTCCCATTAAAAATCTCAGTGCTCCTGCACCTTGGGCTTTGCTAGCAACTTTTGTCATATTCACAATCTGGTGGACTGTAGTGCTATTAAAGCGTTTCCCTAAGCCATCATAATTAACCAAGACTTGTCTGTTTCTTTTCTAAATCAGTAATCGCTAAAGTTTGGAGATTAATGTAGGCGATCGCTTTTTAGTGATAAGTGATAATTGAGGTGATCGCTATAGCCCTGTAATAATTATAGGCTGAAAGCTTAAACCCGTTTCAACGGGTTGATCATAGAATTTCCTTAGTCTGCTTTAGCTGACTTTAGCTTTCAGTCAAGAACTTGAGTTCTTGGCTATTTTGCGTAAGTCCTAATTGTATGGTCAGGGTTATTGTTTTGGTTGATTGATAACGTGTTTGGTGATATAGATTGAACTTAAGACAATTACCAAAGTCTTTGCTTTGCTCTGCAAAGCAAAGACTTTGGTAATTGCATAAATGTGCAAAAATGATGTTGTGAGGGCATCAATGGAGTGAAAATTTGTGGGACAGGCTCAACTACCACCGCAGGAAGCAGCCAAATCTACATTCGCCAGAAACCTTGGGCGCGTAAGTGTAGGGCTAGCGATCTCCTTAATGGCAAGCATCCTAGGAGCTTTTTGGTATGGGCGCTATTTTCTGAATGAGCGACTATCACCTTTATTAGAGGTGGAGTTAAACAAAGCTATCAAACGTCCTTTACAACTTGGTAAAGTCGAGCGCATAGGCATGTCTAGCATTAGGTTTGGCAAGTCACTAGTACCGCCAACCGATAAGGAGTCAAATTTTCTTGCCGTTGAAGCCATTGAAGTTAAGGTTGATCCTTGGACTTATCTCACCCATCGTCAAATTGGTTTAGATGCTGTTGTTGAGCAGCCACAGGTATTTCTGAAGCAAGACGTTACAGGTTTTCTGCAATTACCGAAAATCACCCCCCCTGAACGACCCACCCAAGAAGGTTTAATTGATTTACGGAAAATTACTTTTAATGATGCTCAGATCACGATCCAATCGATCTCTAAAGGTGAATTGGTTTCCCTTAGTCAGGTACAGATTGATAGTAACTGGAAAATTACCGATATCAACAATCAAAGTCTGAAAATGAAGGGTAAAGGCTTTGTGACCTTACCAAATATTGCAGCAATCGCTGTGCCACCCAATCCTGAACAATTGAAAAAAGCGATCAAAACCTTAAATGCCGATAAAGATAGTAGCAAAGGCAGTCTGGATTTTGATATTGATTGGGACTTAACCAGAGGTCAGGGGACTATAGATCTTCAGTCGCCTAACTTGCAAATTGCTGCCGTTCAAGGGTTTGCTGTAAGTTTACCCTTTGAAATTCAAGAGGGCTTACTGGATTTTGAGGCGAAAGTTGCCATACTTGCTGGTAAAGAGGCTCCTAATATTTCTGTCACCGCCCAACTTACCGAAGGTTCGATTAAATCACCTAAGCTACCAAAACCAATTACACAAATTGCAGGTAAGCTTAACTATGATGGAACTACAGCCAGCTTAAAGGAGTTTGTTGCTGAATATGACTTTTTAAAAGCAACGGTCGAAGGGACGTTTGACCAACAAAAGGGCTTTAATGTTAATTTTGCAAGCACATCTTTAGATTTAGCTAAAGCAATTGAGAGCTTTAAAGTGAAAGTACCTGTCATGATTGCAGGGGAAATTAAGCTGAGTGGCAAACTCACAGGTACATCCCAGAAACCAGCCTTAACAATGGAAATCAGCACTCCTAAACCCGTTAGCTTTGATCGCATCAAAGTTGATCGCTTTCTTACTACGGTTGAACTCAAGGATCTGAATACGCTGCTGATCAAAAAATTTCAAGCGGCTTCCACAGGTGCTACTTTGACAGGTATAGGGCAAATTAAATTGCCCCAAAAAGATAAACCTGCAGAAATTTTATTTAATTCTAGTCTCGTTGGTGTTGCTGAAGAATTCATAAATCTTTACGACACTAAGTTACCAGTAACCATCGGACAAGTAACTAGTTCTCTGCAGATTACTGGTAATCTCAATAATCCTCAAGTTCTTGCCCAAATTGAAGCTCCCAATGCCACCTATCCTGCCCGTGGTGAAGTATTTATTGAAGATGGCTTAGCAACGATTCGCAATACCAAAGTGAGTTTTCCCATTGGCGAAGTAGGACTAGCAGGGACTTATAACATCGCTAGTGGTGCATGGAAAACCCAGCTAAATAGTAATGGTATTCCCCTAGCCGCTTTCTTGCCCAATCAAAAAGGGATTCTTCAAGGCTTGCTGAATCTGCGAAGCGATCGCGGTAGTTTTGTCTTGACTGATATCATTGGCGATGCCTCGATCCAACTACCTCAGGGACTCACTGAGCTTCCCGATGCGATCACCGCCAATCTTATATGGGATGGCAAAAATCTGCTGATTCCCTCCCTACAAGTTAGCAACTATTTAACCGCAAATGGCAATGTTGATCTTGCTTTCCCTAACAATTCGCCTAATCAATTGCCCACTGGGATTGCAGGGATCAACCTTGACATGATTTCGCGCAATGTCAGTATCAGTCGGTTAGCCTCGCTCTCTAGTGTCATACCTCCTCAAGCTTCGGGGATGTTAAACTTTCGCGGCAATCTATCAGGAGCAATCGACAAGCTCAAAATCTCAGGAGCCTTACAACTAGAAGATGTTAATCTCGCCTCCCTTGGCTCAGGATTAGCTAAACAAGGACTAGTTGCACCCTCTAGAGGTTCTCTCAATTTTAATGGTTCAATTAATGGCTATTTCCCAGATCCTCGTCTAGTGGGAAACTTACGAATAGCGGGGTTAAAAGTTAATCAAATAGAGCTAGATAATCTCAATTTTCAAGGTGTTCTTGATGGAATTAGTAAAGTTCCTCAGGCAACGGGAGATTTGCTTTTAGCAGGTTTAAGAGTTGATAAACTCGCCTTTGATCCTAGATTAGAAGGCAAGGTTAACTTCAATGCGAATCAAGGCGCAAATATTGATCTGCGAGGAAATCGTGATCGCATTGTCGCTAATCTAGATCAATCTTTCCGTCCCATTGACTTTAATGTGAATTTAGGTGAAGCTACGGCTCGTGGTAGACGCTTAGATAACAATCCCAATCGTCTACAGGTTGTAGTGAATAACCTTCCTTTACCTCTTGTGGCTTCCTTCACAGGACAAAATGATCTGAGTGGTAAGGTTTCGAGTAATCTCATCGCAGATTTTAGTAATAATCCCAAAGCCAATGGTGAAGTTATCATAGAACGTCCCAGATTTGGTCGGTTTATCGCCGAACGAGCCATTGCTAAAGTCACCTATGCTGATGGTGTGTTCTCTTTACGTGACGGTAATTTGACAGTACGGCAGGGTGAATCCACCAATGAATACAAGTTCAACTTGACCTACAGTCCTGCTCTTGATGATTCGCTTGCAGGTGCAGTGGAAATTGCACAGGGAAGAATGCAGGATGTATTTGCGACTCTGCAATGGGCAAATATTGTGGATACAACGCAAGTATTCAGTTTGACAAAAACGAGAGCCGCCAATCTCCAACCTCTAGAGGCGATTAGATTATTGGGTGAGCCACTATACAAGCAACTTCAGTATCTTTCACAAATTGAACTTCGCCAAGAGCAACAGGAAACTGTTAACTCAACTCGTAATTTTAATCTTCCGCCATTAACAGAATTTCGTGGTGATATTAAAGGCAAAGTTACATTTGGCTTTAATAAGCATCGCGGCATTCGCTTAGGTTTTGATCTAGTTGGCAAGAAATTTGAATATGGTAAATTTGCGATCGACGATGTCAAGGTAGTAGGTCTTTATTCCAATGGTGTATTTGCGATCGCCAATGCTAACTTCCAGTCTGACAAAAGCTATGGCAAGATTACTAAAGCCCGTCTTAGACTTGCACCTGCATCAAATCCCTTACTGCGTGTCCGTGAACAAAGTGGCGAAATAGAACTCAGAGATTTCCCAATTGAATCTTTACGACCACTCCCTTTCTTTAGTGCGATTCCCATTGATTTAACTGGTAAAATCAATGGGAATCTTTCAATTACAGGCACTAGTCTCCTCGATACTAAAGTTGTTGGCAAATTGAGCTTGACCGATGGCACGGTAAATCGTCAGCCCATCGAATTCATTGCTGTGCAGTTTAACTATGACAAGTTAAATGTGAACTTTAGCGTCAATATGAAGGTATTTGGTAAGGAAGCCGTAGTTGCTACTGGGAATGTGGGTGTTTTTGGTAATTTCAATGTGAAATTAGATGTAAAAAATGAGGGTATTGCCTTTATTAATATCTTTAACCAGCCTGTACGCTGGGTTGATGGCAAGGGCAGTATTGACCTCACTGCGTCGGGCACTTTTAGAGATCCCAAGATTGCAGGCAAAATCACAGTCGATAATGCCAAAGTTAAGGTCGCAGGCTTACCTGGAGACTTCTCAGAAGTGCGAGGGGATATTGCTTTTACTAGTGATCGCTTAATTAGTAATATCACCAGTAATTTTAGTGAAGGCAAATTGACGATGAAAGGCATCTTACCCATTAGCAACCCCAATCTCCTCAAACCAGATACTCCTGAATATCAACAGGCTCTTGCCATTAATGCCGATCAGCTTAAACTAAATATTCGCGATATCAGCTCTAATAACTTCAATAGTCGTGTGATTGTCCTCGGTTCATTACTCACACCCGAAATTACAGGTGAAGTTTTACTGGGGGATGGACGTTTCGTCATTGGTAATGATGCTGATCCGAATAGTACGGCGGCGACAAATAGCAATAGTGATGTACCTGATGTTGCTTTTGAGCGCCTTGTAGTGAAGCTCCAAAATATGCAGGTGACTCGCTTCCCTATATTTAACTTCCTCGGTGAGGGAACTTTAATTGTGAATGGAACATTGCAAAAACCAGCACCAGAGGGTAGGGTAAGTATCACCCGAGGTCAGTTTAATGCTATTTCGGCAAGATTCCGTCTTGATCGCTCTTATGAGAACTTTGTCGAATTTAAAGCGACTCAAGGCTTGAATCCAATCCTAAATGTTCGTGTATCAGGTGCAGTTTCCGAAGTAACGCGCGTACCAATCAACTCCAATCGTCCTAATGACCTATTCAGTCCCAATGAAGTACCTGTCAGCAACTTAGGTTCGCAACGTACCCTACAGGTTCAAGCTAGTGTCACGGGTACAGCTCTCGTGCCAGATATTCGTCTCTCTAGTAGTCCACCCCGTAGTCAATCGGAAATTATTGCTCTCATAGGTGGTGGTGTACTCCAGAATCAAGGTGCTTCCGATCCTGCGTCGGCTCTTGCTAACTTTGCGGGTAGCACAGTCTTAAACTTCCTGCAAGATGCGATTGGTGATGCCCTGAATCTGGCAGAATTCAACTTGAGCCCAGTTACTACTAATACCACTGGCAGCAGTCGCACAGGCACTCTTGGGCTATCGGCTGAGGCTGCGGTCAATGTCAGTAACAGTTTTTCGATCGCACTGCAACGCATCATTAATGATTCTACGCAGCCAACTAATTTCTCGATTCGCTATCGTGTTGATCCGAATATTCTCATGCGTGGTAATTATGGCTCTGATGGCAATAGAGGGATTTCCATCGAATATGAAAATCGCTTCTAAATTTCATTAGACGGCGTTTTGTGCTGTCTTTTTGTTTTTGTGGTGACAGCGAGATTACTGATAGACTAGTGAATGAGCGAAATTGGATTAACAGTCAACTTTGCGTGACAAACTTAACTTTTGAAAGATTTTCGGATAATTATTACTATGTTCTGGGCGGATAAATTTGCAGCAGATGCAAGCGGCGATCTCATTATTGTTAACGATTCTAAAACCCCCTCTGGGCGCGTTCATGTTGGCTCATTGCGCGGGGTTGTGATTCACGATGCCATTTATCGCGCCCTTAAACACGCAGGCAAACCCGTCACTTTTACCTATGGAGTTGATGACTATGATGCTCTCGACACTGTACCCCATTATTTAGATAAGGAGAAATTCTCGCACTATCTTGGCTATCCCCTTTGTAATGTTCCTTCCCCCGACGAGACAGCAGCAACTGACTATGCCAAGTACTTTATGGGCGAATTTTTGGATGTTTTTGAACATTTAGGCGTACGTCCTGAAATCTATTATTTACGCGATTTCTATCGTTCAGGTAAAATGAATCCCTACATTGATTTGTTTTTGAACAATGCTCACTTAGTTCGTGAAGCTTACAAAGAAGTCAGCAAAGCTGATCGTCCTTCCAATTGGTATCCCTTCCAAACCATTTGTGAAAACTGTGGAAAGATCGCGACTACCGTGGTTACTGACTACCAAGATGGTAAGGTCTTCTATACCTGTCAGACCAATGCTATGGAATATGTCGAGGGTTGCGGTCATACAGGTTGGGTATCACCATTTGATGGCAATGGGAAGTTACCTTGGAAAGTAGAGTGGGTAGCGAAATGGGATGTTGTTGGCGTGTCAATTGAACTTGCTGGTAAGGATCACTCACAAAAAGGAGGTTCCCGTGATGTTGCTAATTCCATCTGTCGTAAAGTTCTCAAGAAAAATCCTCCCACTCATGCTCCCTATGAATTTATCTTAGTAAATGGAACAAAGATGAGTTCTTCTAAAGGAGTTGGTTCTAGTGCCAAGGAAATTGCTGATCTGTTACCCCCTGAACTATTGCGGTTCCTGATGTTGCGGACACAGCCCCGCAGTGTGATTAACTTCATGCCTAATTATGAGACTGTGACTCGTCTCTTCCGTGACTATGATACTTTGATTGGCAAATATCAGGATGATGCACCGAAAGATGAAAAGGCTCAAGAAGAATTGGTTCCCCTCATCTATTCGCAGTTGAATACAGATGAGAAGGTAGAAAGTTATCAAGCCTTTGACTTCAGTACTTTAATTTCGTTGTTGCAAATTCCTCACCTCGATCTTGAAGCCGAAATTGCCGCTAGAAGTGCTAATCCCCTGAGCGATCGCGATTGGGCAATAGTACGCGATCGCATTCGTGTGGGTAAAAAGTGGCTCCAGGACTACGCCGATGAAGAGGAGAAGCTAGTTCTGTATCTTGATTCCATACCTGAAAAAGCCAGAACTCTTACTGCTGAGCAAGTTACTTATCTTAAGGCTTTAGCCGCTAACCTTGCAGGTGATGTGAATTGGGATGGCGAAGAACTGCAAACTTTACTATTCAGTACTTCTAAGCAGGTGGAAGTTTCTCAAAAGAGCGCATTTGCAGCGGTTTACTATACTTTCTTAAATAAGGAGAGAGGACCAAAGGCAGGTAGTTTACTTTCTTATTTAGATAAAGACTTTGTAATTCAACGTATTAAAGATGCGATCGCCTTAAATCTTGTGGCAAGCAACTCCTAAAAAAATCATCAAAAAAGTTGACACAAATCACATACTTTTTTATGTCTTATAGCAATTTATCGAGTATTTCTTTGCAGATATTCATCGATTTTACTGTTAGTAAGTAGCTCAACTTAATTAAAACCCAAACCGAGAAGTTTGTTCCGCCCGCTACGCGGGCGGAACAAACTTCTCGGTTTTTAGTTTACTTATGTCTAGCTACTTAATTGTATGTTTAGGTTAGGTTTTTTCATATTTCCTAGAATCTACACACTTTACTTTACACCACCTTTTAAGAGTGAACATATCAGTTATAGCGTTCTTCAAACAAGAGAAGTACAGGTTTGTTTACCAGCCAAAGGCGGGTAAACAAACCTGTACTTCACCAGACTGGTAAACGCTATATCTTCATTGGTTTAGAATGATAATGATTTTCAGCTAATAGCATCATTCGTCGAAAATGACCTATGAAAAATTCACCAATGAATTCTCCAACAGCAATATCTTGGCTTGATCGCATTGGTAACTGGAATCCTCAGTTATTAAGAGAGATTCGTGGCAAGCTCAAGTTAAAGAATCTGATAGTTGCGATCAGCTTATCACTACTATTTCAAATCCTATTACTTTTGTTCTACAGCCAACGCATACCTAGTGAAGACTGCTATGCTCAAATACGCGGATTTGGCTGTGCCAAATCTTGGTCAGATTGGTGGTTAGAGCAATTTCGATTTATTACTTGGACTGAGCCATTTGTGTTATTTCTAGCGGGAGTTTATAGTCTCATTTCAGACATTTCCCTTGAAGATTATAAAGGTACGCTTAACTTTATTCGGATCAGTCCGCGATCAAGCATTAGCATTCTCATAGGTAAAATTATGGGTGTACCATTGCTTGCTTATATTGGGCTAAGCTTAACGATCCCCTATCACCTAATAGCTGCCATTAAGGCAAATGTCCCGATCTCCTTTTTATTGAGTTTTTACATATTACTTATAGGTACAGCCTTTCTTCTGTTTAGTGTGGCAACGTTGCTAGCCTTGCTTAGTGGTTGGCAAGCTAAATTTGGTGGACAAGTCACCGCAGGAGCCTTAGTATTCTCGTTTGTTACCTTTGTTTGGATTGTGCCCGCCTTTATGTGGTGGAATATCTTCACCACATGGAGTAGTTTCAGTAAAGTTTTAGTAGGCGGACCCATCAATTCTATCCAAACAGAATGGTGGTATTTACCAATTACATCCAATATCTGGACTTCACATATTTTTACAATTGTGAATCTAGGGCTCTTAAGCTTAGCGATCTGGCGCATTTTAGAAAGACGCTTTCACAATCCCACTGCAACGATAGTCAGTAAAGGGCAAAGCTATCTGGTAACTCTGTATCTAGAAATCTTGATGTTAGGATTTTGCGTCCAATCTGGTTTTACCGATAAGAGATTTTATGGCGAATTTCAGTTTTTGCTGATGTTGTTTATATACATTGCTAATTTCTTTGTGTTTTTAGCCGCGATCGCTGCTCTCACCCCACAGCGACAATCTTTGCTGGATTGGGTCAGATTTGGCGCATTGTCAACCACTGAGGAGCATCCATCGGGTTTTGGCTATGTTTTGCGGGATTTAATTTGGTCAGATAAAAGCCCTGCCCCGATCGCGATCACCCTCAACCTTTTAATTACGCAATTACCAATTTTAATTTGGGTAAACTCGTGGAACAATGCCGAAATGCGTGTTAGGTCGATAATTGTGATTGCTTCCTTTGTGATGTCGATTTTGATCCTATCTTTAGTTACCCAATTAATTTTATTACTTAAAAACCGTAACCCTTCAGCATGGGCAACAGGTACAGTTTCGGCATTAATTTTTCTGCCAGTATTAATCATGCTCAGCCTGTCGATCACCCCCGAACGCTATGCAGGAGTCTGGTTATTTTTTGGATTCCCTTGGCTTGCAGTCGCAAATATCAAACTTTCTGATATCATTCTTGCTTTCGGAGGACAAATTTCCGTAATAATTGCCTTGTCCTTACAACTCATTTATCAGCTACAACGCGCTAAAATGCGAGAGACTTAGTGACTGGAATTTTGATTAATTTAGTAGACATTTGAACAATAACATGGCACAGTCAACCCCTGCTAAACAGTTTGCCACTTCCACAGGTACGGTTCCCGATGTCGAACTTCAACGAGTTTTTAAAATGTTTGGTAACAATACCGTAGTGCAAAGTGTCGATCTGCAAGTCCAGAGAGGCGAACTTTTTAGCATTCTCGGTCCCTCAGGTTGTGGTAAAACAACTCTACTCAGGCTAGTTGCAGGTTTTGAGGAGCCATCAGCGGGGGAAGTGCTAATTCAAGGCAATCCCATGACCTACATTCCTGCTTACAAACGGCCTGTAAATACCGTATTTCAAAGCTATGCCCTATTTGGACATATGACCATTTTTAATAATGTTGCCTTTGGATTGTCGGTCAAGGGGGTGGCAAAGCCAGAAATTCAACAAAGGGTTAAAGAAGCTCTCAAGCAAGTTCGGCTTTCCCATTTAAGCGATCGCTATCCAAGTCAAATCTCAGGTGGTCAGCAACAACGGGTAGCACTAGCAAGAGCCTTAGTTAATCGTCCTAAGGTGATTTTGCTAGATGAACCGCTTGCCGCATTGGACTTCAAGCTGCGTAAGGAAATGCAGGTGGAGCTATCGAACTTGCAATATGAGTTAGGTATTTCTTTCATCATGGTTACACATGATCAAGGTGAAGCCCTTGCGATCTCTTCTAGAATTGCAGTCATGAATCAAGGCAGGATTGAGCAGATTGGCACACCTGCAGAAGTTTATGATCGTCCATCTTCAGCCTTTGTTGCTGATTTTGTGGGCGAAACTAATTTGTTTGAATGTCGAGTAATTGAGCAGGATGGCGCATTTGTGGAGTTGCGATCATCTACTGGCTTAGCGATTGTCGCCGCCAAGCCTAGACATTGGCTGCCTATCCCTGAAGCAGTCGTCAGCGTCAGACCTGAAAAAATCAAACTCTCTACCGAATATCCCAATCAACCCTACAATACCTATCGCGGCATCCTCAATAATGTCCTTTATTTGGGCGATCACTCTCAGTTTGTAGTTGATCTCCATGCCAGCGAAAATGTGCCACCCGTTCGAGTTACCCTCGTTCGTTCTAATCACCAAGGCGAAAAGACTCCTCCTTTTAACAGTCAGGTCTATGTTTCATGGATGCCTGAAGATTGTGTTGCACTTCCCAAAACTACTGTTGCGACCTAATAATATCAACCTCTATGAGCATCTCTCGACGTAAATTTCTTAGACAGACTGCCTATGTCACATCTGCTTTTGCTAGTGCATCTAGCCTCTCTGCCTGTGGCATTTTTGATAAAGATCCGCATGGAAATGAATCTGCCAAAGAAGATGTCCCACGTCCAATTATTCAAGACAAACAAACTTTATACATCTATGGTTGGTCTACCTATATTAATAACCAAGATGTTTTAGAGGGATTTACCAAAGAAACAGGGCTTAAAGTTGTCGGTGATGCCTATGATTCTAATGAGGTTATGTTAGCTAAGCTAGAAGCATCAGGTGGGCGATCTGGCTATAGCATCATCTATCCCAGTGACTATATGGTGACGCAGATGCGGGATAAGAAATTACTTGCCCCTCTCAATAAAAAATTACTACCTAATATTAGTAATATTGCTAGCAATTATTTAGACTTACCCCATGATCGTGGTGCAGTATTCAGCATCCCCGTCAGTTTAGGGACAACAGGGCTTGCTTATAACGTTAAAGCAGTTAACTCAATCGTTGGAGAAGAGCCAACAGACTGGAATTATCTATGGAATCACAAGAGTAAGTTGCGAATTACCCTAGTTAACGATCCACGAGAAGTGATGGGTATGGCATTACATATTCTGGGACACTCCTACAACACGAAAGAGCCAGACAAAATTGAACAAGCTTTTCAGAAGTTACGCGAACTCATGCCAGCGATCGCCAATTTCACTACTGATGCTTGGAAAGATCCTCTAGCTTCGGGTGATTTGATGATGTGTATGGCCTTTTCAGGGGATGCAATCAGTTTGGCGCGACAAGATCCAAATATTAAATATATTTTACCCACTAGTGGGACATCGATCTGGACGGATACAATGGCAATCCCAAGGGGTGCGTCCAATATTGAAGGCGCCCATGCTTGGATTAATTATGTAATGAAGCCTGAAGTTGCCGCAAAAATCAGTGATGCTAATAGCTTTGGGACAACTAATAAAATTGCTAAATCAATGCTCCCTGATGATCTTAAGGCAATTACAGCTTTAGAACCTACAGAAGGGATGATTAAATTGAGTGAACGCATTACTAAACTTGAGCCTGAAGTGTTGCAGATTTATGAAGGTTTTTGGACTCGTTTAACTACTGGTTTAGGATAAAAACAAGGTACAGGAGACTCATCGCAAAAGCTTACAAAATATAAATTATTTATTAATATTCTATGACTTCACCAAATCCCTTTGCGTTAAGTGACAATAACTCCATCAGTAACCATCCATTTATTTGGGGAAATATTGCTTTTCTTGCTGGTGTGCCGTGGTTATTGGTGCTAAGCATGGCAGGCTTAGCAGTGGGTGATCCTGTATTTCCCTCATGGTTAGAGATTTTTTTGCTGGGATTTCCTGCGATTGCCGTAGTTGTGTGGCTACAGTGGCAGCAACCTTTTTCGCCTTTCAGTCTTTGGTTTTTAGTAAAACCATCCGAGAAGTTGAATGAAGTTGAACGTCGTGTACTGACTCTAGTTAAGCAACAACGTAATGGTTGGTATGTCACAGGCTGGTTAGCGATCGCCATTGCCTTTGTAATGAGTGCATTTTTTTGCAAGATCTACATAGCTGCTCCTCTCGCTCAAGCGATCGCGCCATTTCCTGCGGGATTACGTTTATTTGGGATTATCTGGGCTGAGATTTGCTTTTTATTAAGTAACGCTTTATTGCAATCAGGCGTTTCGGCTCTACGCATTAAGCTCACAGCTGAGTCAGAAATCAGAAGCTTACAACCTTTTGCAATTGAAAAAATCAAAAATAACTTTACTAATATCGGCTGGCAATCACCTCAACTTTTAAAATTTTTTGAAGAATCACCAATTTCTGAACCTATTGAGCAAAAAGATGTGCCTCAAGAATCAACATCTGAACAAACTCAAGATGTTGTAGAAGAATCTCAGAACGAGGAAATAAGTGATATTGTTGAAGAAACTGTAACTGAATCAAACTCAGAAGTTGTTGAAATCGTTGAATCTGTAGATAAAAATTTTGATTTTAATAACTTTACTGAAGAAGTAGTTTCTGAGGAAATTGAGATCTCCTTAGATGCAGAGATTCAAGAGGAATTTACCCCTGAGTTAATCCTAGAAATTTCTGAGGAATTAGGAACTGAAGATGTGCAGGATGACGCGATCGCTATTCAGGAAGAATCAAATAACTCAGATTTTGAAGTCGATGATCTTGTAGAAGTAACTACAGAAACTGAAGTAAATCTCGTCGTAACGATTGAAGAACCTACACAAGTTGATTCTGAAGTAGTTGCAGATATTCACGATGACACTCTTGAAGAAGTAGCTGAAGCAATTGTTAATGAATCCTCCGAAGAAGCAACTCTAGAAATTGACGAAGATACTTCAGATGCTATTGAATCTTTAGATGTTAATGAAGTAGTTACTGAGTCTGAATTAGAAATATCTGAAGATACGAACAGTGATGATTTTATAGAGCCTACTCCTGAAGAGGCTGCACAAGCAGAGTTTAACGATCCTGCACCTGAGATGCTCTTAGATATTGTTGAAAATGCACCAAAATCTGAATTGCATGATCTTGTAGAAGATAATTTTAATACTAGCTCTGATATCCCTGATATCAAGTTGGATATTCAAGAAGATACTAACGATGTGACTGAAATTCTTGAAGAATCATCTATTAGTGAGATAACAGAGAAATCTGATCTTTCAATAGATGTAGTACCTGTTGTTGCTAAAGATTCAGCATCTGAAGCAGATATACAAGCTGATTTCACGATTGAACGAGTAAAAAATTCAGAAAATGAATCCTCAGATTTGGACGAAAGCTTGGATGAGCTAGTTACCATCAATGCTTATTTAGAGAATATTCTCCAAGACTACTTAGGTGACTCTAGCGAAGACGTTGATAATGAAAACCAAGAAGTTGAGGATATTATTGAAATCTCCTCGGTATCAGATCAAGCAACCGAGATCGCTGAAGAAGTCTTAATCTCTGAGGAGATTTTAGAGGCAGCTATCCCTGAATTGATTGAGTTTTCAACATCACTTGAGACACAGGTGATCACACAAGATTCACAGAAAACCACATCTGAAAACAATCCAGAAAATAAAGATCCTAAATTTTTAGTGCAAGAGTATCTCGTAAATAAATTTTTAGCTAGTGTCGATGAACTAAATAATGCTGACAAAACAAATAAGCCCAATACTGAAAATACACAGCTACCCGCAGAAATCACCTTTGACAGTAATGCTAATCACGAGTTTAATTCTGTATTAGATGAGTTTGCTGATCTTGAAGCAATGCTAAATACAAAGCCTTTATCTGACGATCCATGATAGAGAAACTGTTTAAATATTAACCGATCACAATCCCTGACCATTGCACTTGTGGAGCTCTAGGTTGGGAATTAGGATTATTCAGAGAATATCGACGATAGGAAAAGAAAATTTCCTCATGTTGTAATGTGCAGTAAGGTGCGATCGCTACATTTTCTGAGGGTATACCCAATTCATTAAGTTGTTGTACTTGCACTTGGCGCAAATCGATCTTCACTCGTTCGGGATGCTCATCGGGGTGGACACCCACTAATTGATTAATCGTCCCTGTCACCTGCTGGGCGACCTCTTGTGACACTTGATACACCTGTCCAGAAATCGCAGGTCCAAGAGCAACCCGTAAATTCTTTAATTCGCTGCCTTGCTCACATAGTATCGCGATCGCTTTCATTACAATTCCCGAAGCCGTGCCACGCCAGCCAGCATGAACGGCAGCGACCGATCCTAATTTGCGATCGCCAATCAGCACTGGTACGCAATCAGCCGTACATACCCATACAGAGCGATGGCAATTAGTACTGTGGCGATCGCGAGTTAACCATACCCCATCGGCTTCAGGTAAAACAGCATCGGGAATAGTTTCAATTTCATTAGCATGAATTAAACGATTACCATGCACCTGCTTAGCGCGATAGGCTTTGCCTGATCCAGCAAGGTGATGATGGAGATCAGCAGGTAATTTAGGAGCGTGCGATCGCGTAAAAAAACCATGGGACCAGTCAGACAATAATTCACAGGTTAATACGCCTTCTCGCCATTGCCATTGATTTGCATTCATGGTTTTTCAGTTCACAATCTCAAAAAGTTAACTATGTTTTGCTTTAATGACGCTTCATTTAGGGGGATCGCTAGCCCTATCAGTAGACAATGCGATCGATCTAAAGAGGGATTCTGAAGTCATTTAGACAGATTCTAGACTGCTTGCGTTAAGATTGGTTAATAAAATCATCTGTTCTTGGCAAAATCAACTAAGAACCCCTCTATTGATGGAGCAGTAGTAGTGAAAAGCAATAATAAAAACGACAATAATAATAAAAAGTGGAAAAATTTTGGTTTATACGCACTGCTTGGCATTGTCGTTATTACCTTAGGGACAACCCTGCTCGATAGTCAGCCCGCCACTCAAGGGGAATGGCGCTATAGCAAACTGATAGAAGAAGTCAGAAAGAAACCCGCAGGTGTCTCTAGAGTTACCCTCAGTCCTGATCGGACTTTTGCCGAAGCAACTGTACCAGGAGGTCCTGAAGGTAAGCGCAAAGTGCGCGTCAACTTGCCTAACGACCCTGAATTCATCAAAACCCTCAGAGAAAACAATGTTGAATTAGATGTAGCTCCTCGTCGTAATGATGGCGCATTGATTCAAACCTTGAGTAGCTTGATTTTGCCTATTTTGCTTTTAGTCGGCTTATTTTTCCTACTACGTCGCGCCCAAGCAGGTCCTGGCAATCAAGCGATGAATTTTGGCAAGTCCCGCGCTCGCGTCCAGATGGAGCCTCAAACTCAAGTTACCTTCACCGATGTCGCAGGAATTGAGCAAGCTAAATTTGAACTGACCGAAGTTGTAGACTTCCTCAAAAATCCTGATCGTTTTACGGCTGTAGGTGCAAAGATTCCTAAAGGTGTACTCCTCGTTGGACCTCCTGGGACTGGAAAAACTCTACTAGCTCGTGCCGTTGCTGGTGAAGCTGGCGTACCTTTCTTCAGTATTTCTGGTTCAGAATTCGTAGAAATGTTCGTTGGTGTCGGTGCATCCCGTGTGCGTGACCTGTTCGAGCAGGCT
This sequence comes from Pseudanabaena sp. M53BS1SP1A06MG, assembly GCA_020404105.1. Classification (GTDB taxonomy): domain Bacteria; phylum Cyanobacteriota; class Cyanobacteriia; order Pseudanabaenales; family Pseudanabaenaceae; genus Pseudanabaena; species Pseudanabaena mucicola_A. The sequence continues at coordinate 61,229 of JADBWH010000083.1, read as the reverse complement.
AAGTCAAATGCACCTTGTATCGTGTTTATCGATGAAATTGATGCAGTCGGTCGTCAGCGTGGTGCTGGGCTCGGCGGTGGTAACGATGAGCGCGAACAGACCCTCAACCAATTACTTACCGAAATGGATGGCTTTGAAGGTAATACAGGCATCATCATTGTTGCAGCAACAAACCGTCCTGATGTATTGGATGCAGCGTTACTCCGTCCTGGACGTTTCGATCGCCAAGTTGTTGTTGATCGACCTGACTTCGCAGGTCGTCTGGAAATTCTCGGAGTTCATGCACGCGGCAAAACTTTATCTAAAGATGTTGATTTGGAAAAGATTGCCCGTCGTACCCCTGGATTTACAGGTGCTGATTTGTCTAATCTATTAAATGAAGCTGCTATTCTCGCTGCACGTCGTAATTTGACCGAAATCTCGATGGACGAAATCAATGATGCAGTTGATCGCGTCTTGGTTGGTCCCGAAAAGAAAGATCGCGTCATGAGCGAAAAGCGCAAAGAATTAGTTGCCTATCATGAAGCAGGTCATGCTCTCGTTGGAGCATTAATGCCCGATTATGATGCCATCCAAAAAGTCACGATCATTCCTCGTGGTCGTGCTGGAGGTTTAACATGGTTCTTGCCTACCGAAGAAAGAATGCAAAGTCGTGCTTACTTGCAAAACCAAATGGCAGTTGCCCTAGGTGGTCGCATCGCTGAAGAAATTGTCTTTGGTGAAGAAGAAGTAACTACAGGTGCATCTAGTGATCTCCAACAAGTCGCGGCGATAGCTCGTCAAATGGTAATGCGTTTCGGCATGAGTGAAAAGCTTGGACCTGTTGCCCTAGGTCGTTCCAGTGGCAATATGTTCCTCGGTCGTGATATCGCCGCCGAGCGTGACTTCTCAGAAGAAACTGCCGCAACCATTGATGAGGAGGTTGGTATTCTCGTAGCTGATGCTTACCGTCGTGCTAAGCAACTGCTCGTTGATAACCGTCATGTTCTCGATAAGATTGCCAAAGATCTCGTTGAGCGTGAAACCGTTGATGCCGAAGAGCTTCAACAAATCTTGGAAACTAATGAGTTAAAGTTAGCTGCTGCTCTCTAAAAAACTATAACCATATAAAAAAGTGTGGCTTGTCTGAGCCACACTTTTTTATATGTTAAAATTCATAACAATATTTGGAAACATCTACCATTTAGATAATTAAAAACTTGATTAGAAAGAACTTACGTAACGTAAGTTCAGGTTAAGCTGGAAAGTCTTAAAAGCCCAAAAGTAAAAGCCTTGCTAAGCAAGGCTTTTACTTTTGGGCTTTGAGAGAGGGTTTGCGTAGCAAACCCTCTCTCAAAGCCTGTTTCAAATTATCCCGAACTCGCGTTAGGTAGCAAGATCTGCCTAATCAAGTTTTTAGTTATCTTGACCCGCTCTATTGACCACCCTTTTTAAGTGCGAGAATAGCTTCAAATTCAGCAGTATCTTGATTAGTATAAGCGGCTGTTGCAGCTAAACCACGTACAGAAGTAATCAAAGCCTTCACCTCAGCAGGAGTCTTTTCCTTCTCCGCGGGAGGCAAGAAACTTTGAATAACACTCCATGTTCTATCAGCATCAATATAGAAATAGCCAACGTTATTTGAAGGTAGGGTGCTAACTACAGATTTGAAAGTAGCATCAGCATCTAATGCACTTTCAGGCTTCGGTACGAAGAGAGACACGATTGGCGAAGCTGTGATAAAGACAGTATCTTTTTGACTCCAACCATGAGAGATGATTGCTCCTGGCGCACCAGGAACTGACCATTCAGTGACAGAAACATCACCAACATTTTTTTTGCTCACCTTGCCACCATTCTTGGAAATAAAATCATCCAATTTAGTAAGCAATGATTCACCAGCAGAACGATTACTGGTTTGGAGTAGCAGGACAGGGGCTAACCCTTGAGTTTGAGCAAGAATGCCCTCTGACTTACCAGATACTGATGCAAACGCATATTCTCCATCCATCCATCCAAAAATATCTTTGTCTAGATCAAGAGCCAAGGGAGAAGACTTCAGTTGAGATCGGGCTTCATCAAGACTTTTCTTGATTTCAGGATTCTTATCAGCTGACTTGGTAAATTCCTCCCATGAATTCTTGATATTAAATCCAGAAATTACTGCAAATGCTTGGGAAGGAATTTGACTGATAATCTTGTTAGGAGAATTCTTGAGCGCAGCAATTGTGGATGCATCAAATTTGCCAAGTGCTTTAAAGCGAATACCTGCGTCATCAATGCCAAATCCTAAGTTGACGGATTTAATCTTCTTCAACTGTTCCAAAGATTCGGGAGGAATAGTTTCGGCTTTGGGATTTAATGCCGCTAGCTCAACGATTGATTCGCCGAAGTTGGGAATATAAATTTGAGCTACAGTATTTTTGAGCTTGAGATCATCAGCACTTGCCGCACTTGCAATAGAAGCTTCGCCTTTAAAGGTATCGATCGCCTTTTGGGTGATTTGTTCACGAGGCGCAACAATCAAGTAATCGCCTACTGTGGCAATAGCACTAGCATTAGAGCCTTCTCCAAATTGTGTGATTTTTACACCCTTGTAATCAGATTGCTTTTCTTTCCCACCCGCTTTGGTTTTAACCTTGTCTGCCAAAAATTTCTCAGCTCCAGTCTTGTCTTTCACCTCAATTACTAAGAGCAAATTCGGAACTTCAGATGCAGGCTCAGCTTGATCTTTATCCTCGCTCTGTACAAACTGAATTGACCCCGTATTGCTCATGGGAACATAGCGAGGTTGGATTGCAGAAGAAGATTTGCTAGGTAATAGGCTAGTTTTTTTGTCCGATGGCAAAAAAGCGATCGTTACACTTTTGCCAATCCAAGGCTTTACGTCTTTGTCATAGTCAAAATCGCTTGAGGAAAGATTCTTTCTAAATTTTTCCAGTTCAGTATCGTAGAATTTTTTGGTTTCTGGAGACAAAAATTGCTCTATTTGAGAAAGGGCTGCGCCATCAGTAGAGATAGACATTGCCAATAGAGTCTGTTTGGGGACAATGCTGAGTGTCCCTGCAGCAGGATTGCTAGTAGGCAAAATAGTTGGCTTATTGAAGAAAAAGTAAGCTCCTACACCACCAGCAACTACTACAGCAGCACCGCCAATAATTGGCAGTAAATTCGGTTTTCTTTCAGTCATAAATGCGACCTCCAATTTGTTAGTTGCAAGATGTCAGTATAGTACTTAACCCTAAAATCTCCATAGACTCTGATACACTTGTCCATTGTGAGCTTGCTTACATCTAGTTTAGGAGAAAACACTGACCTGCTTATGGCATAACAGTTACAAGCATTCTTCATCTATCTAAAAGCAGCAAAAATATGTAGAAAATCTCCCTTAAGGATGATTTTGTATTTTCTAGAGAGTTATGTTGTCCTTATAGTAAGTACCATAAGCTTCTAGAAACTACAAACCCAACCATGCAGGAATTATTTGCCATGCTTGATTGAGGGATGTGTCTAAAGTTTTGTAATTTGGCTCAAACTTACCCACTAAATTCCAAAATTGGTTGGAGTGGTTCATATGGATGGTGTGGCATAGCTCATGGAGGAGGACATATTCTACTACCTGAGTTTCTAGAAATAAAAGCTTGTAGTTGAGGCTAATATTGCGATCTCTGGAACAACTACCCCACAGAGTTTTTTGCCCCCGAATTGTGGTAGTACGATAAGGCAGGTTAGTTTGAATACTAACTCGGCGTAACCAACTAAACAGATGCTTTTCCGCTTTTCGCATCAGCCATTGCTGAAGCAGGGTTTTACAGGCTTTGGTGTCGGTGATGTTGCCATTGAGAATTAGCTGAAACTTTTCCTTTTGTTCGCTTATGGAGATCGAGTCGAATTTAGTAACTGTTTGGTTATAGATAATTTGCCATTCCTCACTTATTGATCGCAACTTAATCAAGTCGGGCAACTTATGGGGGGATTGGGATTGCAAAAATGCTTCACGCTCATCAAGTTTGCGTTGATTGTGAAGAATCCAATCACGCTTTTGATGAATGATTTCTGGGATTTTTAAGTAATCGTAATTTTTAGGAATCACCACCTCTAGTCCCTTGTCAACTGACAGGGCAATGCGGACACATTTTGCGCGATCGCTGATCCGTACTGTGTAGGTTGGCAACTCTGGGTTGATTGGATTGGCTAAGGATAGAGAACGAAATCCCATAAATTTATTTTATAGATTGTTAATAATGATTTTGAGTTTTTAATACAGCAGAGTCCCAAAATTGATTTCTTTAATCTCGTAGCAAAATCGTACCTTGATAAATAGCATTGAGGCGATCACGCTCACGGTGAGCATTGTCACGATTGGTATATGTACTTACCTGAATATAGGATTGACCTCGAAAAATCGTCACGAAGGCATCGGGAGCAGAGGCTCGAATTTGTCGCAAGGTATTGGCATTAATATTAGGAACGAGGACACGATAAACAGTACGTGTAGAACTTAAGTTGTTATTGAGGGCTGTGGAAGTGCTAATTGGTAATGAAAGTGTAGAAGTATCATTAATGGGAGCCGCAGTTGGTGAGGTGATAATATCTGCACTAATAACCTGAGCTGCATATCCCCGATTGCGAAGTAATGATGCGATCTCATTAGCGGCTGGGATACTCGATAGCGGCGCATTAACAATCACAGAGCGATTGTTGAAAGTTGCTAAAACTGCAGTCTTGCCAGTAATTGATTGCACCTGTTGTATGACCACGTTGGGAGCATTATTCAGTTCTACTAAAACTGCGGCGGCTTGTAGGTTGCTCGGAATATCACTGACTTTAGTATTAAAGGAATAAACGACGGCATCAAGTCCTTTTTCGCGAAGTTGATTAGCTCGAAATGCTGAGGTTTTGACATTATCGAACCCACCAAAAAAGGTCATTGAACCATTGAGATAGTTGCAAGGAATAGCCGCTAGTACTAAATATCTGGGTAGTTGCGGTAATAAATTAGCAGAACGATTAATGATAGTCACATAGCGCCGATTGGTCAGTTGTGAGCAGTTATTGGTAGTCAAATTGGCTTGGGCTATTGTCTCTGCGATTGACACGGAGCTTGTTAAGGCAAGATCACCGAGAACATATCCAGCTATCAGTAAACAATTGGCGGCGATCGCCAGTAATGAACTGCTATTGAAAATTAACGATCTGATCATCCTAAACCTGTTTCCTCTCGAGTCTCTATGTTAACCACCGTCTGCATTAATTGCATACTCACAAGTACATATTCATTTAAAAACCCCAAATTAATCTTAATTAGAGTCTTGATTTTTCATTTTGTCTAACTCCAATTGATATCTACCCCATACTGAAGCGACGGGGAAACCAAAGACTCGCAACATAGGTTTCTGCTTCATAGCAACAGCTTGAACGGACTTACTCTATATCAGTGCTTACAGTCGCTCCACAGACATTCACCGCAAACCATGCGGCAAGAATATTTTTAGCAGCATTCACATTTTTCTTACGGTTCAGATAGAATCGGTACTTGAATGCTTTTGAGTCATACTCACATTATAGTATCTATTCTGTGAGCTAATATGGTCAATATAAAGCCTTCATATAAGGATGGTAGGCTACCCAAGTTTTTCGATGAAATGCGCTATGTTCTCAAGTTGAGACTTATCACTTTATACTGAGAATTGTCATAACTAAAAAGACTTTGTGGGACATTCCTGCAAAAAACAGATTTTAATTCAGGAAAACTCAAAGAGTTAGATTTATGCAATACCGATCTTTATGCTGCGAAACACGATAGTCCTTTTTGGGAAGAGATCAAGCTTTAAATCCTTGCTAAAAATAACAAAGGCTCGCTAATCGAGCCTTTGTTATTTTTAACCTTCCCAAATCTTGGCAAGAACCGTTTGGGCTGGAATATCTTTGAGGGATTGTCCCTTTACAGCCTGTACATATTTCACTCTTTTTTCTTGAATCGGCAATAAAGCAGATGCGGATATCGTCGAACTTAAAATAGCGACTAAGGCAGTACCAACTGCAACGCCCAACTGCATTGCATCACCTTCCGCACAGATAAATAGATTTGCTGAAGCAATCATGGCAGTAAGTTTGCCAATATCCGTGGGGCTTGTAATCAGAAGATTAGGAAATTTCGTGGTGAACTGCTTCAGTAAATCAGCATTGTTGACACTATCAATCGCGACAATTGGCAAATCTGGCAGTTTATCTTTAATACTTTGGGCGATCTCTGCCCAACTTTCTGCAGGATAGTTGGCAAATGCACCACAATTTAGCAAGATAAAGCCACTTTTTTGAATATCAAGGCGTTTTTGTTCACCTGATGTCCAATCCAAGTCATTTTTGGGAAGATTAACCTTGATCGATGGGGCTGGCTTTTGAATGCCAAGCCCGATCAACAGGTTATGGTTCTGTACGGCGATGTATTCTTCGGGATCTACGGGAATCACATCTGTTAGCAAAAATTCACCTGCTCCTGCAAAGGAAATTCGCTTGGGAATACCGCTTAGCCATAACAAAGCATTAATCGAGAAGCTAGGTTTGCTAAGAATTGCCGCGTCATATTCGCGATCGCGGATTGTCCCAAGTAAATTGCCAAAATCTGCCAAAGAGTTGCGATCGCTAAAATCAAATTTAAGTACGCGATTGACAGATTGGCTAATTCGATAGGTAGCGATCGCCCGTGGCTCGACCACCACATCAATTTCGGCATTGGGATACTGTTGTTTGAGGGTATCCAGTGTCGGGAAAAACAGTAACTGATTGCCAGTCCCACCTGGAACCAATGCCAGTATTCGCATCATATTTTATACATCTCTAGACGAAGACCGTAAGTAATATTACTTTGTTTTTGGGAGTTGATACAGATAGCATTAATACAAGAATTAAATTAGGGTACTGAGATTTAATAATGACTGGGAAAAAGACAGCAGACTCTAGCCAAGCTGGAAATATAGCGATAGGGTTTTAAAACTATTTGCACATTAGTTAAAGGAATTTAGAGTGAAAATTAATAAGTGGGCGATCGCCATATTATTGTGGGGTTTCCTCTTTAGGGCTACGTCCGCTATCTATCTCAATACAGGCTTTGACGAAGCATATTACTATCTCTACACCCAAAATCTCGACTGGAGCTATTTTGATCATCCACCATTAGTAGCTTTAACCACAGGAATTGGTGTATGGCTTACGGGTGCAGTTACGCCCTTTACCATTCGCATTGGTAGCGTTTTATTCTATACAGGAACCTTAATTTTTTCCTATCTCACCAGTAAAAGGCTATTTGGCGATCGCGCTGCCACGTTGACTCTAGGGATTTTAACAACGATCCCGATTTTTCAGATTGCCTTTGGTATTCTCACCTTGCCAGATAATGCGCTAATGTTTTTCTGGTCTGCTAGCTTATATGTAGCCGCTACAGAATTTTTCCCATCAAGTAATCTTTATGACGATAAGCCCTATCAACCGACTTACCGCCTCGCAATCATAGCTATTTTGGTAGGGCTAGCCTTTTTAGGTAAATATCATGGAGTGATCCTTGGCGGTGGACTGGTGCTATTTTGCTTGCTTAGTCCTCGACATCGCTGCGCCCTATTCTCTATCTGGACATTGGCAGCTATCACTCTATTTACGATCACAATTTCCCCTGTTTTATTCTGGAATGCTCAACATGAATTTGCGTCGTTCCGATTTCAGAGTGGTCGCGCAGTGCCATCTCAGGGTTATAACTTTGAAGGATTGCTGGTGACATTTTTAGTGGCTTTAGGCTATCTCTTCCCAACTTTCGGTTTTCCTCTTTGGTGGACTAGTTTTCGCACTTTGGGAGAACTAGTGCAGTTTAGTAATCGCAGACTTAGAGGGATTCAGAACGAAGCACTAGAAAAAGAAAACCTTGATCTAGAACTACTGTATCAAAAGCGATTACTCATTCTCTGCATATCGATGCCAATTTTCTGTGGCTTCACTTTTATGGGTGGATTCATCCAAATTCTCCCCTCATGGCATATGCCTGGGTTCTTTGGCGCAACTCTTTTGTTAGGCGAACGAGCTGCATTGATACAGATCAAGAGACCAAAATTTATCCGCAATTGGCTTTGGGGCTCGGGTATAGTGATTTTGCCGCTATTATTGATTGGTCTGCTCCATGTGCATATGGGGCTTGCTCAAAAAGGTGGTGATGCGGCGATCGCAGGTGGATTTTGGGAAGCCAAAGATGATCCTTCCACACAAATGATTGATATCCTGCAATTGCGTCAAGCCTTTGTGGATTCGCCTAAACTTAAGGAGGAGTTACAAAAGGCAGATTTTGTATTTAGCAATAGTTTCTTTGTGGCAGGGCAGGTCGGCATGGCGATCGAGCCTTTGGGCAAAAAAGTGACCTGCTTTGACTCCGATCTGCGTGGCTTTGCCTATTGGAGTAAAGCCCAAGAATTTGTCGGCAAGACTTCTCTGTTTATCAGTTCTGAGCAATTTATGAAGGATGAAAGATTTCCCGACCCTTTAGCGAAATATCAAGATTATTTTCAATCCCTAGAAAAACTTGCTGATATTCATATTAAGCGTGGTGGTCAAACAGTTCAGATCTTTCCTGTTTATCGCACTTCTCCAATGCTAAAGCCCTATCCGCGTCCCTATGGCTAGCATTCTACATAAGAGTGAAAATTGCTATATTGATAGCTTCTGAGTAGCTTAAATTGATATTCAGAAGCTATCCAAATAAATTCAAATAAAAAAATCTTAAGTACAGGACAAAAATTTAATAGAGTTAAAGAAGGCTTGGGAATTGAGAGGAAGATCAAAGATGAAGTGACACAGGAAATCAAAACCAAGACGAAAAATGCTTTTAGGTAAGTGACCATGTTTTTTAGGCTTGAGGGGATTGATTTGAGCAAGCCTAAGTCCAGAAGAAAAAGCCCAACATAATGCGAGAGTTAGTAAAGCAATAAGTTTAGAAAGGCTTTCAGGGTCTTGAATGTGAGTAGCCTCCAAACAAAAGCCACGGGATTTAAAACACCCTCCAATGGATCGAGTCAATGAATTGGGAGATGCATCAGTATCATTCCCATTTGAAGTTCACGCGATCATTTTTTGTCAGAATGCTCCTGAGCTAGCAAAGCTACTACATAAGCGGTTTCACCTTCGTCGTGTAAACAAAGTTAATGAGCGCAAAGAGTTTTTTAAAGTTGATATAGAAGAGATCGCCGAAGCGGTCAAACAGATTGCAAAAGAAACCAATTCAATCCAAGGCGAAATCCATATCACCAAATCTGCTGCTGCAATGGACTATCGCAAAACTGTAGCCATACTAGAGAAAAGGTATCAGGCTAAATAGAGCATGATATATCTCAAATTAACAATCAACATACAAAAAGAGAGGCGGAAAATCCCTGTTTTTTATAACTTACATTTTGTGATCTGAGCTTGTTCCCAATTAACCTCATTGGTAATGGCATTAGTAAAATCACAACTCACTAAGTTTGCCTTGTGAAATGAGGCTTTGGTCAAATCGGCATATTGGAATTTTGTACCTATGGCTGTGCGTGAGATATTAATCAAAAGGCGAAATAAGTAGAGACTGCCAAAAATTTGCAATGGCTCGATCGCTAAAAATGTGAGTAGAGCCGCGAAGCTATTAGATGTTATGGAATTGGTGATTGCGTTGAAAGCACCAGATACTAATATTTTCGTAAATGTTGAACCGAAATATCCTGATGCAAATGCAACAATTAGAGAAATAGGTGTAGCCGTAAAAATACTCTTGGTATGAGAGAGGGAAAAGTTACAGGTAAAAGCGATCGCAAAACCAACGGCAAAGACCACAATTGCGATAATGGCAACCCAATAGATCGTATTGCGATTAACAATTTCAGTCCCAAAGATGAAAGTCAGGATAAAGGTAATCAGTAGGATCGTCGATATTAATGCTGTTCCTGCAAATATCAATGCGATCATAAACGCAACGCAATTTGTGATCGCAATCTGACGTGGACTTCTTCCAGTCCGCACATTGGAAAAATTGGCAAATTTAAGTTGAGATCGATAAAAGTCACATCCACGCAGGTCAGCACCACTAAAGTCAGCACCGACTAAATTTCTACCTTTAAAGGAGCGATCACGCAAATTTTGGTTTGCAAAGTTAAGACTTTGACTCATAGCGTTCTTGGATATGCTTTGAGTGATTTTAAGCCCAATCGTCTGAAGTTGGCTTGGAAATATGTGGCAAGCCCCAGCCTAACTTTTCGCGCAAAACCTTAAAGAATTTCCCCTTTTGTAAGCGAATAAACCTTGCAGGATAGCGCGATCGCTCAACTTCAACCCGATAATCAGGATAGACATAGCATCCAGCATTGCCATCAACTACTAATACTAAACGATGACGATTGGCAGGGGTAACGATCGTTTTTTCGGTATTAGCAAAGACCAAGGCCCTTGATGCCATGGAGTGGGCACAAATAGGAATAAGCTGAAATACTGGAATTCCAGGTTCAATGACAGGACCTCCCGCAGATAGGGCATAGGCTGTTGAACCTGTAGGCGTAGAAATAATTACACCATCTGCCGCAATATCTACAGGAATATGACGACCAATCTGTACCTCAAAATGACACATACTGGTCAAGGGTTCACGGTGCAATACCATCTCATTGAGTGACAAAGCTTCCCATAACAAGCCTTTACTGTCATAAACCCGCACTGTCATCATTGATCGTCGCTCAACCACATATAGCCCCTCGACAACTTGGGACAATGCTTCTTCCCAATCCGTCAAATAGGTTTCCGTTAAAAAACCCATATGTCCTGTATTAACGTTAAGCAATGGTAAACCCAATGGCGCAATTTGGCGACAAGCTGACAATACTGTGCCATCACCTCCCAGTGCGACCACAAACATGGTGTCGCGGTCAAAGCCCAAAGGAACTAAGCTCTCGATTGGAGTGTGACAAACGGGAGCATCTGGCTTACCATAGCCCAAAATACCACCATTTCCCGTCGCCAGCACAGTATCGATGTTGCGCTTTTCGAGCCACAATTTCATATCTAATGCTACCTGCTCAGCAACTGGCTTTGCGTCGTTATAGACAATACCGACTTTTGGCACGCTCAATGATTACCTAGAACTATTCAAAAATTTTGTCAGTTCGGTAATTATAGCTTTTAGCAATTAGCTTTTAGCAATTATAGTTATTTTGAATAACTTTTAGAGGGAATTCGACTTCGCTCAGCCCTCGGTGTAAGGGACTTGCTATTAGTTAAAGTACCTTTGGCTTCGACTCGGCTCAGTCAAAGTTAGCTTTGACTTCGCTCAGCTAACTTTGGTGGGACATTTTTTATCCGCAAGATCCAAAGCTATCTGGGCAAAGCTGAAGCTAAATTTTTTATTTTATTTATCTATAGTTTTTAGGGATTTAGTTGCAACTAACCAAAAATAAAAATCATAATAAATGAAATTTCAATAAAAGCGATCGCCCCTCACCTCCCACAAACCCGATCGCCTATTCCCACAACATCAAACAGCGATCGCATGAATTATGGATATTTCATTTTGATGCTGATTCGTTATAGTATTAGCGACAAATTTGCTAAAGAGGGGCAAATATATGACTAGTCGTGAGCAGCTTATCCAAGAACTTACAGAGGTTCCAGATGAGTTAGTAAAAGTAGTTTTAGATTTTTTACATCGGGTTAAGACGACACGTATTCATCATCCTTTAGCCAAATTTGCAGGTATTTTGAGTGATGCTGAAGCTGATGATTTGCGGAACGTAATTAGATCGGATTGCCGTCAGGTGGATATGAATGAGTGGTGAAGTTGCGCTAGATACTTCCGTTGCGGTACGTTTTTTGAATGGCGATCCTGAAGTTGTCTCAAGAGTTTTGGCGTTGCCAGAAATATTCTTGTCGGCGATTGTGGCGGGAGAGTTATTGTTTGGTGCTGAGAACTCCACTCGCGCATTAAAAAATTTACCTCGCTATTTAGAATTTATAGAGGCTTGTGTAGTTGTTCCGATTGAGAGAAAAACGGCGGTTGTTTATTCACAAACTAGTTTGGCTTTGAAGCGAAAGGGACGACCAATTCCGAAGAATGATGTCTGTGTTTAGAACGGGGTTGGGTGCTTGTGACTGATGATTCAGATTTTGATTATGTGGATGGTTTGGTTATAGAGCATTGGTAATGACAATGATCGCACCCTCACCACCCACAGACCCGATCGCCTATCTTCTCAAATCAAACAGCGATCGCCATTTCTTTCCATCAAAATAAGCACTTGACTTCTAGTCAAGCATTAGAACTGATTTTCAATATCTCTAGAGTGATGCGGAATACGCACAATTTCAAAGTGGGTTTCCATGTTTTTATAGAAGATAATGTATGGCTTAACTGGAAAACTACGCAGTTCTTCTGAAAGCTCTTTTCTGCTTCTACCCATCTCAGGGAACTGTGCAAGCATAGGAAACTTGTCAAGGACTTTTGCAAGTAATAAATCGGCTGTTAGGGAATCATTTTGAGCAAGATATACCCACATATCCTCAAGGTCACGATCTGCTTGTCAGGATATCTTAAATCGATTCATTTTGATGAGCTAAGCGTTTTTGACCACGATTTTTAATGTTTTCTAATAGATTAGGTAATGTGTCTGAATCGTATTCGGTGTAGTCACCATTTTTGAGTTGTGCAATTCCGAGGTTAATGTCTTGTTGTAGTGTTGCAAGTTTCAGTGCGCGAAGTTCAGCTTCGGCTTGCTCTGCCCGATCGCATATTGCTTGAAAAGCATGAGCATCTTGGACAACGACTTCAGCTTTACCGTTAACGGTTAGAACCATAGGCGATTGTGTTGATTTAATGCGTTCAATAAATTCTTTGGCGTTGCGCTTGAAGTCGCTCAGGGAATGGATATTTTTTAGCTCGATCATAGTTGTCAAAGCACTTAATTCGGATCTAATTTAATGATAACTGATCTTTCTTTGCGATCGCAATTTCTTTGATGGTTCATAATATTTATCGCCTATCTTCTCAAATCAAACAGCGATCGCCCCTCATCACCCAAAACCCGATCGCCTATTACCCACATCAAATAGCGATCGCCCGTCAACAAAAACAAACCCGATTACCTAATTCCCCAAAACTAAACAGCGATCGCCACCTCATCATCCACAAACCCGATCGCCTAAATCTCAAAATCAAACAACGATCGCCTTTTCTACATCTTGTCCCAGATATCCAATAAGTACTTCAGGCTAGATAATTGATTGGTTGATCTACATCTTTTGATCAGAGCATCAAGATATGTCTTATCTTCAAGGGTTTTTGGTCTTTCTTTTTTGTAAAACAAGCCAAATTCTCGCAAATATTGCTTGAGATATTTTTCGTGAAATCTGGATTTTGTAATATATTCAGGCGGACAACCCATTAATTCGGGATCGTTGGTGAGAACGTCATAGTAAGGCTGAAAAACTGAGAAAAAGTCGGAATTGCCTTTGGCTGGGTATTGAGCAGCAATATCGGCATTGCCTAACGCCCAAGTTTCAAGACAACAATTTTGAACGATGATATGAAATTCTGTAGCTTGAGTTTGATCTATACCCAGTTTGGTTTTGAAGTCTTCCAGTTTGTTGTGAATTTCATCGAATCTAGATTGATAAGGATCATCTTCTGAATCTACACAAATGAAGAAATGATCTACATTCCTGTAATCTTTGATATCTAGTAAACATTCTTCTAATCGGGAGCGTCCTCCCAATATTTTTGGAGCGCTCACCATGTTGGGATAGCCATTGCCCGCAATGATTCGGCATGAGTTAGTGTTCATATCTTCAGGTCTATTTACAAAGTTGATCTGCGGGAATAGATGCGATAGCCAAGCTTTGTAAACTTTCGGTTCTGTTTTGCCTCCTTCAACTAAGAACAAAAGATTCACGCAGTTTCTTCCTCATGTTCGAGTAAATTAATGAGTTGTGTGAACTTGTCTAAGCTAGATGCTGTATTGAGTTCAGGAATATCTAGAGCTTTTCTCGTTCTTATTGTGCCGTTGGTTCTGCTCACTAACTGCCAAGTCTTCCAAGGGATGTTATTGATGATATAGGGATGATGGCTGGTCAGAATAAATTGTAGATTAGGTGATTTGTCTAGAATAAAATCTGTTAACTGGGGCATGCAGTTAATGCCTAAACTATTCTCAAATTCATCGACGACAAATACTGATCCTTCAGGAGCGGATGTTATTTCTATCAAATAGGTTAGGGTAACGTACATACCAGAGGAGATTCGATATTGAGGAATCCAGTTTTCTGAGCCGTGTTCTTGAATTTCAAGGAGAAGATTATAATTTTTATCTGACTGTTTATTTACGGTAATTCTGATATCTTTTACACTGGGGAAAATCTCAATATAAGCTTCTTTTATCTCGTCGAACATTTGTGGAAAATATTTTTTTAGGTAGTAAGCTTTAAGTATTGTCGCGAAATGTATAGAAGTTTCTTTGAATATCTCTAGAGCTTTGGAATAAGCAGCTTGATCGGTATTTATTAATTTTAGTTGAGCATTTAAGGGTAATGATAAAATTATGCTACTAGGATCTAAACTCAGAGACATTTCTACATTTTGAAGTGTTTCATTGAAAATAAATCTTTTGAATGCATCGGCTATTGGGGCTATAGATTCTTCTTCAGTGAGAAGAGTAATTGCACTTTCAGTTCTTTTAAGTTTTGGTATCTGACTTTTATTTAATGTAGATTCTGTTTTAGTGCGATGCAGAATTTCTGTAGGTTCGTTACCATCTGCAAATTTAATGAGTTTTTCTTCTGCAATCTCAGAGTGATTTTGCTCACTAGAAAAAGTTTTTTCAGTTGGGTTTAATGCTTTTAGCTCCCATCTATACCTTTGTCCTAAATGAGAAAAGTCAATAGACCATTCTACATCTTCTAACATTTGGACTTCGCCTTGAGAAACGTTACAGATTAAATAAAGTGCTTTAAGAATTCTAGTTTTGCCAACTCCAGAAGCACCAATTAATAGGTTTAAGTTATCAAAGTTAGTTTTCTCTAGATGCCAATTCTGGCTATTATTTCTAAAATTAAAACTATTGATTTTCATATCGCAAACTTATCTATAATTTGTTTTCATAAAATTTGATATATGCCTTTCTCAAAGCCAGAAACTAACAGTGATATACCTTCTCGTATCTATATCTATAATTTAATCGTTACAATTGTTTGTTCTTTTTAATTCAAATAGTTACTTCAGTTACTCTTTGAGCTTACGCAAAATAAAAATCCTTCTCATCATCCACCCTCTTCTCTTGCGGAAGAAGGGACGTAAAATTCTATTTTTTCTTATTCTCTTTTCCTGTGGGAGAGGGGCTAGCGGTGAAGTCTTAATCAATTTCTGCGTAAGTCCTAATTCTATAACCTCAGTCCTAAGATTATCTCGAACGAGGGTAAACATCGGATCTTTAGATATAAAGATTTTAATATCTTCACAAGAGAATTCCAGTTCAGAAAGAAACAGCGCTTGGAGAAGAAAAGACATTCCTTGAATAAGCCAAAACAATTCTAATCCTTCAATAGCTTTTTTCTTGCCAGAGCGATCATAATGAGTAAGGTAGTTTCTTGTGTCTTTGACTTTCTTTATAAATGAATTAATGTCACCAAACAATGGTTCAATACTTTCTTTGACAGTTTCAATTAATTCGCTCAACCTATCATGAAGGCTTGGTTCATTGCTAAATGAAAGCTTTTGTTTCAGCCAGTCTTTATGCTCTTCTGGAATACTAGAAAGAATTGCATTTATTTTCTTTTTATGTTCATCTTTTGGGAGAACCATTATCTTGTATTTTAGTGAATGCCTATGAAAACTCTCAACAGCTTGGGCAATACTCAGAAACTTTTGTTCTAAGTACAGTTGATTCTGATATTGAATGCCAAAGTAAAGATTGCAGGTTGCTTCAAAGTGTTCATGGTTTTCGATCCATTTATTAATTATTTCACCAAATTTATCTTTGACATATTGAAAGCTAAATAAAACATTTGAAAGTTGAAAGTTTTCTTTGCGCTCTTCTCCATGATAGATTTGATTATCTATAACTTGAATTGGTAGCGAAATATTTTGATTCTGATAAAAAATAGTATTTTTTTGTCTAGAATAAACATCTATTCTTTCCAAGGCATTAAGTTTCCCAGTCACAAATGTAAGAAAATTTTGTAATGGGTAGACAAATCGAGTAATGAACTCCTCGAATTTCAAATCATTCTCTACTTCAATCTCTAATGTTATTTTTTTAGATATATTTGTTCTGAATAAACTAGTTTTACCGTCCAGAGCAAAGTTAAGCTTTAAGCGTGCTGATTTTGATACAAAAGCATACGCATTCGGAATATGATACGTTACTTGATATTCTTGGTATTTTTCTCTAGAAATATTTGAAGTTGAAAATTGTATTTCTCCAATCCAGTCGGTTAAATATGTATATTCAACTTCAACCTTGTAGAACAAATTTTCTTCAGGAAAAGATAAGTGTGCGCCAATAAATACTTTGTCTACGCGGCATTTTAAACTTGAAAAACCTGATGTACTAAAGCTTGACTCTGTAACAGAACAGTTGATTAAGGTAATTTCCTTATTATTGGTAGCTCCAAAAATAACAGGATACTTAGTACCGACATCGGTGATAGTCTGCTCATCAATGAAAGAGCCAATTAGATTAAGATTCATTCCATTGTCTTTTGAGTATCTAAAGATTCCTGCTAGCTTATTAGCAGGATTTGAAGGAATCCACCAGAATCCAGTCAAGTCATCATTTTCCTTACTCATTTTTAAAATCCCAACTCTAATTTCAAGGCTTCTAAACTAATCGTCTGACCTAAATCTGCTTGTCGGATACCTTCTCGCAAATCTGCCATAAACTCGCGATCTCTGAATTTTTTAGATAGTGCTGGTAATTATTCCTATGCTTCAGCGATCACCAAATAATTAAGCATAGTGTTTTATCTAAGTTATTAAGATTGTACGATATCTAACCAAGCGATCGCCATATACGAAAAACTGATGGTCGAAGATTGCGATCGCTTATACTTGGAAACAAAAATATCTGAAGTTATGAACAATGTCGGTATCACGTTATCCCCTGCACCAAACCCAGTGAAGGATGACTGGAATTTTTTGGAGGCATGGATCGATCCGATGCAATCACCACCATATTTATTAATGCTTATGGGTGATCGTATGGGTATCTGTCATATTTGCGATCCTGTAGAAAATTATCGAGTTGTGCAAACTAGCAAAAACTATGAAGAAGCTCAGCTATGGCTCTTAGAAGATGAATTTGAGCCAATTAGAGGCAGATTGTCAGTTGAGGATTTAGGACTTGTCAATGCCATACTAGAAGTCAAGGATGAAAAGCCTCTTAGTTTTCAAGAAGCAGTTACTGAAATGGAAAGGAAATAAGTGCCGTCTGGAAATGAATTTATCAAAGCTAGATAATCTTCAGCAATCATCACAATGCTTGCTCTAGCTTACTAATCTTAAGCAAGAGATCCTTTCGCAACTCACATAAACTAAACCACTCAAACAAATTCATCTCATCCCCTAACCTTCCTGATTCAAATTGTTCTTGAAACTGAAGAGAATCAAGACCGTAGTTCTGTTCAAACTTACTAATATCACGCTCATAAACAGCTAGTTTCTGCCGATGACGATTTAACATGACACTGAGCAATTGACTCAGAATCCGATCTAACTCATTGCGATCGCTGCAATTTGCACTAAGTAGCTCTAATTTGTCTAATGTATTCATGGTATATACACATAACTAAATTTAGATCGACATAGCCTTTTTAACATTATACCAGTTAAGTTTTTGAGCCGATCGCCCCTCATCATCCACAAAACCAGATCGCCTATTCTCCCTCATCAAACAGCGATCGCCCCCATCACCCATAAAACCCGATCGCCTATTCCCAAACAGACAGCGATCGCCCCTCATCCCCCATAAACCCGATCGCCTATTTTCTCAAATCAAACAGCGATCGCAATTACTGTTTAGTCTATGCTTCGTAATGCCCACCGATAGCGATGATGTATATATTTTCGTCATCAAAGCTATAAACTAGCCGATCCTTGTCAGATATGCGCCGCGAGTAATATCCAGTTAATTCATGGTTCAATGCTTCAGGTTTTCCAGTCCCCTGAGTGGGATCGCCTTTTTGCATTTCTTTGAGAATATTGAACAGTTTTTTGTGAATGGGTTTATTAGTTTCTCTCAAATATTCGTATGTTTGCAGTGTGTCTTCATGAAATACGACTGAGCGCATGATGCTTCTGTTTGTGGGCTTCTATTAGTAATTGAATTTGTGTAATTAGTTCTGGATTTTTTAGGATGTAGTCGAAATCGAGAGAGAGATTTGCTTGGCTAGGGTTCGATTTTTTAGAATTATGTTTGAACTTCCTGATCTGTTGCATTAAGAGCGGGCTGCTCAGGACATATTCGGTTTCTTGGTGAGTATCCATAAGTCTTAGTAAAGTTTATAGTCTACAGCTACATTTCTAGCATATCTGATACATTGTTGGATAGCGATCGCCACACACCACCAAGACCCGATCGCCTATTTCCTCAAATTAAACATCGATCGCCTCTTCACCACCCACAAAGCCCGATCGCCAATTCCCTCAACATCAAACAGCGATCGTCCCTCGCCACCCACAAAACTGAGCGCCTATTCCCTCAAATCCAACAGCGATGCCCATCCCCAAACCAAAACCCGATCTCCTAAATCTCAAATCCAACAGCGATCACCTCTCATCACGCACAAAACCCGATCTCCTAAATCTCCACATCAAACAGCATCGCCCCACAACACCCACAACACCCGATCGCCCATTTCCCCGTCAAACAGCGATCGCACCTCACCACCCATAAAACCCGATCGCATATTTCCCACATCAAGCAACAATAATTTAGTAGTGAAAGCGGCAGGCGAGAATTCTGATTTTATCGTCTAAGACTTCATAAACTAGACGATGTTCTTGATCAATACGGCGCGACCAACAACCAGATAGATCGTGTTTTAATGATTCAGGTTGTCCTGTGCCTTCAAATGGATTACGTTGAACTTCACGAATCAGTTTGATAATTTTTAATGCTTTTTTCCGATCATTTTCAATCCACCAAGCTAAGTCCTCAAAAGCATCTGCATCAAATTCCAAGTTTTTCACAGGCTGAATCCAAAGAGATTCCATCTTGACGTTTTCTGGCTGCAAGCAGTCTTTCTTTCATGGCTGGACTACTGAGTAAATAGGCTGTTTCTCTCTCTGCCATTAGTTCTTGCCAAAAGGAAATGGGGACAACTACAGAAACCGTTTGCCCTTCTGAATCACAGATGTATTGTAATGCGTTAGTCATAGCAGTCAATATAACTTACTTGATTAATCATAATTATAACTGATCGCCCCTCATCACCCATACAACCCGATCGCCTAAATCTCAAACCAAAAAGCGATCGCACTCTCAACACCCGCAAACCCGATCGCCTATTCCCACAACATCAAACAGCGATCGCCCCATCATCACCCACAAAACCCGATCGCCTATTTCCCAAAATCAAACAGCGATCGCCCCTCACTACCAGTAAAACCCGATCGCCTATTTCCCAAATCAAACAGCGATCGCCACTTCATCACCCACAAAACCCGATCGCTTATTCCCTCAACCAAAACAGCGATCACCCCTCATCACCATAAACCCGATCGCCTATTCTCTCAAATCAAACAGCGATAACCATATCAGTATTCGTCATCTTCTAAATCGATTTCTAGATCTGAAATCAAATCTTGTGTAACAGCATAGACATCTCGTTTATCACCTTCCTTACGTCTTCCCACACCCACGATAACTACCACTACTCGATCTTGTTCAATTCGATAAATAATCCGATAACGCTGTCCCACAGACCGAATACTACGATAGCCCAATAGTTCTTCAGATAAAGCCTTACCTTGTTTTTCTGGTTCATCCTTGAGTTTCTCAATCCTTCTCAAAATCACGCTTTGTTCGCGCCGATCCTTGATTGCAGTAAACAGCTTCTGCGCTTGAACAGAAAAAATAATCCTATATTCCATAGCAGTATTAGAAACCCAACTCTAATTTCAAGGCTTCTAAACTAACCGTTTGTCCTAAATTTGCTTGTCGAATACCTTCTCTCAAATCTGCCATAAACTCGCGATCGCTTAAAATCTCCATTGTTTCCACCAAGGAAGCGAACTGTTGCATACTCAAAGCAACAATTACAGGTTTACCGTCTTGCGTGATAATCGCTGGATCTTTGAGGTTCTTAGATAGCGCTGGTAATTGTTGCTGAGCTTCAGCAACAGTCAAATAATTAGGCATAATGTGTTTTGAGTGACTATTGTTATTTTAGTCAATTTCAAGTTATTTAAGATTGTACGATATCCAGTCAAGCGATCGCCCCTCATCACCCATACAACCCGATCGCCTAAATCTCAAATCAAAAAGCGATCGCACACTCACCACCCACAAAACCCGATCACCTATTCCCCACATCAAACAGCGATCGCCCATATTAGTGATTAACTAGAAACTGCTGCCAATTGAGCAAATAATGGCTTGTCTTTGGGAAGTGTGCTGACTTGAAAAATAGAAAAGCCAATTACTTGACCATTAATATTTACTCGCTCCATTAGGTCGTCGTTTTCGGTTTCTCGCATATAGCCCAATTCATCTGAGAAGCGAACTTCTAGAAAGTCAGCTTCTGGATCGAACCAAATCTTTACAAATTGCGCCATAGTTCTAATCCTTGTTTTAGTTTGTCTGTAAGATATGCTGTAATTACAAAGGCATCGTTAGAGTTATCTTTTATTACAACACATAACCATTTTGCCCCAACTATTGTTTGTTCGTAAAAACGATAATACAAGTACACTTTACTATCCGATCTTGATTGTCTTACAACTTCAGGGGTTTGTAGCACTATTTCTAGTTGGGATCTCATATCTACCATTTCTGGATGATCGAGAATGTGTTGTAAGCGTTCTTCGGTTAGCCTAATTTGGCGATTTTGGTAGTCGGTAAGTATTTCCATTATCTAAGCTAAAAATTAGGCTGCTTTGCTAAATTTAGCGTCTTTAGCGATCGCAAAATTATCAAATTTCATAAAAATATAGTGATCGCCACTCACACTCACAAAACCCGATCGCCTTTCCCTCATCACCAAACAGCGATCGCCCCTCCGAACACCCATAAACCCGATCGCCTAAATTCCAAAATCAAACAGCGATCGCTCCGCAACACCCACAAAACCCGATCGCCTATTTCCCAATAACAAAACAGCGATCGCACCCTCATCACCCAATACCCGATCGCCTATTCCCCACATCAAACACCCTCACTACCCATAAAACCCGATCGCCTTTTCCCTCAATCAAACAGCGATCGCTATTTGATAAAAGTAATTGAACTACCAAATTCTTGGTTCAAGAATTTGGCTGTTGGCAATAATGACTGAATCTCCTGCGGGGGCGATTACAAATAGTCCTTCCTGTGTTGCAAAGAGATCTGATCTTTCATCTATTTTTATTCCTGCTACGGCTCCATAGAGTTTGTAGTTTTGATATTTGGGAAATGCTTCTTTAAATCGTTCTAGTGTTTGCAAAAAACGTTTTATATCTCGGACTTCCAAATGAGATTTCACTTCGATCGCTACGACTTCATTAGTGTTTTCTACAAGAATATCGATTTCAATGGAACCTTTTTCATCTTGTGCATCAACTCGTAAGGCAGTGTGATGCACATCTATGCCTTGTTCTTTAAACAATTTTGCGGCGGCGGGTTTGATTAAGTTCTCTACAAATTCTCCCCATCGACTAGTTAATCCTCCTACTTGTTTATTGGTTTGGGCAACAATTTTACGAAGATCTGCCATTTCCTGTTCGGCGATACGCTGATATTCTTGGCGTTGCTGTTCGCTTTCGCGGAATAGTGCATAAATGTCTTGAATTGTAATTTGTTCAGTCATTGGCTTGTAGATAATAATGCCACTCTGATTTTAACATTGAGGTAAAACTGATCGCCCCACACCACCCACAAAACCCGATCGCCTATTCTCCCAAAATCAAACAATGATCGCCCCTCAACACCCACAAAATCCGATCGCCTATTCCTTCATCATCAAAACAGCGATCGCCCCTTCATCACCCCCAAAACCCGATCGCCTATTCCCTCAAATCAAAGAGCGATCGCCTGCAGCACAGAATTTTGGGATGAACTTGTATTGACAACGTAAATACGCTTTGGCTAAAATATATGGTATGGACGTGCATTTTGTACTGAACGGGATTAAATTTGTTTGGAATGAGGAGAAGGCTCGAATTAATCCTATTAATCATGATGGTGTGACATTTCAGCAAGCTACTGAAGCCTTTTTTGATCCATTTTTAGTGGTAGTTGATGCAAGTCGTAATGATGAAGAGAGAGACGCTGTGATTGGCTTAGATAAACGATGGAATCTTCTTTACGTTGTTTATGTTGAACGGGAGAACGATTTAGTTCGGATTATTTCTGCAAGAAAAGCAACACGCAAGGAGCATGAATATTATGAAAACTGAAGCTTTAAAAAAACGATTGGATCGAAATCGTCCGATGGCAACGGTGACAATCCGTATTCCTGAAGATGTAATTGAAGATTTGAAAAAAGTTGCACCATTATTAGGATTTTCTGGATATCAGCCTTTAGTTCGTGCTTATATTGGGCAGGGGCTTCGGGCTGATCTTGAGAGACTGGATGGAGACTCTGTTTCTATATTTATTGAGAGTTTAAAGCGTCATGGTGTAAGTGATGAGGTGATTCGTAACGCTTTGAGTGAGGTTGTTTAAAATCAAACAACGAGCGCCATTCACTACCACAAACCTGATCGCCTATTTCCCAATCAAACAGCGATCGCCCCTCATCACCCATACAACCTGATCGCCTATTTTTCATCTCCAACAGCGATCGCCTCTCACCGTCCACCAAACATGATCGCCTATTTCCTAAAATCAAACAGCGATCTCCCCTCATCACCCACAAAACCCGATCGCCTATTTCCCTCATCAAACAGCGATCGCTAACGAGCGTCATCTATTTTGACTAAACACATTAAGATAATTGCATAAATTTCGGAAATAGGGGCATTTAGCACTGACAGTCTGAATATCAAGGTTGCGAAGCATTTCGGGCGTATCCAAAGCTTTTGAATAAATTTCCAATCCATATACTGAAGTTTGCTCAAAGTTAAGCCGAGAAGATTCAATTAAGATTTCTGATAGTTTTTCTTTACAGGCTTGCTTTATGGGATCTAGTTCTCCAAAGGATTCAGGGCTGTCACATGGGATACCTTTGGTTTGAAGGTATCGCTTCATTACTACTTCTCTCGTCCGAAATTTAGAACTGTTACTGGCGATGGTATTGTTCCAGTCGGCAATGATCCAAGATTCAATTTCGGGAACGGCAAAAGCTATATGTCGAGGGGTATCTGTGATTTTTGCAATTTGCTCAACTGTAAACCTGTGCGATGTTTGTAATTCTGTAACCGCTCTTTCAACTGATTCTATAAATAGTTGCGTTCTTTGAACTCGATCGCAACAATCTAAGTCATCAATTACTAGAATGAGATCGCAAACCTCATCGCCCTTATAAAATGTATCTTTGAGGACTTGAGTGATACATTTAGCTAAGCCATAGCCTGAAGCTCCTTGATGGGCAAGAGTGGGAACGCGATCGCTGCGTAATTTTGGGGCAGGTTTGCGGCTAATGGGAAATTTCCGTACAAAAGTAAGTTGTGGAAAGTTTTTGTTTAGGAATTCGGGAAGCGCTCTAATTTCGGAATGTCCTGCACTTGCAAATAGCCAAACTACCACGGCCAACCTCCTAATGTGGGATCGCCAACTCGATAGATGTCGCCTAGTTCCCAACCTTCGTCTAGTAGTGATTGAAAGCGATCGCGTGATAGGCGATCGATGACAAAATGATGGGGATCGCCTTGTTTTTGGTTAAAGACGTAGACGTTTTCGAGGCGATCTGTGAAGCAGTCGAGTAAGTCGGGGCTGTGGGTAGTAATGATTACTTGGGTTCGCTCAGATGCTAATTTAATCCATTCAGCGAGAACTTTTAGCCAAGCGGGATGAATGCCAACTTCGGGTTCTTCGATGACGATGAGGGAGGGCAATTTGTGCGATCGCAATATTGTCGCCCAACAGAGCATTCTTACGGTTCCATCTGATAGCTCATCGAGTCTAAAGGGTTCGGCTATTCCTGATACTTTCCATTGCACGGTAAGCGATAACAAGCCTGTTAATGCTGTTCTAATTTTCTGAGAGTCTGGACGGATGGCTTTTGCGGCTCGGTTGATTTCTTCTTCAAAATCAATGCTGTCGTTAATAAGGTTATGCAGGACTAAGGCAAGATTTTCACCTGATAGGCTGACGTAAATATCACTTTGTCCAGCTTTTGGTTCAGCTTCTCTAATGGCTTGAATATTCATTGCGTTAGCGTTGTAAAAATGCCATGAGGAAATGCGTTCTATTAAGAATCGACGAATTGCATAGATGGGAGCTTTGCTCGGTGCAATATCTGTTGTTTCTAGTACAGAGGTAATGCTTTCTAGCAGCAGTCTATCTGATGGTATTTTGCTGATGTTGACTGGTTCTAGATTCTTTTTCTGATTGTCGGTAAAGACAAATACTTCACCCTCTTTGTCGGGTGGATTTTGAAGATCGTTGTAGTGATCAAAACATTGATAATAGAAAAAATGTTGGTCTGTAAGTAAAAGATTTTCACTTATGGAGGCTAATGATTCGTAGCTAAGATGGGGATTACCTTTTGTGTCGATGAATAGTACTAGAGATAGTAAAAGTAATTTTTTAGGTTCTGAACTAAATCGATCATGTAGTTCGGGATAGTCAAAATAAAACTCGAATCTAATCATTCCTCTTTTATCTTGACGCATCCATTTATCTAAAAAGTCTTTGCGCGATCTAAAGTAGGCTTTATCTAGTTTAGAAATGCCCATTGCTTCGCTGTCTGGCAATGTCAGGGCATCGCGGATAAATGTGATTAGATCGATTAGGTTTGTTTTGCCAGAGCCGTTTGAGCCGATGAATATATTTAATTTGTCTAGAAACATATCATTGAATATATGTATATTTCTATAATTTTGGGTCTTCAATTTTTGTAACATGATTCTCTCAATAGGATAATTAACTAGAAAATGATCGGGATAAAGTAGCACACCAACTAACGATAAGTGAACCTAAAGACATCCACTCCTCCTTTTGTTTAACTGATAATTTAGTCCAAACTTCTCGTGCTAACTTATCTTTTTTGTTGTTTTCTATCCAATCAACAACTTGCTCTAAAGTAGATTTGCTCAATTCTGATGAGACTAAACAGGCGCATTTTTTCTGATTTTTTTCTGGTGGTTTATGGCAAATCCAATTGTCAATACATATCATTTCACAGGTCGGAATCAGTCGAGATATTTGTTTCCAGAAATTCTTATCTAAAGGGTTTTTTACATTATGAATAATTTCGTTAAAAAAAGTACCTTCTTTAATATCTAAGAATAGATATGCTTCTTCAAGATTAGGATCAGAAAAAATGTTACCTATAGATTTAATTGATTCTAGATATTCTCTATTTAAAGCAAAAACTTCTTCTAGATATTTAAAGGGAATAATATTTTCTATTTCTCTTGCATTAATGACATAGTATCTGAGCGTTGGTTTGAGGAATCTTTCATGTATTCGGATTACGTTATTTGCCGTACTACCTTGAGAAGAGTTTGGTGCTGATTTATCGCTATCAAGTAGACAAAGTAATAATCTAGATTCTTCCGATTTAGCACGAGACTTCTGCTCATACACTGAGGCTGTAGTTCCTCCGCCACCAAGTAAGGCTTCAAAATCTATAGATAGATACCTCTCTACAGAAATATGATGTTTATAAGCTGTTCCAATAAACCTGTAAAACTCCGCATCACTTAAATTTTCGCAAAGAAGTAAAGTTTTTTGTATATTACATGAGTCACGAAAAAAGGTAATTGGTAATCTAATAATATATTTATCAGTTGATGTATCTATTTCTGCATTGATTTCTTTTCCTATTACCTCAATATAGGCAGATAATTTATTCCGAATATTCCATAATTCAGTTGCATTAGAAATTAGGCTATTATAAACCGCCTTAGTTTTATCATTAATATTGTCACTAGAAACAATTGTCTCAAGTGTATTTCTGTTTCCTGCAATGATATGTTTTCCTTCTCTATAAGCAGTTGCTAAATGCTCCAAAGCTAGGATAGTTTGATTAGAGCCAGTTGTAAGATCCGCTATAGATTCATCTTTTATCCAAATCAGCATTTACTTCACTCCTGGATCAAAAAAACCTATGGGCCAATCTTCGAGATATCCTTCTGAATTATAAAAAGCTCGTTTAACCCTTGAGCTATTTTCTTCAGGAAATTTTTCAAATACAACAATGTTGACATCCTCAGAATTTAACCTATGTTTGTAAATTAAATTTCCTACTTGATTGACTAAAACTTGACTATGTGTCTCTATTAATAGTCTTAAATCTATATTGTTATCTTTAGCGGCTTGAACTGTTGATACAAGAACATCAGTTAAAACTTTCTGCATTCGTGGATGTAAATGTAATTCAGGCTGCTCAATTGCAAATATAATTGGTAAATTATTGGTGTTTTGTAAGTTTTTGTTTTTCTGACTTAACAACCAAAGCTGTGTGATAATTGGCAACATTTGGGAAAATCCAAAACCAATATCCGCAATATTAACTTCTTGTTGGCTATCTTTAAAAAATATATTAAGAGTAATATGTCCTAAATTAGTACGAATAACCGTTTTAAATCCAAAATAATTAGATGTCCAATCATCAAAATCTTGCTTTTTAGGTTCGTCTAAATTTCTTAGAAACAATGATAAATTTCGACCTTGGGGATCTATCTCACTTACAGAAAATTCATTGACTCTTTGAGATCTCTGTTCCGCAGTGACTCTAGCAGGACCAACATAACTTATATATTTTGCTAAATTAGAGATATATCTATCAGAATCTTCGAGTAAATACGGTATATTTATCGCTATAATCAAGTCTCTAATTTCTTGAAATTCTTGATTATCTATTTCCCACATTGCTGTCTTGTTTTGCCAGCTTTTGCTTATGGGAAAGCGCTTTAATATATTGAGAATATCAATGGAACTACCAATACCCTGACAAAAATAAGCTGCAAAGCTATTTACTTTTTCATCAGATCGGATTTTAGATAATATTTTTATTTTTCCTTGAAGCCTCTTGAAAATGTCACTTGCGAATTTTCTAAAAAATAAATTTCGATATTCTAAATCTATATCATCTTTTTTATCTTTAAATTCTACAATTGTTGGAATCATTGATCGGCTACTAATGCTTGTAGCAATAAAATTTATCCCAAAATCTAGAATATTAAGTGAGTTTACTTCAAATTTGGATATTTGAAGATTCTCAGCGATTTCTATTGTTATCTTTGAGTCATTAATTTTATATTCGATTTTGCTAATTCTAGTAGTTTCTTTAATACTTTCAGATAGTCCTAGCATTAAATTAATATCAATACTATTTTCCCTAAGGATAGAGCGATGGAAAAAAGATTCTCTTTGGGAAAAAATATCTGTTATCTCGTCTTCTGAATCTTTTAATTTTTCTAGACGAAATTTAAAATGAAAGTTTATGCCACTACTAGAATCATTGTAATTATGACGTGCTTCTTGATATGTCCCAAAATCAACAAACCCACTCCAAAGAATGGGACCAGATGTGTTTGCTTCTAGACTCTGTCTAAGAAGAGGAAAAAATCGCAAAAAAGTACTCTTGCCTGAACTATTTTCTCCGACAAGAATAGTTAAAGGTTTAATATCAATAAAACCTGTATCAGTAAGAGAGCGTAGACCTTCAATTCTGACAGCTTGTAACATAATCTTGCACTAACTAAATCTTAAAAACTAACAGGTGAAGCAAATAAGTTGCCCCACCTGATTATTGTATTTTACGAAATCAAAAACTATTCGACACCTTCAATGCGGTCTTCGAGTTCTTGATATAGCTCACGCAATCTATCCAGATTCTCTTCACTGGTTTCCCAATAGCCGCGACCATTGACTTCTAGAAGAGTACCGACAATCTTACGGAACGAGTTGGGGTTGAGATTTTTGAGGCGATCGCACATCTCTTTATCATTCACATAGACATCATTGACATCTTCGTAAACCCAGTTATCCACAGCTCCAGCCGTTGCTGACCAGCCCATCGTGTTCACCAGACGCTTCGATATTTCGCGCACACCTTCGTAACCACTCTTGAGCATTCCCTCATACCATTTTGGATTGAGAATCTTGGTGCGGGTATCGAGGCGAACTGTCTCGGTTAGAGTGCGAACTTGTGCATTAGCGGTGGTGGTATCCGCGATGAAGGAGGCAGGTTTTTTGCCATCTTTACGAAGACTGCCAACGAGCTTGGTGGGGTCAGAGTCGAAGTAGTGGGAGACATCGGTAAGACTGATTTCGGAAGAGTCCAAGTTTTGGAAGGTCATGTCAACGGTCTTCAGTGAGGCTTCGTAAAGCTGACGCTGTTGGGTGTTGCTGACATTGCCACCAAAGGCGAAGGACTTGCGGGATAGATACATCTGTTGCAATTCTTCTTCGTTTTCCCATGTACTGTTTTCTACAGCGAGGTTAACGTTGGAGGAATAGGAACCCGATGAGTTACTGAAGACGCGAGTAGCAGCTTGATTGATGGTTAAGCCAAATTCTTCGGCTTGGGCGATCGCATGTTTGCGGACAAAGTTCATCTCCAAAGGCTCATCAGCTTCGGCTGCCATACGCACGGCGCGATCGATCAAGTCCATTTGATTCACGAATAAATCGCGGAATACACCTGAGCAGTTAACCACCACATCCACGCGAGGACGACCCAATTCTTCGAGGGGAATCAATTCCAATCGGTTGATGCGACCGAGGGCATCAGGCATGGGTTTCACGCCAATCATGCAAAGAACTTGAGCGAGTGATTCGCCATAGGTCTTGATGTTGTCGGTTCCCCAGAGGACGACAGCGATCGTTTCGGGATAGACTCCATTGTTGTCTTGGCGCTGACGCTCTAAGAGGCGATCGACCACAGTTTTTGCAGCTTGCACTGCGGCACTCGTGGGAATCGAGTTAGGATCGAGGGCGTGCATATTCTTGCCAGTGGGTAGCACAAGGGGATTGCGAATTGGATCGCCACCAGGACTAGGCAGAATGTAATCACCTTCAAGAGCCTTGATCAAGCCGCCGAGTTCGTTATCGGCAACGATTTGTTTGAGGCAGAATTCTAGAAATTCAAAGAGAGGCTTGATGTCATCTTTGTTGACATTGGGATAGCCATTATCTTGAAAAACTTCAATCCAAGGTTCGGTTTTGCCCATTCTAAAGAAGTTGAGAACGGAGAGCTTGGAAACTCTGCCATCGTCATCAGCTTTTGCTTTGACCAATGCGCCTACAGCTTTATTGGCGATCGCCCGAATGTTTGCTAGGAGTTCCACATCAGCGTAAATACCCTTGTCGCTGGATTTGTAAAGCTGTTCGATATCGCGTCCGATACTGTCACACATGATTCTTAAAAGAGACTTCATGTTATCTTCGGGGCGATCAAAACTAGCAATGCTGGTCAACACATCGGTGACATCTTCCACTTTAGGAGGTTCACCCACAACGTGCAGACCGCAAGGGAGAACGCGAGATTCAATTTCCATCAGCTTGTTGTAAACCTGACCGATGACGTTATCGCGTTCCTCAAGGGACATATCCTTAGCATCTTGTTCAGGAAGTTCCACATCCTTATCGAGATTGACTAGGCGCACCTTGTCCATGATCGTATTAGTGATTTGGACACCACGACCACCGAGACGCAAGTCTTTATAGGAAGCAATCAATTCGCTCAGTTCTTGCAAGTTGCGGCTCAAGCCTGCATTTTCGGGCGCAGGAGTGATGTAGCTGATGATCGTGGCATAGCCGCGCCGCTTAGCGATCGTGCCTTCCGATGGATTGTTGACAGCGTAGTAATAGATATTGGGCAATGCGCCGATCAAGCTGTCTGGGTAACAGTCGCCCGACATTCCCACTTGTTTACCCGGCATGAATTCCATCGAGCCGTGAGTTCCGAAATGGAGGACGGCATCGGCTCCCCAAATGTGATTGAGGTAGGTGTAGTAGGCTACGAAGCCATGATGGGGTGAAGCAGATTTGCTAAAGAGCAATCGCATGGGATCACCTTCATAACCAAAGGTGGGTTGTACGCCTACGAAGAGGTTGCCGTATTGCTTGCCGTAAATGAGCAAGTTCTGTCCATCGGAGTTGAGATGTCCGGGGGCAGCACCCCATTGCTCGATAATGTCTTCAACATAGGGAGTGTTGGCTTCGTATTCGCTGACGGACATTTTGTAAGCGATGTTCAATTCGGGACTACCGACCATTGCTTCGGGATCATGCAAGATTTCTGTCATCATGTCATGGGAAGTCTTGGGCAGATCGGTGATATCGTAGCCATTATCGCGCAAGGCTTCGGCGACTTTGTGAATGGAGGAGAATACGTCCAAATAAGCCGCCGTGCCAATATTGCCCTTGTCAGGTGGAAAACTGAAAATTGTAATCGCCAGCTTCTTCTCGTGGCGAGGTTTGCGGCGCAAATTTGCCCATTTAATCGCACGATTGGCAATAGTTTCGACGCGATCGCTTAAAGCATGGGATCTTCCTGTCGCACTATCGCGACCCGATAACACAATCGGATCAAGTCCACCATCGAGTTCTGGTAAAGCAACTTGTAATGCAACTTGGACAGGATGCAAACCAAGATCGCTATCTTGCCATTCTTCCGTAGTTTGGAAGACTAGGGGCAGGGCAACCATGTAGGGGCGATTCAGCTTTTCGAGTGCTTCGATCGCCTTGGGATGATCTTGCTTAGCGGGACCACCAACCAGCGCAAAACCTGTGAGCGAGACGACACTATCAACGATCGCCCGATCCTTTTGCTTCGGATCATAGAAATATTCTTCAACTGCCTTCGAGAAATCCAAGCCCCCATTGAATACAGAAATTACACGCGCCCCAAGTGATTCCAATTCCTGCACCATCGCCACATAATGAGCATCATCTCCCGTAACGAGGTGCGTCCGTGCCATCAACAGACCCACACAAGGGGCAAGGGGATCCTTCATGTCATCGGGAATATCGATACGGGTGTTAAACCATGCTAAATATTCGGCTGTGGATTCAAACATTTTCGGCGCG
This sequence comes from Pseudanabaena sp. M53BS1SP1A06MG, assembly GCA_020404105.1. Lineage (GTDB taxonomy): Bacteria > Cyanobacteriota > Cyanobacteriia > Pseudanabaenales > Pseudanabaenaceae > Pseudanabaena > Pseudanabaena mucicola_A. The sequence continues at coordinate 29,865 of JADBWH010000083.1, read as the reverse complement.
AGGGGATGCCATAGACCCATGTCTAGATAGGTAACGGGATCTTTGATTTGCAAAAGACCAGAGCCGTTTTCCTTAGCCTTCTCTTTAACCGTTGGCAGATAATTTTGCGCCAACATTAGCAGGAAGTTTTCAATATTTTCTGTAGATCCACCTAGCCAATATTGGAAGCTGAGCATGAAATTACGAGCATCCTGCGCTCGATCCATGGGCATATATTTGAGAATCTTCGGCAGCGTTTGCACTACTTTGAGCATACTGTCTTGGAACGAACTACCAGATTTCTCCTTACGCTTCCGCATAAACTGAGCGATCGCACTCTTAGATTGCCCTAGGTTTTCCATACTAAAGCTCCCCATTTTATTGAGACGCATTACCTCTGGCATCGATGGAAATACGACGCAAGCGGATAGGCGATCGCGATGGGGCGCAACTGCTTGAGCAATTTTCGTAGCAAGATCATCAATAAAAATCAAAGACGCTATAAAAATATCTGCCTTGGCGATATCTTCTTTAAAAACCTCGTAATTTTCTGGACTACGAAGTTCCTCAATTAAATAACCATTTACCTCGATCGCTAGGTTAGAGTTGTTCTTGTTAATGGACTTTACAGCCGCCGACATAGCGCTCTGGTATTGTGGCTCAAGCACTACATAGACCAACTTCATTAAGACCCGACCCTGTAGATTTTCGGGAATGATACGTCTACTAGATATTGTTGCGATCGGTGGCACAGAAGTGAACATGCAGTCTCCTTAAATTACTGTCCTGATTTTTTGGAATTTTATATAAATTGCGTTTGGTTATGTGTTGCTCAAACTGTTACAAGAAGCAACAATTTGCAATTAAAGATTTATACCTATTCATTATTTAATACCAGAGAAGCATTGCCGTAGTTGATTGTGGCTAATAAATGCAATAATTTGAAATTGATTTGTTTACATTTCATTACATTTCTTAAACTTGGTGACAGCAAAATGTAAACATTTCTTAAATATCTTATATGTTGTAGTCTCTCAATTGTGAGGCTGTGATCGCTATAATGCCAATAAACGCCCTGAACTCAAAGGAAATCTTTATGAATTGGCAGCAAGCTGCAACTCCCTTACATCGCTTTTATAGTTGCTTGCCCTATCTCTTGCCTATGTCGGCTGGGGTGATCTATGGAGCTATTTTATTTCAACAGTTTCCCTTGCTTATCCTTCCCTTTATTCCTTTCATTTGGCTCTATAGCAATGTGCTGTCATTCCCACTAGTACCTTTTCTGGGATTAACAGGCGAGTTTTTCTTGTTTATGGGCTTATATTTTTTGGTGGTCAGAGATGCCCGTATTCCTCGATTTATTCGCTTTAACACCATGCAAGCCTTATTGATGCAAATTATCTTATTTATTGGTCAAATTCTTTTCCAATTCCTTGAACAGCTATCTAATGATGCTTTGCCATCAGTGATTAGTGCAATTTTTGCAAATACGATGTTTATTGGTGTGATCCTATTAACTGGATATGCAGTTTATCAAAGCATTAAAGGTGAATATTCGGATATTCCTACACTTTCGCAAGCTGCAGCATTCCAATGTGAGGTATAACAATGGTACGCCGTAGTTCAGTCGATTATTTAGACAGGCTTTATGCCAGTTTACCTTATATATTACCGTTAGCCGCAGTTGTAGTATTCGGAGCATTTTTGTTCCTGCAATTTACACCATTAATGACTGTTTTTTTGCCAATCCTTTATGTAAATAAAATTTTATCAATTTCAATTATTGATTTTATATCAATTCGTTTTGTCGCTTGGTTTTGTGTATTCATTTTTGTAGTTAGAAGTTATAAGGTGAATCATTTCATTCGCTTCAATGCGATGCAAGCATTATTGCTAGATATTATTGTTGCCTTAATGGGGGCTTTAACTGAAATTTTATCTATGATTCTAGGTAACCTAGCCTTCTTCCCATTCATACTTCAGATAATCGCTAGTGTTACTTTCTTAGGGATAACAGCAGCATCTGTATATGGCATTTTTCAATGTATTCGTGGCAAATATGCTGATAAGATTCCTGTGATTTCTGATGTGGGCTATTCGCAAATACGCTAATTTATCTGAGCCGATACAAATCTTTCAATACCTGAGTAATCTAGATGAATTTGAATATTTTTATATTTGCCATTTGCTCGTAAAAGCGATCGCACAATTTCCGCTTGACCTGCCATCATTTCAACAATCCAAAATCCACCAGAAATTAAAAATGCTGGCGCAACGTTGACTAATTCCCGAATGTCATCAAGTCCATCTATGCCGCCATCTAGTGCTGAGTGTGGCTCATGTTTAGCTACTTCTGGCTGTAAATTTAAAACTTCATCGCTAGGAATATAAGGGGGGTTAGACACAACTCCTACTAATTGGTTTTGTAGATTTAATTTTGCCAAAGGTTCAAACCAAATGCCATGATGAAATTGAATTTTCTGTTTATTTATCTGGTTGTTTATATTGGCATTAATTTTGGCAATTTCTAAAGCGGATTCACTAACATCAACGGCATAAATTTGAGCGTCGGGAAAATATTGAGCTAAGGCGATCGCGATCGCACCGCTACCTGTGCCTAGATCTATCCAAACTCCTTTTTGATAAATCATATCTTGGCAATGTTCAGCAACAATATCAATGATTAATTCCGTTTCGGGACGGGGGATTAAAACGGCGGGGGTAACTTGTAAATCGAGATCGCGCCATGTGACTGAACCTGCTAAATATTGCACAGGTAGGCGATCGCATAATCTCTTTTGCCAGAGTTGATCGAGCTTAGTTAATAATTCAGGCGTAACTTTCTGCGTGATATTTGGCGATCGCAATCTCAGATCTAATTTATCGAGATGCGTGAGTCGCAATATCAGCCAGTCAAGTTCAAAGCTCGGCACATTGCTTTTCTGGGCAGCACTTAGACAGAGATCATACCATTCGTAAAAATCTATAATCGACATTAATTGTTAATCAGATAAAGCTAAATATTTATGGAAGAATTATTGACCTTAAAGGAACTACTGGTTTGTGGTGATCTTCCTGCAGCGCTGGTTTTGGTGGAGGAAATGACTGAGATGAGTAAGGATGACAAAATCAACAAAATTTTTAGCTACAGTATTATTCTGTTAATTCATCTCATCAAGCAAAAGGTAGAAAAGCGTTCTACACGATCATGGGATCTCTCCATTTATAACTCGATAACTCAAATTCGGCGTGCCAATCAGCGACGCAAAGCTAAAGGAACTTATCTCAGCAAATCAGAACTTAGCGAAACCTTAGCAGAAGCTTATAATCTTGCCATTGCTAGTGCAGCTCTTGAGGTTTTTGAAGGGCGTTATGAGTCTCAGGAGTTAGCACAAATGTGCGATCGCGAAGAAATTTTGACAGAGGCAATAAGATTAATTCATGAAGAATCCATTGTCTAATCTGAAACAAAAGGCTCGCTTAGCGAGCCTTTTGTTTATTTTTGTATGCTTGTTTATATCTTCGAGATAAGCCTTTTGGCAACTCAGAAAGCGATACGGATTAACATAGCTCGACGTTTTAACAAGATTAATGAGAACAAGAATCTTAAAGCTCTTGCTTACCAATTAATTTATAGCTATAGCTTAACCACAAAGGCATCGGTTACGCCTTGAATATGCACGATTTCATCAAGTAAACCGCTAGGCAATGGATCATCAATGCTGAGAACCATAACCGCTTCACCACGAACCATGCGACGACCTACCTGCATACTGGCAATATTGACATTAAAGTTGCCAAGTAATGTACCGATACGACCGATGATACCGGGCATATCGCGGTGGAGAGTCAGCAACATATAGTGGGTAGGCGCAACATTGATGGGAAACTCATTAATGCTGGTAATCCTAATTTCTGATTTGCCAAGCAATGCGCCTGTAACCGACTGTTGACCTTGACTACCATGAGCAGTCAAATGGATGGAGCCACTGTAATCTTCAACGGAAGGATCACGGGTCTCTGTAACGTGAATACCACGTTCTTTCGCTTCGATGCTAGCATTTACGAAGTTAACGCGCTCACGCAATGCAGGCGACAGCAAACCTTTGAGAGCCGCAACTACGATGGGCTGACTTTCGCTATTAGCGATTTCACCTTGGAGCTTGACATTGAGATTGTCCACACGACCGCCTGCCAATTGACCAACCAAGTTGCCCAACATTTCGGCGAGTTGGAGGTAGGGCTTAAGTTTTTGCCAAACATCGGGACGAAGCCCAGGAATATTGACTGCTGAACGCGCAGGAAGCCCTAGTAATACATCTCGAATTTGCTCAGCAACATCCACAGCGACGTTAGTCTGGGCTTCTTCAGTGGATGCACCAAGGTGAGGAGTCAAAATGACATTTGCACCCAGTTCACGGAGTACCGACTCAGCTTCGAGGGGTTCATTTTCAAATACATCAAGAGCGATCCCTGCCACCTTGCCACTCTTAATTGCCTCAGCGATCGCACTTTCATCAATAATTCCACCTCTAGCACAGTTGATGATTCGGACTCCATCCTTCATGATGGCAATACGATCAGCATTGATCAAATGAGCCGTATCCTTAGTTTTCGGCAAGTGCAGCGTAATGTAATCAGCTTCGCGTAACAAAATTTCAAGTTCTACAAGATTTACGCCGAGCTTTTCTGCACGTTCTGTTGTTAAGAATGGATCATACGCAAGAATTCGCATCCCCAAAGATTTGGCAACCGTAGCTACATGAGACCCAATTTTACCCAAACCAAGAATACCGAGGGTTTTCTTATAAACTTCAACCCCAGTAAAACTCTTGCGATCCCACTTACCACCCTTAAGTGATGCGTTAGCCGCAGGAATAAACCGCGATAGAGACATCATCATAGCTAGGGCATGCTCAGCCGCAGCGATCGTGTTGCCCTCGGGAGAATTGACAACCACAATCCCCATACGAGTAGCAGTGGGTACGTCTACGTTATCGACCCCAACACCAGCGCGACCAATAATTTTGAGATTTTTGCCAGCTTCGATCGCATCTTGGGTGAGCCTTGTACCAGAGCGAATCATGATCGCATCATATTCAGGAAGAACTTGGATTAATTCTTCAGGGCTGAGAGTAGTTTTTACGTCAACGGTGGCAACTTGAGAAAGAATATCGATACCAACTTGATCGATGGGGTCAGAAACGAGAACTTTGGGCATAACGATTAAAATATGTATCAGTGCCTATAGCGGAAGGGTTGCGACTAAGTTTTAAGCTTTAAACGCACTTAAAATAAACTCAAGGTTTAGCGTAACCTAGACACACTAAGACCACAATAATTGCTTACATCATTAATCTTAGGGCAAAATAAGTCATCTACAAAGGCATCTATAAAACCACAGCTATTCTCAATATTAGGACTTACGCATTGGGTAGATGTGGTGCGGGCGAAGCCCGCACCACATCTACCTCAAGCCTAATAAATTCGTTCGGTTTGCGTAAGTCCTAAATATAAAAAACTGTTTTTGATATTTCCCGTTCCTTGGACACAGGAAATATCAAAATTGGTTTCATAATGAGAAGACCTAACAAAACCAGAGCTTTACTAATGATGATTGAGCAGTACTTACTAATTTTTGTGGCAGCTCTGCTAGCTGGTGGGTTAAATGGAATTGCTGGGGGAGGAAGTTTCATTTTATTTCCTACATTAATGTTTGCAGGACTCCCTCCCATTCCTGCAAATGCAACCAACTCGATCGCCCTTTTACCAGGGACATTAGCCAGTGCAGGAGCCTATCGCCATGAATTTTCTCAAGATAAGCGATCACTGATTCAAGTATGTATTTTGGGTGCGATCGGGGGATTAGTAGGTGCAATCTTGCTCTTAAGAACTCCACCGACTGTTTTTTTGCGGATTTTGCCTTACTTGTTACTAATTGCTACTCTTGCCTTTGCCTTTAGCAAAAATCTAACAAAATGGGTTGAGAGCAAACAGTCCCAATTTGCAAATCTCAAATTATTAAGATCGGTCTCAGTTACCCTTTTGCAGTTAATCGTCGCGATATATGGCGGTTTTTTTGGCGGTGGCATGGGAATTTTATTTCTTGCCTCCTTTGCCTTGATGGGGATGACCAATATTAATCGCATGAATGCTTATAAGGTGATGCTGACTAGTTGTATTAACGCTATCACAGTGATCCCCTTTGTAATTTCAGGAGTGATTCTCTGGCAACAAGGATTTATTGCTGCGATCGGTGCATCAATCGGCGGATATATAAGTGCTTACTATGCTCAAAAAATCGCACCAATTTTAGTCAGATATTTTGTAATTGGTGTTGGTACAGTTTTAACCATCTACTTTTTTATTAAAAGCTGGACTGTTTAAATATGGCAATCCTAAATCATTTGTAGATTTTGTGTAGATTTTGGGGTTTGTGGAAGCGCACATCTTCAGGGTGCGCTTCCACAAACCATTTAGGATTGCTAAAGCTTTAGCTGTTTAGGACGACCTAGTTGTACAAGCCGAGAGCAAAAGACTAGACTGGTAAATCTGATAAAGTCTTTTTAGTTAAGTGCATCCATTTACGGTCTTACGTTATGATAACCTTAGTGATCGCATTTTGTTTCTAACTATAGGCTTTTATCTATATGTCTAGTGTCATCATTCAAGGAGCAAAACACAACTATAGTCTTACTACCTCTCCACAATCAGGAGCAAAAGTATCTTTTCCCATCGTTTTTTTGCATGGTTGGATGCTGAGTCAAAACTATTGGCAGCCCTTGATTAATCAGTTACAGTCAAATTTTCAATGTCTGTCTTACGATTTGCGCGGGTTTGGTAAGTCGGAAATTGGCGATCGCGATGACTATTCACTCGTAAGCTATGCCAAAGACTTAGAAGCATTACTCGATCATTTAGAGATTAATCAAGTTTGGCTAGTGGGACATTCCCTCGGTGGTGCGATCGCACTTTGGGCAGCCAATCTACTTAGCGATCGGATTCTTGGTGTCGTCTGCCTCAATGCAGGTGGAGGTATTTATATTAAAGAAGAATTTGAGAAGTTTCGTACCGCAGGCAAAATCATCCTTAAACTCCGACCCCAATGGTTACAGAATCTCCCCTTAGTTCATGCTCAATTTGCGAGGGATAGTGTGCAAAATTCCTTAGATATCTGTTGGGGAAAACAAAGAGCGATCGATTTTGTATCGGCGAAATATGCGGCGGCAAGAGGCACATTACTTGACTCCACAAGTGAAGAAGAAGTTCATAAATTGCCTCAAATTGTTTCTCGATTAAAGCAACCTGTCTATTTTGTAGCAGGCGCAGATGATTCTATTATGGAACCAAAATATGTGCGACATCTTGCGAGTTTTCATCATTCTTTTAACGCTTATGGAGAGAATGTTGTGGAACTTCCTAATTGCGGTCATATGGCAATGCTGGAGCAGACTCACCTTTTACATGATGTCTTATTGGAATTATTGCTAGAACCTGTAGCTTCTTATATTTGAAACTCCCCGAGTTGAAGCGATAAGGATTTCTGATTCAGCGAGACAACTTACCAATTAGACTTTCACTTGAGAATCCTAAATTTTATTGTATTCAAGTATACAGAATTTTCTTTTTCCCTAACTTTAAATAACTAGGTTGTTGTATTCAGTATACACAACCTTCAATTATTCTTACAGAGAAATAATGCGTCATATTTTTCAGAAGAAATTAAGTAATGTCTTACTTATTGCTGCTTCAACTGCGATTCTTGTAGCGTGTAATTCTGCTCCTCCTAGTAATACAAGCACTACAGTTTCTGGAGACAAAACTCCAGCTCCAACTGCTACTCAAGTAGCTACTACTCCTGACAAAAAAGCTAAGCAAGCTATTCGAGTACAATTGCCTTTTCTGACACAAAGTCTTGATGCGCCTCTAATTGTAGCGATCGAAAAAGGATACTTTGCTGAAGAAGGTCTAGATGTCAGCTATGAGCGCGGTTTTGGAAATGCTGACACAATTAGCAAACTCGGTACTGGAAAGTATGATTTAGGGTTTAGCGATATCTATAACGCGATGGATTTTAACGACAAAAATCCGAATGATAAAATTGTCGCCGTTGCCTTCTATCAAAACAAGGCTCCTTTCTCAATTGTAACTTTTAAAGCAAATGGTATTAAAACTCCTGAGGAGTTAGTAGGTAAAAAACTAGGTGCTCCTGCTGGAGATGGTCCTCGCAAACTCTTTCCTCTTTTTGCCAAAGAAGTGAAAATTGCTCCTGATTCGGTAACTTGGGAAACAATGGAGCCAAAACTGCGTGAGACTTTTTTACTCCAAGGTAAAGTGGATGCAGTGAGTGGTTTTTATACCTCTGTTGTTCCTTCCTTAATTAAGGGTGGAAAAACGATGGATGATATTCAAATCTTCTTCTATGATGAATTTGGTTTGGATTTCTATGGCAATGGTATTTTAGCGAAGAAAGAATTTGCTGACAAAAACCCTGAGGCAATTAAAGCCTTTCTAAGAGGATACTTCCGTGGAATGCAGGATGTTATTAAAGATCCTAGTGCCGCCTTGGATTTGGTTATCGCTAAGGATCAGAGTAAATTGATGGATCGTGAAGCTGAAAAGCTTCGTTTGAAACTAGCAATCGAAAGGATGTATGTTACCCCAGAAGTAGAAGCTGCTGGTTTTGGTGGTGCTGAAATGAAGCGCTTAGAAAAGAGTGTTAACCAGACTGTTGAAGGATTTAAGTTGAAGCCTGTAACAGTTGCTGATATTTTTACTGATAAATTTTTGCCTCCTAAAGACAAAAGATTGGTTCCTCCTGCTAGCGATCGCAAACCATTGCTCTAATTTCTCTGCTCACCCAACGACAAAATGGTACAGCCCATAACATCTAGTTCTACCGAAAGCATTTCTCATTCTATGCCCTTGCTAGAGTTTGATAAGATTGGTTTAGAATATCCATTTGGAGATTCGATTCGTCGAATTATTCAAGAAATTTCTCTCAGTATTAATCTAGGTGAGTTTGTTTCATTCGTTGGTCCTAGCGGATGTGGTAAGACTTCGATTTTACGAATGGTTTCAGGTTTGAGTCCTACTAAAATTGGAGAGTTACGTTGTCACGGTCAACCTGTGATTAAGCCTCTCAAAAATGTAGGTATTGCCTTCCAAAATCCTGTTCTTCTGCCTTGGCGACGCACTATTGACAATGTATTGTTGCCCTTGGAAGTTGTTCACCCCTATAAGCGCGATTTTAAAGTTAATCATGCTCATTATGTGGGCATGGCTCAGAAGCTACTACAAGCTGTAGGCTTAAAGGATTTTCAGCAACAATTTCCTTGGCAATTGTCTGGAGGAATGCGCCAGAGAGCTTCGCTCTGTCGTTCTTTAATTCATCAGCCTGAGATCTTATTGCTAGATGAACCTTTTGGAGCATTGGATGCCTTTACTCGTGAAGAAATGTGGGTGATGCTTCAAGATTTGTGGATGCAAGCAAAATGTGTTGGTATATTGATTACCCATGATTTGCGAGAGTCCGTCTTCTTATCAGACAAAGTCTATGTTATGAGTCCGCGTCCGAGTGAAATTGCCTTTGAGCTAGAGATTGATTTGCCTCGTCCAAGAACTCTGGAAATGTGTCTCAGCGATGAATTTGCTCATCTAGCAGCAGAACTACGTCGTCATATTCATAAGAATTGAACGTGAATAGAATGTACATCGGTTACCTTTACTTTGTATATTCTGTTCTAAAAGAATTGATGAAAATTGGTTAGTACTTATGTAATACTAACGAATTTACGAAGTTTTGAGTGAATGTGGTTCGGGCTTTGCCCGAACCACATTCACTCGATTTGTAAGTAATATTCGTATTGTTTATATTAGACGAGGATTGAATATGCAAGGAACAGTAGATAATGTAAGACGATCGCCTAAAAAATTTGATTTTGAAGCTTTTTTAAATACTAGATCTGCGACTATCATTTTGCCAGCGATCGCTACGGTTGTCTTGTTTATAGTTTGGGAAGCAGCAGTATGGATTTTTCAAATTAAGCCCTTTAACTTACCAGCTCCTACTAGAATTCTTGATGCCTATATCAAATTTGCACCTCAACTTACGGAAAATTCCCTAAGAACAATCTGGACAACCTTTGCAGGATTCTTGATTGCGAGTTTTATCGGTGTGGTGTTAGGCTTTTTTATAGGTTATTCCAGATTGATTTATCTTACTTTTTATCCACTTCTAGTTGCATTCAATACTATTCCTAAGTCAGCTCTAGTACCATTGTTAGCAGTTTGGTTTGGGGCAAATGCCATCCCTGCGATTATCACCGCTTTTCTGCTAGCATTTTTTCCGATTGCGGTTAATGTGGCTTTAGGTTTAGAAACGATTGAGCCAGAAATGAAGGATGTACTATATGCTTTAGGCGCATCAGATTTTGAGATTTTCCAGAAAGTTGGATGGCCGCATACATTGCCCTATGTATTTGCTTCTCTCAAGATCGCCGTTTCTTTTTCATTTATCGGTGCTGTAATTGCCGAGTCCATCGCATCTAATGCAGGTTTAGGTTACTTAATTGTACAGGCAGCATCAGACTTCAATGTACCATTAGCATTTGCAGCACTAATTACTCTGGCTATTTTAGGGGTAATGCTATATACATTATTCGTAGTCATTGAAAAGAAAGTAATCTATTGGGCAAGATAAATTTAAATATATATTCCATAATAAAAAAGGCTCGCTTAGCGAGCCTTTTTTATTTAGACTTAGGTGCGGGTAACCATGCCCAATGACGATAGTTTTGATGGAGGTGTTCTTGGGGTTCATTACCTTTCAGTTCATCTTCAAATCTTTGGCGATCACGATACTCGCTATTCCGTTGCTGTCTTTGATTTTCACGAATACCTTTCATTTTTTTAGCTCACAACTTAATCTTTGCAATTGTACTATAAACTACAAAAAGTAAAAGACGCAAAAAATATGTTAACATTTGATAACAAAATTACTCAATTTCGATCAGCTAGCTAACACCAAGGGCTGAGTAAGGGCTGAGTAACATCGAAGCCCCCTCTAAAAGTTATTCAAAACAAACTACATGATCAAATGAGATTGCATAAAAAAGGATCGTCAGGGCAATTCATGGATTGCCCTGACGATCCTTTTTTTAATGCTCGAAGACCAAAGGGCTACTGAGCAAATCTTTGGTCTTCGAGCTTGTGAAATTTGTCAGTTTAACTGGAGCTAACGTTAATTAGAAGCTAAACTGAGTACGGAGATTACCAACGAATACTGTTGGGTTTGTTGAGAAACTATTGGGGTTAAAAATTGCATAAAACGCAGGGACGATCGCAATATTTTTTGTGACTGGATAATAGTAAGACAACTCAAGATCGTACTGAGTTGCGCCATCACCACCACCAGATACGAGGAAATTACGTCCACTACTGTAGCTATAGGGAACCACAAAGGAAAGAACACCTAACGCACCTTCCTTAAACAAATCGGGGAACCCTAAACCAAATTGGAAAGCATTAACATTAATACTTCCACCAGCGATTGGATTGATAGGTGAAATGTTTGTACTACCGTAGGAGTAGCGACCAAATATGCCAAAGTTCTTAGAAATCAACCAATCAAAGTTGAGGATAATTGTATCTGCGGTTGCATTATCAATTGGTCCACCTTGACCATCATCAGCAATACCATAGGGCAAAGGCTCAGCCGTTGCCCCACCAAGCAATCCAGTAGCAGCATTAGTCCTAATATTAGAGCGAGTATATAAGAACCTAATGTTTGCATCCCGACTTGGAGAGTATACTAACTCAGCAGTTAGTGTATTTGTACCTCCGAAAAGCCCTTCTCTGGGATTACTTGAGGTATTAAAGTTTCCACCACTCAAAAATTCTGTGTTTTCTCCTAAATAAGCAGCAGTCAATCTAAATTGAGGGCTAATCGTCCAAGCTACAACCGCACCTGAACCGCGATCAACAGCATTGGAAAGAGTACTGCCATTGGAGTTAAAGCTAGTTGCACCAGTTAGGAAACTGGTGAATCTATTTTGATCGAAGAATCGATAGAAGTTAATACGAGGACCGATCGCCAAATTAACATTGCTAGCTACAGGAAAGCTGTAAAACAATTCACGGATATTGAAACTGTTTGCACCTGGAAGCCCTGCTCCTGTTGGTACACCAGTCTGATCAAGAAACGGAGTTCCCCAAGAATTGGTATAGCCAGCCGATGCGAAATTATTCGCAGGGGAGTTGCCATTACCAGTTACTAACTGAGTTACCAGAGAATCCTTGCCTGTAAAAGAAGTTGTGAGAGTCAGGAATAAATAATATCCAAAGGTTATATTCGGATTACTTCTTAATGATGTACTTGGAACGCCACCAACACCACGAGTTGGAACTGCATTGATGTTATCGGGAGTGGTTGAATTACGCTCCGCCCTGACAGGAGCAGAAGCAGTTGCACCTGTTATATTAAAGAAAGCAAGCCCACTAAGTTTTGTAGTAGGTGAGAACTGTTGAGATTCAATTGTGGTAACCTTCTTGTCAAGGGAGTCAACGCGACCACGTAAGGTTGCAAGCTCGGCAGCATATTCTTCTTGCAATTTCTGAACAGTTGCCAAATCTTCTTTAGATACCTTATCAGCTAGCCCTGTGGCAATAATTTCATTGATTTTATCCAAACAAGCATTTAAGCCAGCAGCAAATTCATAGCGGGCTAATGCTTTACCACCACGGAAAGTACTATCTGGATAACCAGCAATACATCCATAACGTTCCACTAAAGATTGAAGAGCTGTAAAAGCCCAGTCAGTGGGTCGCACATCAGATAATTGAGAAACAGAAGTAACTGCGGAAACTTCTGTCGGCTCAACCAGTTTATCAACTCCTAAATTTGTGATGGAAGATGATGATGATAAATTTTGCTCAAGCGTGACGGCTGCTTCTTGTCGATCAATTAGATTACTAATTGAACTCGGAGCCAATGTTGATGGAATACTTGCTAAATTTGCTGTTGATGAGTTGGTAGCAGAATCTTTTTGTGAAATGTTAGAATTCTGAGGTGCAGCTTTAGCGGATGCATCAGACAAACTAGACAACGCGACAAACACCGCCAGACATAAAAGCGAACTATTGAAAGCCTTTGACATAACTCCTCAAACCAGTAATATAAGCGATGGACTAAAAATCGCAGTGGTTTAGGTACTGTATACAGTATGCAAACCACTACGATTAAACTTTAGAATTGAAATCAATTTCTGTATTCCAAGTCACAAAGGTCTAGGAGTCCAAACTTTAACAGAAGTAAATTAATGTATTCATCTATAGCGTTTTTCAGCGTTTTTCAAATAAGAGATGTCCATAGTTTTGTTTCCCCTTTTTGGGCGGGGGTACTTCACCAGACTGGTAAACGCTATATGCCTTGCACTGTAATGTATAACGTCAGTTCGGGTTACGTTGGCAAATTTAAGTAAGCACAAAAATTAAAAGCCTTGCTGAGCGAGGCTTTTAATTTTGTGCTTTGAGCTTACTTAAATTTTTAAAAATTTAAGTAAGCTCAAATTGCTGTACTAGCCCCAAAGACTTTTTGCGCCTTTGGATGTTAATTTGAGCGTAACTGTTCTAATTCAGAACGTAAACTTGCTAGCTGCTGTGTAAGTTCTGCAATTTCATCACGCATACTCGCTTTTACCTTTTGATCAAACTTTTCAGTGTACTGATCAGTCACATTATCATCAACGGTTTTCGCAGTAGTAGTCACTGTGGTTAAACCTGTTGATTCTGAATTAGTGACGGACTTGCCGCTAACTTGCTGAGCGATAAAGCTATCCACATAGCTGCGTGCTTCTGCCTCTGTTGCCACACCTTTTTCTGCAAGTGCTTGGGTTAATTCATCAAAATTACGCCCCAACAATCTCAAGTTTTCTTCGCGTTTGATGGGGTCTTGGATTACCTCAATCAACGATGATGTTGCACCCAGAGTGACGTAGTAGCCCCTTTGCAAAAGCTTTTCTAAGTCGATGGTATCCATAAAACTCCTGCGAATGTGTAGTTTTGTAATATATTCTATTCTATATTTTTAGAAGTTCGTTTAAATTGCTTTGCATAGTACTGTGAATTTAAGGCTTTAAAACATTAGTTGTAAATTGACCCAGTACATTTCCCGCAGGACTGTAATGACAGACAACATAAAAAGTGTGATTGAACCTTATAATTTCAATCTGAATCAAAACCAGATAATATGTTACAAGCCTTGATTCACTAAATTTTTAACATATTTAGAACAAGGATATGCGGCATATATCCTTAGCCACATTAGGGACTACCGATTTTTTTTATGAACACTGTAAGTTCAACTGCTCAATTAGATCATAAATTAGAAGAAAAAATTATTTTAGTCGATACTAGCGATCGCCAAATTGGGACTGCTGAGAAATTGCAGGCACACCGTGATGGGCTATTGCACCGAGCCTTTTCGATTTTCGTGTTAAATTCCCAAGACCAGCTTTTGCTGCAAAAACGCGCCAAGCATAAATATCATTCAGGTGGTCTCTGGACAAATACTTGTTGTAGCCATCCTCGCGATGAGGAACCAAATTTGATCGCCGCCCATCGTCGTTTGCAAGAGGAAATGGGCTTTGATTGTGAATTGCAGGAGTTGTTTAGTTTTGTCTATCGTGCGGAATTAGACCATAATTTAATTGAGTACGAGTTTGATCATGTGTTTGTCGGCTATAGCGATCGCGAACCAGTTCTCAATCCTGAAGAAGCCGAGGATTGGAAATGGATTGATTTAGCAGTTTTGCAAGCGGATATCAGAAAACATCCCGAGACCTATACCTATTGGCTACGAGACTGCTGCGATCGCCTAGTTGCAGCCTTGAAGTAATACTAACTAGTACTAACTAAGGAGGGAAATTATGGATACTTACTCAGAAGAACAGGTTGATCAGATTCTTCGCTATGCTCTCGCAAAGAGAACTAATGGTCAAAATCTCACTAAACAGCAAATATATGAAATTGCCTCAGATATGGGGGTAAGTGAAGCTGATTTCCTCGTCGCCATACAGGAATGGCAATCACAGCAATCAGTACGCAAGGAACGGGTAGAATTTGATAAATATAAGAAGAAGTCTTTTCAATCAAATTTGTTGAAATATGTGATCGTCAATTCTTTTTTAGTTGCCCTGAACCTATTTACCTCAGGCTCTATTGGCTGGGCAATTTATCCGCTATTATTTTGGGGTTTGGCTGTAGCCCTAGACGCATGGGTGACATATCAAACCGATAGTGAAGAATATGAGAAGCAGTTTCAAAAATGGATGCAGAAACAAAGGCGCGATCAACTTACTACCCAGATTAAGGAAAAGTTAACTACTAGTCTCGAAGAGTGGTTGAAGTAATTAAAAAATAGTGAGAGACGCTGCTTCTTATATAGCAATTCTAAATCAGTTGTAGAAATCACTTACATATCATTTACAGCAAATTCCGATCAAACCCGCCACAGGAAGAGTAATCTAGAAGTATCACGAAATAGAAATAAAACATGGCAGCATATCCGCTTGATTGCGGAATCCACAACATGACCAGTTGTTAAGCCTTGATTTCTAGGATTGTTTTTCATTCTGACTCTAATGTTTGGCTGTCTAGGATTCCAATTATTTTGACCCACATTAAAATCCCCCTAAATTCATATTTATATTATTATTAGCCAAGCTGTTTTTGCAACGCAATGATTCACGAAAATATTTCACAAATAATCCGTACTTTCTGCATCCGTTAAGAAGCGCGTCAGAGTTGAAGCTGTTAGCACCTTTGGCTGGCACAAGCATATTGGTTCTGATGGTGCAGCGATCGGCATTGCTACCTTCGGTGCTTCGGCTCTTGATTCTGTTGTTTACGAGAAGTTTTGGTTCACAGTTGATAATGTTTTGGCAACTGCTCACAAGGTTATCGGTTAGTTAACCTAGGTAAAGATAGACGACGCTTTGCGCCGACCATCTTGTATCCAATAAAAAAGCTGCACTAAGTGCAGCTTTTTTATCAGCAGATTTTTTATTAGCATTTACAAAACTTTTCTATACTTCCTTGCGAACTACTAAACAGATCTGCCAAGATAGACAATATCGTTTGCTTTCAAGGGAAGATTTGCGTGACTGTTGCTGCTTCTGTTTCTTCGCCTAATGTCCAGCGTTCAACTGATTCGGGAATTTATATTACAATTCACGGTCATTTTTACCAGCCTCCGCGTGAAAATCCTTACCTCAATGCGATCGAGCGGCAAGAAAGCGCGGCTCCATTTCATGACTGGAATGCGCGGATTCACCATGAATGCTATCGCCCCAATGCATTCTCACGAATCGAGCGTCATGATGGCAAAATCGTAAAGATTGTCAATAACTACGAATACATGAGTTTTAACATGGGACCCACGCTGCTCTCATGGATGGAATTTTATGATCGAGATACCTATCAAGCAATTCTCGATGCCGATAAACGCAGTGCTGAACGCCTTAATGGTCATGGCAATGCGATCGCACAGGTATATAACCACATCATTATGCCCCTAGCCAATTGGCGCGACAAGTTGACGCAAATTCGCTGGGGTAAAGCCGACTTCAAATCCCGATTTGGGCGCGATCCCGAAGGCATGTGGTTAGCGGAAACAGCTGTTGATTATGAGACTCTTGAGGCTTTAGTTATAGAAGGGATCAAGTTTATTGTCTTGGCTCCGTCACAAGCGCAGCGCTGTCGTCCCATGTCTACCAAAGATAATCCCAATCCTGCATGGGAGGAAGTAGGCGGCGCACAGATTGATCCCAATCGTCCCTATCGTTGCTATTTGCGTCGTCATAGCAATAGTGTCGGCAATGTATCAGACCTCGGGCAGTTCCATTTGCCACCCGATACTGATGCTTACATTGATGTATTTTTTTACGATGGTCCAATCTCTCGCGATATGGGTTTTGGCGATCTCTTAGGCAGTTCCCACAATTTTGTTAAACGTCTCAGCCAAGCCGTCAGAAATGATCATCGTCCGCATCAAATGGTTTCTGTGGCAACCGATGGCGAAACCTTCGGACATCATAAGCATTTCACCGAAAAAACTCTATCCTATGCCTTTGTAGAAGAATTTCCTAAGCGCGGCTGGACAATGACTAATTATGCCCATTATTTAAGTCTATTCCCGCCTACCTACGAAGCAGAACTGAAACCTGTGACTGCTTGGAGTTGTGCCCATGGGGTTGATCGCTGGCAGGGTGGTTGTAACTGTGGTGGCGAAGGATCGAACTATCAACAACTCTGGCGCAAACCCCTGCGAGAAAGCTTGAATTGGCTACGAGATCGCCTTGCGACAGTTTATGTAGATATCGGACGCAAATATTTTAATGATCCTTGGGAAGCCCGCGATCGCTACATCGAAGTGTTGCAAGATTCATTGCGCGATAACATCCCCGACTTTTCCCCGACTTTAGATAGATTCTTTGAGCAGCAATGCGGTAACAAGGTTACTTCCTCGGCTCAGAGAATTGATGCGCTGCGCTTGTTGGAGATGCAACGTCATGCGCTGTTGATGTTTACCAGTTGCGGTTGGTTCTTTGAAGAATTGTCTCGTCCTGAAACCGTGCAGATTTTGCGCTATGCCGCTAGAGCGATCGAGTTAGCGGCTGATGTTGCAGGAGTATTGCTAGAGGATGAATTTATTCATCGTATGGTAAAGGCTCCGAGTAACCTCGCTGAGTTTAAAGATGGTGAAGGTGTTTATCGCAAACAGGTAATTACCAATCGTATTAGTCTTGCCCAAGTTGCAGCTCAATATGCCCTAAGTTCGACTCTCGGTAATTATGGGCGATCGCAACAAATCTATTGCTACCAAATCCAGCAGCAGGATTATCAACTGCAACGGATTGGCTCGATGTCCTTAGCGATCGGGCAGATTTACTTAACTTCGCGGATTACCCAAGAATCGGTTAGTTATATTTTTGCAGTTCTTCATCTGGGCGGCGATGACTTCCATTGTTGCATTCAACCCTTTACAGGACGACGGGAATATGAAGAGATCAAAGCAACTCTCTTTAAAACTCTTAAACAAGCGAATACTGCTTCGGTGATCTTGGCGATGGCAAGTACCTTTAGCGGAGAACAGTTTAGTCTGCATCATCTATTCGCTGAGGAGCGCCATCGAATTCTGCAAGTGTTAGCTGATGAGACTTTGACTCGCCTTGATCAGCTATACGAGCAAGTTTATCGTGATAATTACGGAATATTAATTTCCTTCCGTCGTGATGGCTTACCTGTTCCACCTGAATTGCAAGTAGCCGCCGATATTGTTCTCAACAATCGCCTCACGGAGGAACTGAAGAAACTGGAAACAGGAGCATCATTACCAAATGTGGGACTAGATGCCGTCGCGATTGAGGCAATTAATCTTGGTTGTAAATTTACTCAATTAGAAGATGCCAAAATTCTCGAAAAATATATTTTGAGACAGATTCAGGAACTTTCTCAAATTCAAGATCTCCATGAGAAAGCACTATTCAAGCATCTCAATCAAATTGAAGAATCACTATCAATTAGCGATCACCTCAATCTTAAACTAAATCTTAATCTCTCACAGGAAGCATTTCTGAATTATCTATTTAAAAGGATTGCTCCTCAATGTGTCCTTGCCAGACAGATTCTCGATTTAGAATCCGTTGACAAACAACCAATCCACATTGAGATTAATCTCTGTGAAGGTATTTCTAATTTGGAACTACATCAGTTAATTGATACTGCTAGTAAATTAGGAATTGCCACAGAAGCTTGGCTTCATGCCTAATCGAGCTTCGACTAAGCTCAGCTATAGCGGTTTTCATTTTGCCTACGGCAAAATGAAAACTCAAAACTCTTAATGGGACTGATTTTTTGTTTTCAAATGAGTACACACTCATTTGAAAACCGCTATAAACTCGACTACAAGCTCCTAATATCGCTTTTAGAATCAGCGAGAACAGCCAACTTCGGCTACGCTCAGCTAACGTTGGCTGAGTGTAGTCGAAGATGACATTAACTGAACAAAAATGACTATATCGAATTCATATAACCTTAACTAATCGTACGTTGCTCAACAGATGTTAGGTTGATTTAAGGTTTCATAAAAGTGTCTAGTGTTAGGTTTAATCACATCTCTACGAAGATGCGATTAACAAGGAGTAGACAGGTATGACATCACTTCATCGACCAATCTGGGCTTTGTCCTTTGAAGAAGTCTATGAGTCCCTCAACACTCATGCTAATGGATTATCACAGGACGAAGCTAGAGAAAGATTAGAGAAGTTTGGTGCAAATGAATTGCCTGAACCTGTGCAGCGTCCATTGTGGCTGAGATTTTTAGATCAATTGACTCACTTCATGGCTTTGTTGCTATGGGTTGCAGGAGTTTTAGCTTTTATTTCTCGGACTCCTGAACTGGGCTGGGCAATTTGGTCAGTTATCTGGATTAATGGAATTTTTAGTTTTTGGCAAGAGTTCCAAGCAGAGAAAGCTTTGTCTGCTTTAAAAAAAGTATTACCGATGCAGGTCAAGGTTTATCGCGATGGCGAACTCAAGCAGATTCCTGCGCGAGAACTGGTGCGCGGTGATGTCATGCAGTTGGAAGAAGGCGATCGCATTTCTGCAGATGCTCGTTTAATTTCTGCAGAAAGTCTATATCTCGATGTGTCAGTGATGACGGGGGAATCGCTGCCTGTAGCTCGGAGTGCTTACCCTGTAAGGCTACGAGAAGCAGTTTCAGTACGTGGTGGCAAGACGATGCTGCGCCAAGGGGAACAGCCATTACAGGAAAAGGTCAATCCCTCAGAAATCGCCAACCTTGTTTTAGCAGGATCCACCGTGGCGGCTGGTCGAGCCGTAGCCGTAGTTTATTCGACGGGTGCAGAAACTGAGTTTGGGCAGGTGGCGCATTTGACCACTGTGGTGAAGCGCGATCCCAGTACCCTAGAAGTCCAAGTGGCGCGGATCGTGCGAATCATCACCGCGATCGCTGTCAGTATGGGGGTTCTGATCTTTTTATTAGCATATTTTTTCGTTGGTATAGAAGTCAAAGAAAGCTTTATTTTTGCGATCGGGATTATTGTGGCACTAGTGCCAGAGGGACTATTACCGACAGTCACTTTGTCTCTAGCGATCGGAGTCCGCCGCATGGCAAGAAAGAACGCTCTGGTGAGAAGACTTTCAGCAGTGGAGTCTCTGAGTGCTACAACAGTCATTTGCACCGATAAAACAGGCACATTAACCAAAAATGAAATGACGGTGCGTTATCTGTGGCTACCAACGCAACCTGATCGCGATACTGAGCATTCTATTGCCAATCAAAACCAACTAATTGAAGTCACAGGCGCAGGTTACGATCCCACTAGTGGACAAGTCAACCTTCCTGCAGATTCCGAAATTGTATGGAAAGCTAAAATTCTGCTCATTGGTTCTGCTCTCTGTTCTAATGCCCGTTTAGTTCATCTCAACGCTCCCAGTCGCTGGCAAGAAATTGGCGATCCCACAGAAGCGGCTCTCATAGTGGCAGCAGCAAAGACAGAATTAAATTTAGAAGAATTACAAAAGCAGTTCCCACGCCTACGAGAAATTCCCTTTGATTCGCGTCGCTTAATGATGACTGTCATTTTGAATTGGCAATCATCATCATTATGGAAGGATGAACTTCCCTATCTTGCCTTTACCAAGGGCGCACCCTTAGAAGTACTGAAACATTGTCATTGGATTTTGCGTGATGGGGATCGGCAGGAATTGACCCATGACTATTGGTTGGAAGTGGTCACAGCTAATGATGATTTGGCTAAGCAAGGTTTTCGGGTATTAGGGCTAGCTGCACGACGGGGTGGACAGGAATTGATCGATCTGAAGGCTCAGGATCTAGAGCAAAATTTGATCTTCATCGGTTTAGTTGCCATGTTTGATCCACCTCGCGATGAAGTACCCAAAGCGATCGACCAATGTCATCAAGCAGGTATCAAAGTCACGATGGTAACAGGAGATTACGGGCTTACAGCCGAGGCGATCGCCCGTCAAATTGGACTAGTTGGCGATCGAGTGCGGGTCATCACAGGCGAAGGCATGGGGCATCTATCCGATGCTCAACTAAGGCAAGTTGTGAAATATCGGCATGGTCTAGTATTTGCACGGATGTCTCCTGAGCATAAATTACGCTTGGTAAAAGCCTATAAAAGTATTGGTGAAATTGTGGCGGTCACGGGTGATGGGGTCAATGATGCGCCCGCGTTACGGGCGGCAAATATTGGCGTGGCAATGGGGCAGAATGGCACAGATGTGGCGCGAGAGGCTGCCGATATTGTGCTGACTGATGATAACTTTGCGACGATTGTGGTAGCGATCGAGCAGGGGCGTTCAGTGTATCAAAATATCCGCAAGTTTATGACCTATATTTTGGCATCGAATGTGGCGGAACTAGTCCCATTCCTAGCGATGGTGATCTTCAAAATTCCACCTGCATTGGTGATTATGCAAATTCTGATCGTTGATTTAGGAACAGATATTTTGCCTGCTCTCGCATTAGGAACCGAACGTGCAGAATTAGGAACAATGCAGTTGCCACCCAGAGCTAAATCGAAACCATTGCTTGATCGCTCTTTGCTATTACGTGCTTACTGTTTCCTAGGGCTAATCGAGGCAGCATTAGGGATGTTAGGCTTCTTTTGGGTATGGCATAGTTATGGATATGACTTCAACTCATTACAAGCGATTGCACCTGCCATTCTGTCCCATACCACTAACCCAGAAATCACTTTCATCTATGCTCAAGCAACAACGATGACCTTAGCGATCATCGTGGCTTGTCAAGACGGAAACGTCTTTGCCTGTCGTTCTGAGCAGACTTCGATCTTCCGAATTGGTTTCTTCTCTAATCCTTTCATATGGTTAGGAATCGCCACAGAATGGATCCTGATTATCTCAATCATTGAATTTTTGCCCTTACGTCAGATATTTGCAACTGCTCCGTTGACTACTTGGCAATGGCTACTCTTGCTAATCTGTCCGCCAATTTTGCTAGGTGCGGAGGAACTTCGCAAGTCATTCCTTCGCAATCGTAAAAGGCGAAATAAGAGTGGAATTCCCGCATAGCGAACAGCCCACTCTCTGGTTTTTGGTTTTAATTATGCTCAACGACTTAATAAAATTTAGGAAACTCCCGCAAACACTTTGGCGCGAGCAGGTTTGACATACACTTCTTGTTGAGGACGTAAACCAAGACTATCGAATTGATCACGTTCAAGTTTGACAATCAATTTTTGGTTGTCCTTAAGTACTAATTCGGCCTGACCTTCCCAACCTAAATTAAATGTATAGTTGACAGTGGCTGGAGCAAAGCTTTCGTCTGGCTCTGATTGAATGAGGACATCATGAGGACGCAGAAATACTTGATGATGATCCTCAACTTCTAAATGTGGGAAGTGATATCTTGCCTTGGAGATAATGTTAGTCTCACCAATGAAACGCATCACGAATTCGGAAGCAGGATGATCGTAGATATCGGCGGCAGTGCCAATCTGCTCGACCTTACCCTTATTCATAATCACAACCTTATCAGCTACTTCCATTGCTTCTTCTTGATCGTGAGTAACAAAAATAGTAGTAACATGAACTTTTTCGTGAAGTTCTCTCAACCATGTCCGCAGTTCTTTGCGAACCTTAGCATCTAAGGCTCCAAATGGCTCATCTAAAAGCAATGTACGAGGCTGAGCAGCTAACGCTCTAGCAAGGGCAACCCTTTGACGCTGACCACCTGATAGTTGGGATGGATAGCGATCTCCTAATCCGTGAAGTTGAATTAAATCGAGAAGTTCATCAGCTTTTTTCTTAATAACATGCTTAGGCACTTTGCGAATATTTAGTCCAAAAGTGATATTTTGTCGAACAGTTAAATGCTTAAAAAGTGCATAGTGCTGGAAAACAAATCCAATCTTGCGCTCTTGGACGGAGCGATAGGTGGCATCTTCATTCTCAATCCATACTTGACCATGATCTGGCTTTTCTAAGCCTGCCATAATCCTTAATAAAGTTGACTTTCCTGAACCTGAGGGTCCTAGCAACGCCACTAATGAATCACTAAGCACTTCTAAATTAACCTGATCGACTGCCTGAAAATCGCCAAATCTCTTAGAAATATCTTGAACTAAAATACTCATTTCGCCTCACTACATTAAAATTAAATAATCGTAAACTAACCAAAAATACAAATTAAATCCAAATTCTATTGCAGTTTTCATTTTGCCGTAGTCAAAATGAAAACTCAAAGCCGTTACTAGGATTATTTTTCGATTTCAAATGAGTACATAATCATTTAAAAAAACTCAATAAACATTTTTATAGGCAGATTGCAGTTTAAAGTGAAGCTACACTCATACTTGCCTCATACTTATAAAAGTATTAAATAAAGTGTTTAAATACTTTATTCAATACTTTTATCATCAAAACTACGTTATGTCTATGTAATTACCGTAGATTATAGTCTAAAATACATTTTCTCAAAGCTTATTGACAATCTGAAACATTGATAAAAATCAAGCAAAATTCTTAAAGTCCTTGTATATGCCCTAAATAGGCTCTTAATTATGAAAGTAACTGAGATGGAAAATGTGGATGAGTTGCGATCGCCAAATAAACAAGCTAATAACCATGTCAATCGCCAAACAAACCGCAAAAATGCTGATTTGGCAATGTTTCGTCTCGTTGCATCTCTAGTTCTATTGACTGCATTCGTCTGCTGTTTTTTTGTGGTAGTAAATGCAGGTGAACGTGGTGTATTGATGCAATTTGGCAAGGTTCAACCACATATTCTTGATGAGGGAATTCATCCTATTTTACCGATCGCACAAACTGTCCAAAAGCTAAGTGTGCGCGTCCAAAAGCAAGAAATATCGGCGGAAGCATCATCTAAGGATTTGCAGGAAGTATTTACCGATGTTGCACTTAACTGGCATATTATTCCTGAGCATGTCAATCTGATCTATCAACAAATTGGTGATAAGTTAGCGATTATTGATAGGATTATCGATCCTGCAGTGGAAGAAGTCTTAAAAGCTGTAATGGCGAAATATACTGCCGAAGAAATCATTACAAAACGAGGAAATGTCAAGGATGAAGTGGATGCCTTGTTAACGACAAGATTATCAGGCTATAACATTGCAGTTGATGATATTTCTTTGGTGCATGTGCATTTTTCCCAAAGATTTCGAGATGCAGTAGAAGCCAAACAGATTGCAGAACAAGAGGCTAAACGCGCTGAATTTATTGCTTTAAAAGCAATTAAAGAAGCAGAAGCTAAAGTAAATTTAGCTCGAGGTGAAGGTGAAGCTCAGAAAATTTTGCGAGATACACTATCTCCTGAACTTTTACAAAAGCAGGTGATCGACAAATGGAATGGAAACTTACCTTTAATCTTTGGTGAAAGTAATACGAAACTGCTAGATCTCAATCATTTAATTCAACAAAATCAACAAAATCAACAAAATATGCGCTGAGGTATAACATTCTGTAAATTACTTTATTAAGTAAATGGTAAAAAATGCGAAGTAACCTTTATCAATTTTCGCCTCAGTCGAACTGACTTTAATTTAAGATTTCTATAAATGTAAGTAGCTAGACATAAGTAAACTAAAAACCGATAGTTTTGTTCCGCACGTGTAGCTTGTGGAACAAAACTATCGGTTTCGTTTTTAATTAAGTTGAGCTACTTAATTTAAAAATGTAAATCCTAACTTCTTTTAATTCCAAATTATTAGGTTCTCTAAACATCAAGGATTTACCAATCATTTCTATAAATAATTATTGATTCATCTAATCTCAAAATTGACTTGTTATGCAATGTCGTATACAAACAAAATACGGTATCTATATGATAATAGTGTAGTTTGTATTTCTTTCTCTAAAAAGTGCCTATCTTAAAAGCTTTTCAGCAAATTCACTTGTACCATGAAGAAAAAAAATTCTAGAAATAAATCTCAAAGATTCCAGTTCACTCCTCTCGCTTTAATCTCTACAATTCTCATATTAATAGTTGCTATAGGCAGCATCTTATCTTTAGCACCAATATATGCCCAAAGTTCTGGAACAAAGATTGAATTTGTCTCGCCAAAATGGGTGAATGACCATGTAAATGATCCCGATCTGAGGATTCTTGATGTGCGTTGGAATCCTTTGGATTATTTTAAGGAACATTTACCTAACGCTGTCAACTTTGCTGACAACTTGGTGCGTGTGCCTAAGGATGGTTTGCCCGTTCAGCTAGTTGATTCTGATAAACTAGCTGACTTGCTTGCTAAGGCTGGTGTAACAGATCAGAGTAAGGTATTGGTCTATTCAGACGGTCGTGATGTCTTAGGTGCTAGCCAAATTGCTTATGCTCTAGAGCGAATTGGGTTTAGAAAGCCAGTTGCAGTTCTTGATGGAGGCTTTAGTGGCTACAAACAAGATAATGCTGAATTAACTCAGGTTTTCCCCAAGTACAAGACCAGTAAACTGAGTGTTCGCGATAATAAGAATATTCGCGTGAATCTTGCTCAAGTTAAAGACTTAATTGGTAAACAGGGTGTCGTTTTCATCGACCCAAGACCACCAAAAGCTTTTGCTGGAGAAGAGAAGTTTTTCGTGCGTAATGGTCATATCCCTGGAGCGCGTAATATTCCTTGGCCGACTTTTACCGATCCTCAAAATCCTCATAAGCTAAAGCCCCTCAGTGAAATCGAGAAAATTCTAGCTGATAAGAAGATTGATAAATCAAAGGATATTATTGTGACCTGCACCACAGGAAGAGAAGCTTCTTTGCAATATGTAGTACTAAAGCATTTATTGGGATATCCTAAAGTGCGCGTTTATGAAGGTTCTTGGACTGAATATAGTCAGTCAGATCTACCTGTAGAAACTGGAGCCGAGCGTCCAGCATAGAGATAAATTAGGATAGAAGCGAAAAGTACATCTATCCTAATTTTACTGATTAACTGATGTTACGTGGAAGTTTCTAAGACCCTCACCCCTAGCCCCTCTCCCATTAAGGGAGAGGGGCTAGGGGTGAGGGTGATATTTGTTCCACGTAACATCAGTGATTAATATATTCAGAACTAAAATAAAGAATCGATTTTCAGTAGTGCGGTGAAGCCATACTACTGAAAATCGGTTTCTTTATTTGAAACCTAAAAATCATTTCTAGCAAGAGTTTTCATTTTGTCTACAGCATATCAGCGATCGCAAATAACGCAAATAATATAGTGACAGACTTCCATAAAACAACATCTCTAAGACAACTTTAAGTAAACATTCAATGAGGCTCAACAGAAAATGGATGCAATGTTTATTCATAACTCTTGGCAATTGGCATTTCGGCTAATTTTGGCGCTATTAGTTGGGGGGATCATTGGTTTTAATCGGCAGAAAGGTGGTAGATCCGCTGGAATGAGAACATTTATGCTGGTGAGTATGGGAGCTGCTTTATTTGTGATGATTACACTACAAGCAGAAGGAGATTCTACCTTTGCGTCAACCAATGCGCTGAGTCGAACATTGCAAGGCGTGACTACAGGTGTAGGATTTTTAGGCGCAGGGTTAATTTTGCAACCATCTTCTTCGACGAGAGGGACACCGAAAGTAAGGGGACTCACTACTGCGGCTTCGGTTTGGGTAGCCGCAGCACTAGGAGCGGCAACGGGATGTGGTTTGTGGCAGGTGAGCTTACTAGGAGCGTTTTTAACTCTATTTACTTTAAGTAGCGTTAAACGAGTCCATCGCAAAGTAAAATTTCATACAGTTAGAAATAAGCGATCGCTTAAGATTGCTTCCATCAAAAACTCTCCAGAACAATCAAAAGATTATGATGGCGATTAAGGATATGCAGGAAAATAAGGAACCGATTTTTTATGGTTCGGCGAAGCCTCACCACAAAAAGTTTGATTCTTTATTAAATCGCAGAACCCTTAATATAGAATAGTTATAGTAGTTTTCAAATGAGTGCATACTCATAAGAGTTTAAAATTCTCATTTTGACTACAGCAAAATGAGAAATCACTATAAGAGCATACTGCGGTTTACAAATAGGCGATCGCTTCTATGTCTGCACAGTTCCAGATCCACAAAGATACGATTGACCAAGTAAGTCAACGGGCAGACATTGTTGATATCGTGTCTGAGCGCGTTGTGCTACGCAAAAGTGGGTCAAATTTTCGGGGAGCTTGTCCTTTTCATAATGGTACAAATGCCACAGCCTTGACAGTTAATCCATCACGGCAGATGTACCACTGCTTTAACTGTGGGGCAGCAGGTGGGGCTGTGAAGTTTTTGATGGAGATCGATAAGCGATCGTTCTCTGACGTAGTTTTAGATTTAGCAAAGCGCTATAACGTTCCCATTCAAACTGTCGAACCAGAAAAAGCGAAGGAAATCCAACGTCAAATTTCCCATCGCGATCGCCTTTATGAGGTGATGGCACTGACGACGAGTTTTTATCAACATGCTCTTTATGCAGCCCAAGGGCGACAGGCTCTAGCTTATCTCACCGAAAAGCGACAGATGAGCAAGGAGACAATCCAAAAATTTCAACTGGGGTATGCACCTGCGGGTTGGGAAACTCTGATGGGATATCTAGTGCAGCAAAAGCAAATTCCCTTGAAATTATTGGAAGAAGCAGGTTTAATCGTTCCGCGCAAAACAGGGAATGGATTTTACGATCGCTTTCGCGATCGCTTGATGATTCCTATTCACGATACCCGTGGTCGTGTGATTGCCTTTGGTGGGCGATCGCTCGGTGATGAAGAACCAAAGTATTTAAACTCTCCTGAAACGGAACTCTTTAGCAAGGGTACTGTTTTATTTGCGATGGATAAGGCAAGAGATGCCATTGCCAAATCCGATCAAGCTATTGTCGTAGAAGGTTATTTTGATGCGATCGCTTTGCATCAAGCAGGAATCGGTCAAGCGATCGCCACGATGGGTGTTGCTCTCAATGCTGAACAGATGAAGCAGTTATTGCGCTATACCGAATCAAAAAATGTAATTTTAAATTTCGATGCGGACAAGGCGGGAATCACAGCAGCCGAAAAGGCGATCGCGGGGTTTAAAGAATTAGTTTTTAATGGCACGGTGCAATTAAGGGTGCTTACCATGCCCGATGGCAAGGATGCTGATGAATATCTCAAGCAACATAGCGCTAGTTCATATCAAGACTTGCTCAAAAATGCACCACTATTTCTAGATTGGCAAATCGAACAGATCCTTACAGGTCAAGATCTCAATCAAGCGGATCACTTCCAAAAGAGTAGCCAAGCGATCGCGCAATTATTAAATAATCTTCCCGTTGATTCCTTTTTTCGGACGCACTATATCCATACTTCCGCACAGAGATTAGCTCAGGGGAATTCCTATCTAGCGTTGCGTCTAGAGCAAGATCTCCGTCGTCAGTTACGCAATACACGTTGGAATAGTACTAAGCCTGCACCTTCACTGATCACAGTTGCTAATGCCCTCCATAGTGCTGAAACTCAGATTTTGCAAATCTATTTACACTTTCCTGAACATCGCGCTTATGTGTATGAAGTAATTAACGAAGAAGATATCGAATTTAGCCTTTCCAATCATCGCTATCTTTGGTTAACTATTCTTAATCTCATCAATCAACAAAAGACTTCCCTAGCGGCAAAAGAACCCTATCCCGATCACCTAGTCCAGCAATTACAACTTCTTTGTGCAGAACAGCCTGAGGTAGCTCAGCAGTTACAGCATTTGCTCTGGCTCGATGAAAATTCGCGTATTGGCATACTGCGTCCACAGATGGTCGTCAGAACTGCGATCGCCAAAATTCAATATATTATGTGTGAAAAACGAGAAAAGTCTTGGCTAGAGAAATACAAAAATACGGATGTAATTGCCGATCCTTCCTTTGGTTATTATTGCCAATCGAAAATCGAAGAAGCTCGTAAACAAAAAATGGAAATCCGCAAACTCATTGAAGTTAATTATCTCGATCTCTCTGGTACTAGCAAGATTGATAAGAACTTTATTGAATTTTGAGGCTGGATTGCGATATACCTTAACAGAGAATAGACTTGACATCATCAAAAGACTGAAAGCGCAAAGACAATAGACCTCTTGCAGAACTGAAAATATGTTAGATAGGACTTACGCAAACCGAACGAATTTATTAAGTTTGAGGTAGATGTGGTGAGGGCGAAGCCCGCACCACATCTACCCAATACGTAAGTCCTATTAGATTTATGAGCTTTGAAATTTTACATTAGCCCTAATAATTCAGCGATGAAATACTAAGCAAGTCAAAACCTACTGATTCCTATCAAAAAGCCTAAAAACGGGGCTTTATCCAAGCAAGATAAGCAGTTTAATCGTCAACTTGCTCGTCAACGTATTGCGATTGAGCATATTAATCGCCGTCTGAAGATTTTTAAAATTCTTGCTTTACCCTATCGTAACCGTCGTCGTCGTTTTGGTTTACGTTGTAATTTGATTGCTGCCATTTATAACTTTGAAGTCTCTCTTCCTACCTCAAATACTTCCTCTCCTCAGTCATAATTTCAGTTCTGCAAGAGGTCTACAGTGTTTCCCAAGACACAGGTACAGTTATGTATTGTTCATATGGTGCTTAACTCGGTCGCTTTTGTGACATGGCAACAACACAAGCAAGTTTGTGCTGATCTCAAGGCAATTTATGCTGTTGCGATCGAATCAGAAGCAGAGTTTAATCTCGAACTCTTTGCTGAAAAATGGGACAAACAATATCCGTCGATCTCTAAGTCTTGGCGCAGTCATTGGGCGAACATTATCCCATTCTTTACTTTCCCGTCCGAGATTCGTAGGGCGATTTAT
>JADBWH010000082.1 GCA_020404105.1 Pseudanabaena sp. M53BS1SP1A06MG | reverse complement strand
TGTGAAATTGGAGGTTCTCAAACTTAATTCTAAACTAAATCATTTTGCTCTCAAATCCAAGTTATATATCAAGGCTTTGCAGCAATCTTACTTGGAATGGCACTCCCTGAAACCTTTTTAGACTTCTGCGTAATATGAGATCTTCAACAATATAGCTGTCCTAAACCATTTGTAGATTTTGGGGTTTATGGAAGTGCTTCCCTTGAGGGTGCACTTCTATAAACCATTTAGGATTGCCATTGCTATATAACTCGAAGAGTTACAGTTTTGCGACAAAATACTAAAGTGCTGTATCTTGAATAATTACGATATTTGCAAGTTATTTCGACATGACTCAAAAGATTGCCTTTCTTGGTTTGGGCTTAATGGGTGGGGCAATGGCTGCCAATCTAGTAAAACGGGGTTATTCCGTAATTGGATGGAATCGTACCCAATCTCGCCCCACGATAATTCCATTTACCAATGCAGGTGGTACGTTAGCTCAGACCTTACAAGAAGCAGTCAGCGATGCCGATGTCATATTTTCCTGTCTCGGTGATGTACCTGATGTCACCGAGGTATTAATTGGCGAGTATGGAGCAATGAATTTTGCCAAAGCCAATACCCTATTTATTGATACCAGTACCATCGGTAGTGACGCTGCTAAGGTCATTGCCAATGCTCTAATGCATGATAGTTTGCGATTTTTGGATGCGCCAGTATCAGGTGGAGATGTAGGCGCGCGCAATGGCACATTAACCTTTATGGTCGGGGGCAATCCTGAGGATTTACAGGAATGTAGACCACTTTTTGAGGCAATGGGCAGCAATATTAAATATTGTGGAGCGATAGGCAGTGGTCAAGCTGTCAAACTCTGTAATCAAACCCTTGTATCCGTATATATGCTTGCCATCTGCGAAACGATGCTGATGGCAAAAAAAATGGGTATCGATCCACAGTTGATTGTCGATGTTTGTGGAAGTGGGGCGGCTGGTTCATGGGCACTAACTAATCTTGGGATGAAAGTTGCGACGGGAGATTATCAACCAGGATTTGCAATTAAACATATGCTTAAAGATCTGCGTCTTGTCCAAGAAATTAGTCAGGGTCTGGGTCAAGATTCAGATCTCAAAGATTTTGCCACCAATTTACCCGCAATCGCACTCGCCATTAAGAATTTCCAAAAGGTGAGTCAACTTGATGATGGACAAGGTACAGAACAAGGGACACAAGCAATGATTCGTGCTTATTAAAAACAAGACACAAAAGCGAAAAATAGTGAAACTCGCTAAGCAATTTTCACCATTTTTCGCTTTTGTCGAACTAACTTTAATAAACGTACTTTTGTTACTTTGTTATAAATCTAGCAAACTCAAACAAGTATGCTTTGATACAATGCGAAGTTAATCCCGTAAAGATGCCTCCGCTCCTCCAGAAAAAATGCAACTGGCAAAACGACTTCGTAATATTCAACCTTCCCTAACTTTAGCGATCGACGCAAAAGCTAAGGCAATGAAGGCTAGTGGAATTGATGTTTGTAGCTTTAGTGCGGGTGAACCCGACTTTGATACCCCCGATCACATCAAGGCTGCGGCAAAATTAGCACTCGATCAAGGTAAGACTCGCTATACTGCTGCCTCAGGTATACCCGAACTCAAACAAGGAATTGCTGCTAAACTCCTACGCGAAAATCACCTAACTTATAAACCCGAACAAATCATTGTCACCAATGGCGGCAAGCACTCACTCTACAATCTGATGATGGCTATCTTGGATGAAGGCGATGAAGTCATTATTCCTGTGCCTTTCTGGGTGAGCTATCCTGAAATGGCAAAACTTGCCGAGGCAACCCCTATATTTGTCGTCACCTCTGAAGAAAATGGCTACAAAATTACTCCTGAGCAATTAGAGTCGGCAATTACTCCTAAGACCAAGCTCTTTGTGCTCAATTCTCCCTCTAATCCTACTGGCATGGTCTACTCACCTGAGGAAATTAATGCTCTAGCAGATGTTCTGGAGAGACATCCTCAGGTTTATATCGTCTCTGATGAGATTTACGAAAAGATTCTCTACGATGGCGCAACCCATCTCAGCATCGCCACTGTGAGCCAGTCTATGTACGATCGCACGATCATTAGTAATGGTTTTGCCAAGGGCTACTCAATGACGGGTTGGCGGATTGGTTATCTTGCAGGATCACAGGAAATCATCAAGGCAACTACCACCATTCAAGGACATAGCACCTCAAATGTCTGTACCTTTGCTCAGTATGGTGCGGTCACGGCTCTTAATAGCTCCCAAGAATGTGTGGAAACAATGCGGAAAGCCTTTGAAGAACGTCGTGATGTGATGTATGACCTGCTGACTTCCATCTCAGGAATTACTTGCCCGAAACCCGATGGCGCATTCTATCTATTTCCTAGTATCAAAGAATTTGGACTACCTTCCCTAGAATTTTGTGACAAGCTTCTAGAAGGGTTCCAAGTTGCAGTCATTCCAGGAATTGCTTTTGGTATTGATCATGCTATCCGTCTTTCATATGCAACCAATCTTGAAACTATTCGCGAAGGTTGTGATCGCATTCGTCAATTTATCGAAAAAAATTTTTAGTTTCCCAACCAAAGCAGAAAGCAGTGTATTAAGCCGCTTTCTGCTTTGGCAGCTTTAATTATGAACAAAATATACTTCACTATAGCAATCATTGTGATTTTGAGTTTTGGATATTTGGGGATAAAATTCGGGATTTCAGGTGATCTTGCTCTTAGAAATAGTATCAATGATTCTCTAGACTCAGATCCCTACGGATTGAAGACCTATCCAGTTAATCCTGATTTGTCAAACCGAAATCTCAACAAGCCCTTAGTTGTATTTTTTGGGGACTCCCGTACAGTGGATTGGCCAGACATTCCCAATATTCCCTTTGAATTTATTAATCGCGGTATTTATGGACAAACTACTGAACAAGTATTAGGAAGACTGTCTGCCCATGTTGGGTCTTTATCACCCCAAATTGTAGTTGTCCAAGTCGGTGTGAACGATCTAGCAGATTTAGCGACATTTCCCAATGCAACACGCAATATCATCAATAACTGCAAACAAAATATTCAAAAAATTGTTGATAGATTAGCCAAAGAAATAAAAGCAACTGTCATTCTCACTACGATTTTTCCGACAGGCGAGGATCAATTATTAGTATGGTCAGAAGAAGCTGATCGCGCAATTATTGAGGTTAATCAATTTATCAAATCACTCAAAAGCGATCGCGTTATTATTTTAGACTCTGCAGATCTGTTAGCAGATGAGCAAGGCAAAGTTCGCCCAATTTATAGTCGAGATCTTCTGCACCTCAATAAACAAGGTTATAAAATGCTTAATGAGGAGTTATTGAAAATACTCACAAACTACAGAAACAGTACTTCACAAAGATTGGATAGTTAAACGGATGGCTAAATTTTATGACTGCCTGACGACTGAACTACAAACATTCATCGAAGCGCAACACATTTTCTTTGTGGCGACTTCTCCCCGTAATGGTCGCATTAATCTTTCGCCCAAAGGCATGGATGCCCTGAGAATTATTAATCAATCTGAAATTGCCTATCTTGACCTCACAGGCAGTGGGAATGAAACCGCCGCTCATCTGCTGGAAAATGGCAGAATTACGATTATGCTCTGTAGCTTTACCGAAAAGCCCCTGATCCTGCGCCTCTATGGTCAAGGGGTCTCCATCCGTGCCAAAGATGCTCAATGGCAGGAATATCTATCCCTATTTCCCGCGATCGCAGGTACAAGACAAATTGTGCGCGTCAACGTCGAATCAGTACAAACCTCCTGTGGTTTTGCAGTTCCCTTTTATGAGTTTCAAGGTGATCGTTCCACCCTCAAGGAATGGGCAGAAACAAAAGGTGAAGCAGGGGTTTACGAATATTGGCAGAACAAGAATCGCCAGAGCATCGATGGTTTACCAACTGGGATTTAATGATATTGTGTAGTTATTCGTTCAGTAAGTAAACGAGAGGGATTTGTTTGACTCAGTCAATTAATCTACCCAAGCTAGACGACTTTTTGCAGGAGCTTGCAACGATTCAGCAGCAAGGCTCGAAGCGAATTGCGTTTTTAGGTTCCCGCCATGTGCCATTGACTCACCAATTGCTGATCGAACTGCTCAGCTATGCCTTGGCACTATCTGGCAACAGTATTATTACCTCTGGCGCAACAGGCACAAATTTTGCTGCCATTCGGGGAGCGTTGCGGGCTGACCCTAATCTATTGACCGTTATTTTACCCCAAAGTCTCGATAGGCAGCCCTATGAGTCGCGCGAACAGCTAGAAAATGTGATTCATTTAATTGAACATAGCGAGAATGACACATTGTCTCTGGCCGAAGCAAGTAGCCGATGTAACCAAGAAATTATTTCTAAATGCCAGCAACTGATTTGTTTTGCATTTCATGGCAGTGAGACTTTGCTACAGACCTGTCGTGATGCCGAAGAACAGCGCAAGGTAGTAACCTTATTTTATTTTGATTAAGTCATAAGTCTTAATTATTTGTAGGATGTGTTAGTGCAACGTAACGCATCCATTGATTTAAAGATGATGGGTTACGCGATCGCCAACCCATCCTACGCTTAATTCCAACAATCTAAATTATGAGTACGACAATTAAAGGCAAAGTATTTGTCTTGGATGACAATATTGATACCGACCAAATTATTCCTGCGGAATATCTAACTCTTGTACCATCCAAGCCCGATGAATACGAGAAGCTTGGCAGCTATGCCTTAATTGGTCTACCCGATCGCTACGATCGCTTTATTGCTGAGGGTGAAAGTAAGACTGTTTACTCGATTATTGTGGCAGGCGAAAATTTCGGTTGTGGCTCGTCCCGTGAACATGCGCCAATCGCTCTTGGTGCGGCGGGACTCGAAGCTGTAGTTGCTCAGTCCTATGCGCGGATTTTCTTCCGTAACTGCACGGCAACGGGTGAGTTATATCCTTGGGAATCCGATGCACGCTTAGTTGAGCATTTTAAGACTGGTGAAGAAGCGACGATTGATTTTGATAACAATGTCATTATTAATGAGACAACGGGCGGAACCTTTACTTTGAAATCCTTAGGTGATGTCCGTCCTGTGATTGATGCTGGTGGCTTATTTGACTATGCACGTCAAACGGGCATGATTCCTACTCGCGTTTAAATATTGCGCTCCAGAGCAAAGTATTGAACATCTTTTAAAGATAAAAAACTATGTCTTATCACATTCGCATTCACGATCGCCAAAATGATAAGCTCTACGAAGCTGACATCGAAGGCGATCGCTATATTCTGGAATCCCTAGAGGATCAAGGGATTAACCTACCTTTTTCCTGTTTGAATGGTGCTTGTACTGCCTGTGCCATGCGGGTTAAGTCTGGACAAATCGATCAGCATGAAGTCATTGGTTTGTCTAAAACCTTGCAGGATGAGGGATATGCGCTGATTTGCTCTGGATATGCGCTCTCAGATCTAGATCTAGAAACTCAGGACGAAGATGAGGTCTACCGCTTACAGTTTGGTAACTTTTTTGCTCAGCGTAAACGGCGGTGGTTTGAGTTTAGTTTACCGATTGAGGCTGATTAATCGATAAAGAGGTTTACTAAGCAAACCTCTTTATCGATTTTTAGGCTTTAATATGACTGCTGCGAATATGCAAAAGTTGATGAATTCTAAAACTGGGCAAAAGCGATCGCTTGATAATTCTTTGACCCGTCCATTAATTTTAGTTGCCTTGTTACTTGCCTTCCTAATCGTCGCTAATATTGTGATCGCGATGATGCAACCTAAGGAAAAGGTGAATGGTGAGCTATGGTTAATTAATCGTGTGGTGAGTGGGCAAACTGTGGAAGCTTCAATTTTGAGCAATCCGAACATGACGGTGCAGCGAGTACGATTGCTGGGTATCAGTGCTCCACTCAAAGAACAGTCCCCTTGGGGCGATCGCTCTCGTCAACGCCTATCAGACTTGATCAAAGAGCAGAAGGTCATCCTCGAATTTGATGTGAAGCAAAAGGATAATTCCGATCGCCTGCTTGCCTATATTTGGAAAGATAATTTATTAGTAAATCAATATTTAGTCTCGGAAGGCTTAGCGATCGCTGACCCCTATCCACCTAATGTCAAGTATGACGCAAGAATTAGCCTCGCCCAATCAAAGGCAAGATTGCAAGAGTTAGGCATTTGGGACACACAAAATCCCCTCCGTCTCAGCCCTAGAGACTTCCGCCGCCAATTAGGAAATTAGCTTTGCTCTGCTTTCTGCCGAAGGTGGGAAACAATGCATAATTTATTCGGCGATCGCAAGGTTATAGTTTGCACCAGTAAAATCTGCACCAGTGACTTTGGCATTTTTAAAAATAGTACTATTCACATTTGCTCTATGTAAATTCGCATGGAACAGCGAAGCATTTGTGAAATTAGCACCTGTTAGATTACAGTCATCAAGAATGGCATTCGTCACATACGCATTGCTGAGATTGGCATGATCGAGCTTTGCACCTGTAAGGTCTGCACCTTCAAGATTTGCACCTGTGAGATTAGCTTTGCTTAAGTTTGCTCCCATTAGCGATGCGCCTATCAAATGCGCTTGACTGAGATTGACATCCGCAAGGTTGGCATTAGTTAAGTCGCAGCCTCCACATTGCTTCGTCTGGAGCAATTGTTGTAATTGCACAGGATCATAAGCTTCTACAGGAGTTGCCCACCAAATCCCGCAGAGTAAAACTAGAATTGCGACGAATTTAGTTTTCATTTTGCCCTCCTCTCTATGAGGAATGCCTTATTCTTATTATCGGTTTAACTAATATTTATGTCTTCATCCATATGTGCTATCGGTGGTATTTTTGATAACTGCTCACAATAGTCCACCCTTTTCTATATCTATTAGGACTTACGCAAACCGAACGAATTTATTAGGCTTGAGGTAGATGTGGTGCGGGCGAAGCCCGCGCCACATCTACCCAATGCGTAAGTCCTATCTATGCTGCTTGCAAAAGCTGTAAAGAAATTTTAGGTTGTGGTAATGTTTTTCCTTGTTCGCGGTAAATCTCAAGATAGCTATCAATTACCTCTTGTCCATGTTTAGCAGCTTCTTCATAAGTATCGCCGTGAGTATGAAATTGCTGAAATGGGAAGTCTGGAAGATGCACAAGATAGCAGTTATCTTCTTCTGACCAAATAATAATCATGCTGTAGTGTGGCATTTCTTTAAGTCCTCTAATTTTTGCAATCTTTGTTTAACTTCTTTTTCAAGATAGAGTTTGGCATCATCACCGTCTTTTCCTGCGATCATTATGGTTAATTCTGGTAATAGTTTCTGACATGAGCCAGATCGCGATCTATGCAGCTTGTAAAACTGGAATTGCCTGAAATTTTTGTCGTTTAGGTCTAAGTACAGGACAAAAATTTAATGGAGTTGAAGAAAGCCTCGGAATTGAGATGGATGTCAAAGATGATATGACGCAGGTAATCAAAGCCAAGACGAAAAATGCTCTTAGGTAAGCGACCGTGCTTTTTAGGTTTGAGGGGATTGAGCTGAGCAAGCCAAAGCCCCGAAGAAAAAGCCCAACATAAAGCGAGGGTGAGTAAAGCAATAAGCTTAGAAAGGCGTTCAGGGTCTTGAAGGT
>JADBWH010000081.1 GCA_020404105.1 Pseudanabaena sp. M53BS1SP1A06MG | reverse complement strand
CATCTCGATTACGATTCGCTCTGGCTTTATTCTTCAAATCCTACTTCTTCCTTGATTACTTCTTGGAAAATATTATTAAATCTTTAGCTTGAATTAAATCTTTAGCCTGAGTAGTTACGATACAAGTGAGTAAACAGGTTGAATTATATATGAAAGTATCCATAAGTTGCCTTCATATACAGCGGTTTTCATTTTGCCTACGGCAAAATGAAAACTCAAAACTCTTACTGGAACTGATTTTTTGTTTTCAAATGAGTACACACTCATTTGAAAATCGCTATATAATTCATTCAGAGAATTGTGAAGTGTTTAGTTTTAAGAGTTACACTCTTTAGTTAATGTCAATGATTAAATCCATCGCAATTTTGCCCTATGCCCAACCGTCTCGCTCGTTCGCAAAGTCTCTACCTCCGCAAACACGCCGATAATCCGATTGATTGGTATCCTTGGGACGATGAAGCCTTAGAAAAAGCGAGAAACGAAAATAAGCCGATCTTTCTATCGATTGGTTACTCCAGTTGCCATTGGTGCACAGTGATGGAGCATGAGGCTTTTTCAGATACGGTAATTGCTGATTATATGAATGAACGCTTTGTCGCCATCAAGGTAGATCGTGAGGAGCGTCCCGATCTTGACAGCATCTACATGCAAGCAGTACAAATCATGGGCGAAAGTGGAGGATGGCCATTAAATTTATTTTTGGTTCCCGATGATTTGGTTCCCTTTTATGGTGGCACATACTTTCCCATTGAGCCACGTTATGGCAGACCAGGATTCCTGAGAGTATTGCAATCAATTTGTGAAATTTATTATGATCGCTATCAAGATATTCAAGATTATAAAGATCAGATTGTTAAGAATCTGCACCAAATCAATAAGATGATTCCTGTGCCGATCATTAGTGATGCGGTGTTAGCCCATGGC
Source organism: Pseudanabaena sp. M53BS1SP1A06MG (assembly GCA_020404105.1). Lineage (GTDB taxonomy): Bacteria > Cyanobacteriota > Cyanobacteriia > Pseudanabaenales > Pseudanabaenaceae > Pseudanabaena > Pseudanabaena mucicola_A. The sequence goes on along the minus strand of JADBWH010000081.1, from coordinate 36,225 downwards.
ATCGCTAAATGTGCGGAAGTCGTCACTAATCGCGATTATGGCACTTGTTTCCCAATGATTCCCTATGCCAATTTGCTCTTGAGAGCCAGTCGCTTTGAGTCTGCTAATCCTGAATCGTCTGTAACGATTCTCAGAGATAAATCGCAGCAACGAGGGATCGATTTAGCTTTGGGCGGTATTTTTGACCATGTGGCGGGGGGATGGCATCGCTACACAGTCGATCATACATGGACAGTTCCCCATTTTGAGAAGATGCTCTATGACAATGGTTTGATCATGGAATATCTGGCAAACTTGTGGTTGTCAGGTTTTCAAGAACCTGCGATCGCCAGAGCCTGTGACCTCACGGCGACTTGGCTCCAGCGCGAAATGTTAGCTGAAGAAGGATGCTTCTATGCGTCACAGGATGCTGATAGTGAAGGGCGAGAAGGTAAGTTCTGGGTCTGGAGTTTTGCAGAACTGAAGAAGATTTTTAGTAATCCAGAACTTGATTTGTTAATTAAGGAATTTACAATTTCTGTTAATGGTAACTTTGAAGAAAGCAATGTTTTGCAACGTAAAAAGGTAGGAGAATTATCCGATGAGACCGAAGCCTGTCTCTTGAAATTATTCCGTCAGCGCTATGGCGAATATTCTCGTCCAACTGATGCGTTTCCTGTGGCGCGAAGTCAAGATGATACTCGGGCAATTGAGTGGGAAGGTCGCGTGCCACCTATCACTGACACTAAAGCAATTACGGCTTGGAATGCTTTAATGATTTCAGGTTTGGCGACCGCTTACCGTGCTTTCCACAAATTAGTCTATAAGCAATTAGCCGTTAATGCTGCTAAATTTATTCTCGAACATCAATGGATTGAAGGGCATCTCCAGCGCATTAATTACGAAGGTGAGGAGGCAGTAGTCGCTCAATCTGAGGACTATGCGTTCTTGATTAAAGCCTTGCTTGATCTGCATCAAGCTCTCCCCGAAAGTGCGGATTTCTATTTACAACAGGCGATCGCGATCCAATCGGAATTTGATCATGATTTCTGGGATGCTCTCTCTGGAGGTTATTTCAATACTACCAGTGAGTCTAGTCAGCATTTGCTGTTGCGCGAGCGTAACTACCAAGACAATGCCACACCTTCATCGAATGGGGTAGCGATCGCTAATTTAGTGCGTCTAGCCAGTATTACTGGAAAATTGGAATATCTCGATCGCGCTGAGTTAGCACTCAAAAGGTTTGGGCTAGTAATCGCTAATAATTCTGTAGCCTGTCCTAGTTTATTTGTTGCCTTTGACTGGTTCCGTAACCATACGTTGGTACGGACAAATGCTGATCAATACGCTTATCTCAATCAACAATATCTGCCGTCGGTGATGTTACGCATTGATCAACATTTGCCAAATCCCGATGCGATCGCGCTCGTCTGCCAAGGGTTTGCCTGTCTAGAGCCTGCAGTGACGCAAGATATCTGCGATCGGCAATTATTACGCAGCACAACGAGGGTTGGTCTCAATTAAGTATAGTTGTGGCACTTTGTGCCACAACTATACTTAATTGAGACTTTAACCCAAAAAATTTTCTGGGTTAAAGTCAGCGCGGTACTGGTTCCGCGATATGGGAAAAAGCCATGAAACTCTTTTGGTCTCTAGATTTCGACGATTTAATCATAAAACGACTAAAACCCTACCTGACAAGGCTTTTAGCCAAATAATCCTATCAGACGGAACCAGTACCCTTAAATCAAGTCAGCTTTATAATGTAAGCAATCATATCTTTGAGAGAGATCAGTTTGCCATAGTCGGCTTCGGGAATTTCAATTTTAAATTCTTCGCTGAGTCCAATCAATAAATTCAGAAAATCAAAGGAATCAATTCCTAAAGTCTGGCGAATATCTTCGTTATCATCCAGACTTTCGAGATCAGCTTCAGGAGCAATGTTGCCTAGCAATTTGAAGATCGATTCTTTGATTGCAATTTCGCTAGCTTTAGCCATTGGGAATCACCTCTAAATTTAATTTGATTTTAAAGATTTTGAATGTCTTGTAAGTGAACATTCAAAGCTTGCAGAAACTTCGCGCCCACCATGCCATCGGTAGCCCGATGATCGCCAGCGATCGTCGCAGTAACCACTGGACGAGCGCCCACCATGCCATGCTCTGCCCAAGGCTGTTCAGCGATTTTGCCAAAACCCACGATCGCCACTTGAGGAGGATAGATGACACCGTAGACTTTTTCTACGCCGATATCGCCTAGATTTGTGAGTGTAATCGTGGCATCGGATAGTTCCGAACTGCGAAGATGTCCGCTTCTGGTTCTTGCAATTAGGTCGCGCATTGCTGCCATCAATTCATCAAGGGTTTTTAGATCAGCATGATGGATCGCGGGTGTGACCAATCCGCCTTGTCGTAGTGAAATCGCAAAACCGATATGAATTCCTTCTTGCACTTCAAGCCGATCGCCGATCCAATAGCCATTTAGTTCGGGAACATCGACTAGTGATCGCGCTACAGCCTTAATCAACAGCACAACGGGCAGAATCCGATCTTTGATTGATCGCCTTTGATTTTCGGCTTCTAGCCATTGCAAAGGATGGCTCATATCGATGCGAGTTTCGAGATAGTAATGCGGAATATCGCGATTTGCTAAGGACATAGCGGCAGCAATCGCCCGTCGCATTCCTGCTTGAAAATCGCTGGTTGAGCTAGATTTAGCAGGTGCTTTTTCTGTGACAGTCTTTTCTGTAACTGGCTCAATGGAGGCTTTGGCAACTGGCTGAACTTGTGATGCGGCGGCACGTTCAATATCTATTTGTTGAATTGCACCATCAGCGCCCGTACCTTGGACTTTGCTTAGATCTATGCCCAATTCCGTCGCTAATTTTCGCGCCATGGGAGAGATTCGCAAACGTTCTTGTTTAGTGATTGCAGGAGTAGGTGTCGCTAGAGGAATCTCTTTGGAGATTTCTGGCGGAGTAATTATCGTAGGTGCAGCAGAAGTGACTGGCACGACTTCAACTTTGGCAGTCTCTTCAGTGAGAATTCTTGCCATCACCGTACCCACAGGAACCTTGGTTCCCTTTTCTAGTAATAGTTCCTCGACAATGCCATCCATAAAGATTTCGATCTCCATGATGCCCTTATCGGTTTCGACATCGGCGATGATGTCACCACGCTTTAGGCGATCACCCTGTTTAACGTGCCACTCGACTAGCGTGCCAGTTCTCATGTCTGCGCCTAGACTCGGCATACAAAAATCAGCCATGTTTTGTCACCATCCTGCGTACAGTTTTCACAATCGTTTCTACCTGTGGAAGTGCGGCTTGCTCTAAATGACTAGCATAGGGAATGGGAACTTCCACCGCACAAATTCGCTCAACAGGGGCATCAAGCTCATAAAAAGCTTGTTCCATAATCCGAGCACTAATTTCGGCAGAAATACTGCCACTGCGCCAACCTTCATCAATAATTATTGCCCGATGAGTTTTGCTAATGGAAGCGCAAATCGTAGCATCATCAAGGGGACGCAGGGTTCGCAAATCGATCACCTCGGCTACAATACCTTCTTTCGCTAGGATTTCGGCGGCTTCCATGGCTTTAAACAGACTCATACTGTAGCTGATCAAGGTGATATCTTGACCTTCTCGACGTATAGCGGCACGATCTATATTCACGGCTCCTGCATCGGCAGCAATTTCACCTTCCATGTTATAGAGCAGAGTGTTCTCAAAGATCAGCACAGGATCGGGATCTTGCAGCGCCGTCCAGAGCATTCCTCGTGCATCTTCCAACACCGCAGGCACTAGCACTTTAATTCCTGGAATATGGGCATACCAACATTCCAAACTATGGGAATGTTGCGCGGCTAACTGTTTACCGCCGCCCGTTCCCATGCGAATTACTAGCGGCACATTGAAAAGTCCGCCCGACATGTGCAGATAAGTAGCGGCATTGTTGAGAATTTGGTCGGCGGCAAGCAAACTAAAGTTCACGGTCATTACTTCCACAATCGGACGCATTCCATTGATGGCTGCACCGATGCCTGCTCCTGTAAAACCAGATTCACTCAGAGGTGTATCTAAGATTCGCTCAGCACCAAATTCTTGCAACATTCCTTTGCTCACGCCAAAAGCGCCGCCATAGCGTCCCACATCCTCACCCATCAAGAACACGCGATCGTCCTTCTGTAACGCCTCGCGCATCGCCTCACGGACAGCTTCACGATAGCTGATATGGATTTTGGGTGGTGTTTTACCGTTGGCTTCACTCGTTGCCACATTGGGCATGGCTTCCGTAAAAAGATCTGTAAATGCATTCATAACACCCTCGCTTGCTGATCGCTGGTAGTCATTTCAGAATTTGATTCAGAATTTGGCTCAGAATAAACAAAGCGAGTTAAGTCCTCTATCGGTTCCCAAGTACCCGCTTCTGCAAAGGTGATCGCCGCGTCGATTTCCCGATCGATTGAGGTTTTCATGGTGGCGAGATCTTGATCGCTCAGTAAATCTTGAGCTTGCAATTTTTGGGTTAAAGTGGCGATCGGGCAACGTTGTTTCCATTCTTCCACTTCTTTTTTGTCACGATACAGTTCAGCATCAAACATAGAATGGGCTCGGAAGCGATAGGTGCGACATTCTAAGAAAAAGGGCTTCATCCGATCACGAACAAACTCCACAGCCTTTCGCGCTGCATCTTCTACAGCTATAACATCCATGCCATCCACAGAGGCGTTCTCCATGCCGTAACTTTTGGCTTTTTCGGTGAAGTTATTGACTGAATGGGAGAACTCGATCGCAGTACCCATCGCATAAAGATTATTTTCACAGATAAACAGAAGTGGAACTTTCCACAGTGCCGCCAGATTCATCGCTTCGTGGAACTCACCCTCGGCGGCGGCTCCATCACCAAAGAAACAACAGGTGACTTGCTTTCTACCGAGTTTTCTATCGGCTAGGGCAAGCCCTACGGCAAGGGGCAACCCTCCGCCAACGATCGCATTGCCGCCATAGAAGCGATTCTCCTTATGAAATAGGTGCATAGAACCGCCACGACCGCGACAGCAACCTTCTAGTTTGCCAAACATTTCTGCCATCACCACATTCATGGGAACTCCTCGCGCTAGAGCCTGACCATGTTCACGGTAGGTCGCCACGATCGCATCTTCGGGCTTTAATGATTGCATCACGCCAACAGCGATCGCTTCTTCACCATTGTAAAGATGTAGGAAACCACGAATTTTCATGGCACTATAGAGTTCTGCACATTTATCTTCAAAGTGTCGAATCCGCAGCATTTGCTGAAGGAGATCGCGTAAATGCTGTGCGTGATTGGGATCTATAGGATTAGTAAGAGCCGATTTTGGCAAGGAATGCGACTCCACAGCCGTTTTATTCTTCATTAGTTTGTCTCCAATGTCGATAAATCGCCTTCGGGTAAACCCAGTTCACGGGCTTTGAGCAAGCGACGCATGATTTTACCACTGCGGGTTTTGGGTAAATTGTCTTGAAATTCCAGTTCCTTGGGTGCGATCGCCGATCCTAATTTTTGGCGGGCAAATCCAATCAATTCCAACCGCAACGATTCGCTGGGTTGATGGCTAGGTTTTAGAGATACAAATGCTTTCACCAGTTCGCCAATGGTAGGGTTGGGTTTACCAATTACACCTGCTTCTGCCACCGCAGGATGTTCCATTAAGGCGCTTTCCACTTCAAAAGGACCCACCATATGCCCAGAGGTTTTGATGATGTCATCTTCACGACCAACAAACCAGAAATAACCGTCTTCATCGCGCATCGCTAAGTCGCCCGTGATATACCAACCACCGACAAAACATTTACGATAACGCGCCTCATCATGGAGATAGTCGCGAAACATTGAGGGCCAATTAGGACGTAGGGCAAGATCGCCATCCATATTTGGTTTGTCGATCACTTCTAAGGTTCCATCTTCATGTCGCCTAATGATCGCCGCTTCAATACTGGGCAAAGGACGACCCATCGAACCAGGACGAATATCCATTGAGTCATAGTTGGCGATCGCAATGCCACCTGTTTCGGTTTGCCACCAATTATCGTGAATAGGTAATCCCAGCTTCTCTAGCCCCCAAACCACAGCTTCAGGATTAAGCGGTTCACCAACGCTACAAACTAGACGCAAGTGGCTCAAGTCATACTGTTGGCGTGGCTCAATATCCATTCGCATCAAGCGCCGAATTGCGGTGGGAGCCGTGTACCAAACGCTGACTTTTTGAGTTTCCAGAATGCGATACCAGCGATCAGCATCAAATTCCGCTTCATCAATGATGCTAGTAATTCCATGGGTAAGCGGTGCAATGATGCCATAGGAAGTGCCTGTGACCCAACCAGGGTCAGCAGTACACCAATAGATATCATCGGGGTGCAAATCGAGGACATATTTTGCAGTCATGTAATGCATATAGACCGCTTGATGAACGTGAATCGCCCCTTTAGGCATTCCCGTTGTGCCACTTGTAAAGTGGAGCAGAGCCATATCCTCTGGCTCAGTGGCGACGGTGCTAAACTCCTCAGCCGCCGCTTTCATCAGTCTTGGCAATGACAGCAAGCCTTCGTCAACATCTTCTTCAGCATCAGCTAATAGAATGTATTGCAACTTGGGTAAGCGTGATCGTAAAGTATCGACTTTCTGCTTATAAAGCAATTTTGTCGTAATCAATACCTTGGCATCACCACGTTCCATCCGTTGATAAATTGGTTCGGGACCAAAGGCGGAAAACATTGGACAGAAAACACTGCCATTTTTCAACGTGCCAAGCGCTGCAATATACAACGCGGGAATCCGCCCTGCTAGTACAAATACCCGATCGCCTTTCGCCACACCCAAGCTTTGCAAGACATTCGCAAATCGATTACTTTCTGCTTTCAACTGGTTGTAGCTAAAATCGATAATTGTCCAATCTTTGCCAATAAAGCGCATTGCCAGCTGATCGCCATTAGTACCTGTGGCATGGCGATCAATCGCAATATCAGCAATATTGATACCTTGGCGATCACTCACACTCTTTAGCTCATTAGCGATCTTATCCCAAGAAAATGTGCTGCAAGTTTCCTCATAGTTCAATAAATTCGGAAGCACAGTTCCCTGTATTTTAGGTTTCTCAATCGGTTTCCAGTCCATTTTTAGACAACCTCCGAGTAAACTGAATGACTAAAAAACTTGCTTTAAAATGCATAATTCATACAAATATTTCCAACCTATTTGGGAAGAGGTTAGGTCGGGCAAGTTCTTTGCTGTGATAGAGTTTTAGCAACTCTATCAAGTTATATACTAAGAATATTCCACAATGTCTTTAAAAATGACTTAATGTCACAGTTCGTAACCAACTTGTAGCTTTTGTAACTATAGCGGTTTTCATTTTCCCGTAAGCAAAATGAAAACTCAAAACTCTTAATGGGACTGATTTTTTATTTTCAAATGAGTACACACTCATTTGAAAACCGCTATAGATTAATTAAAGTGAAGGTTTTGATGTTTTCATTTTGAGTGCGGCACAATAAAAGTATCAAAACATCAATTATTCTCAATTTCATTGGAGGTTCACTATGTCTGAATCTACAACCAAGCATTCCTATGCTGACCAAATGAAACACATTCGCAGCTACACTGGTAAACTATCCACCGCGATTCCTGAAGTAATGAAGGATTTCTACGCGCTCAGTAAAGCTTCGTCAGCGTCGGGTGTCATCGATAGTAAAACCAAAGAATTAATTGCTCTAGCGATCGCTGTTGCAATTCACTGCGACGATTGCATTGCCTTCCATACCAATTCTGCTCTTCATGCAGGAGCAACCAAAGAAGAAATTACAGAAGTACTTGGTGTCGCCATCTTTATGGGCGGTGGTCCTGCTTTGATGTATGCCACCCATGTGATGGCAGCGATCGATGAATTACAGCAAGCTAATTCTTGATTCTAATTCTTAATTTTTCTAGCGGCAGAGCGATCGCATGATTAAAGCACAGTTGCCCCAATGGTATTAATTCCGCGATCGCGAAATATATTAACTGTTTGCTGTACGAGTTCGGGTGGTGCTGGTGGTGTGTCTTTGAGGGAATAGGGCAAACCTAGTTGCTCCCATTTATATTCCCCCATTTTGTGAAATGGTAAAACTTCTAATCGCTCCACATTTTTGAGGGTGGCGATAAAATCTGCGAGTTGATTTATATTGTCCGTGTTATCGGTGAGATGTGGCACTAATACAAATCGAATCCATACAGGTTTACCAATGTCACTCAGATATCTCGCCATTGTTAGAGTTGGCTCAATAGAAACGCTGGTAACTTTGTAATAGAGTTCAGGAATGTAGGATTTGATATCCAGCAAAACTAGGTCAGTTTCTTCGAGAACGGGTTTCGCAACTTTGATCGCACAGTAGCCCGATGTATCAATGGCGGTATGCAAGCCCAACTGATGACAACGCGACAAGATCTCCCTCGTAAATTCAGGCTGCATCAATGGTTCCCCACCGCTTATGGTTACGCCACCTTTACGAATGAACGATTTACATTTTTTGATCTCATTTATCAGATAATCAACCGTAACTTCTTTGCCATCATGGGCATTTCGACAGTCTGGGTTATGACAGTAAAGACAGCGCAAAGGGCAGCCCTGCGTGAAGACAATAAATCTGATCCCTGGTCCATCGAGTGTACCGAAAGTTTCAATAGAATGAATACGTCCAACTCCAGACATTAAATTTCCTCAATAACCTCAATAATTTTTAGGTAGTGTTGCAAAGTTAGGACTTACGTAAACCGAACGAATTTATTAGGCTTGAGGTAGATGTGGTGCGGGCGAAGCCCGCACCACATCTACCCAATGCGTAAGTCCTAAAAGTAATTTTTTTATTAACTGTGTTGCGAGCGCTTTGCGCCCGCAACACAGTTACGTTGCATGACTACCAATTTTTATAAAGAGTGCCGCTTTGCAGTACTCTTTATCGATTAGACACGTTCGTGGAACGTGCGTTTAATCACGTCCAGTTGCTGCTCACGGGTGAGCTTGATGAAGTTCACGGCATAGCCTGAAACGCGAATTGTGAGTTGTGGATATTTTTCAGGGTGTTCCATCGCATCTAGTAAAGTGTTGCGATCTAGAGCATTAACATTAATGTGATATCCACCATCATGGAAGTAACCATCTAACAATCCAACAAGGCTATTGAGGCGATCGCTTTCCTGTCTACCCAACGCCGCAGGCACAATCGAGAAGGTATTGGAGATACCATCCTGACAATCACTGTAGGGCAGTTTGGCAACCGATGAGAGTGAGGCGATCGCGCCGCAACAGTCGCGTCCATGCATCGGATTTGCTCCAGGGGCAAAGGGTTCGCCAGCCCTACGTCCATCGGGAGTATTACCCGTTTTCTTGCCATAGACAACATTGGAAGTAATCGTGAGTACCGATTGCGTAGGTACAGCTTGGCGATAGGCAGGATGTTTGCGGATCTCATTCATGAATCTTGCAACAAGGTCAACTGCGATACTATCGACGTGATCATCGTTATTGCCATACTTAGGATATTCGCCTTCGGTCTCGTAATCTACCGCCAAGCCTTGATCGTTGCGAATCACCTTCACCTTGGCATATTTAATCGCCGAGAGGGAGTCCGTAACTACGGATAGACCCGCTATACCACAAGCCATGGTGCGATAGACATCACGATCGTGCAATGCCATTTCGATGCGCTCGTAGCAATACTTGTCATGCATATAGTGAATGACATTCAGCGTATTAATGTATGCCTTCGCCAACCATGCCATCATTTGCTGCAAGCGATCATTAACTTCTTGAAAATCCAGATATTCACTGGTAATTGGTGCAAAATTGGGAGCGATTTGATCCCCAGACTTCTCATCCTTACCACCATTGATTGCATAGAGCAATGTCTTAGCAAGGTTAACCCTCGCACCGAAGAACTGCATCTGCTTACCAATTCGCATGACCGACACACAACAGGCGATCGCATAGTCATCGCCATAGATCGGGCGCATCAAGTCATCATTTTCATATTGAATAGAACTAGTATCGCTGGATACCTTTGCACAGAACAGTTTGAAGTTCTCAGGCAAGTGTTCTGACCATAAAACCGTCAAGTTCGGCTCTGGGGCTGCTCCTAGATTTACCAATGTATGCAGGAAGCGGAAACTGCTTTTGGTCACTAAAGTCCGACCATCGGCACTCATGCCACCGATCGCCTCAGTTACCCATGTGGGATCGCCTGAGAATAGATCATTGTAGTCAGGGGTACGCAAGAAGCGCACCATGCGTAACTTCATCACAAAATGATCTACTAACTCTTGCAATTCCGTTTCCGAAGTCTGACCATTTTGCAGATCACGCTCGAAATAGATATCTAAAAATGTCGAAACCCGACCGAGGGACATGGCAGCACCATTTTGCTCTTTGACTGCTCCTAGGTAGCCAAAATAGAGCCACTGCAAAGCTTCTTTAGCGGTCATGGCAGGACGACCAATATCAAAGCCATATTTTGCCGCCATTTCCTTGAGTTCAAACAAGGCTCGAATTTGTTCCGATAGCTCTTCCCTTAGACGAATAGTTTCTTCGTCCATGACATCAACCTCAAGAGAGTCTTTTTGGGTCTTCTTGTCATCAATCAGGCGATCAACACCATAGAGGGCTACCCGACGATAATCACCAATAATTCGTCCTCTTCCATAGGCATCGGGTAAGCCTGTAATGATTCCCGATTTCCTTGCCTTTCGCATTTCCGTGGTATAAGCATCAAATACACCATCATTATGGGTTTTGCGATATTTAGAAAAAACTTCTTCTGTGGCGGGATCAAGTTGATAGCCATAGGCTTCTAGTCCCGATTTCACCACACGAATACCACCATTGGGCATGATGGCGCGTTTGAGTGGCTTATCTGTCTGTAATCCGACAATTAGTTCTAGTTCACGATTAATATATCCAGCATCATGGGCAGTGATTCCTGCAGGAACTTTAGTATCAACGTCCAATACCCCCTTTTGACGTTCTAGTTTCATCAGTTCCAGCACTTCGCTCCAAAGCTGCTGGGTTCTAGTGGTTGGTGCAACCAGAAACTCAGCAGTTCCTTCGTAGGGTGTGTAATTCTTTTGGATAAAATCTCTGATGTTAATCTCTTTTGTCCAACTACCCACTGTAAAGCCCTGCCATTCTACATACATTGCTTTAACCTCCAATAGATTTTTGTGGCTGAAAGAAATAAAAAGTATCTTTATCTTTCAGTTCTATTATAGGTTTATCCATTAATCTCTCAAAGTAATAGCAGTAATCTTATTACAAAAGTTAACTAGTAAAATCTAATCCAATCAGGGAATGTAGACTCTGTTAAGGCTATGACTAGTCATGTAATTATGTTGTGGGCGCTTCGCGCCCGCAACACAATTACATTGCATAACTATAGCGGTTTTCATTTTGCCGTAGGCAAAATGAAAACTCAAAACTCTTAATGGGACTGATTTTTTGTTTTCAAGTGAGTGTGTACTTATTTGAAAACCGCTATAGCAAATAAAGTTTAGTTCTCTAAAAACTAGTGATGGGCATCCCTAATGTGTCGTCTATGTAGTGGGCAACACTTTGTTTTTTGTTACCATTGGCAGAGTTGTGATGGGGAGGTCATTGAAGGTTGTAAATATCGATAAAATCCCGCCAGATCTAATGTAGCTTGTTGGAATAAAATCCATTCAATGCGATTGCCTCTATCATCCCCCTCAGAGCTACGCATAACTTTGTAATCATTGAGACTTAAATGTCCTTCTTCATCCCATTTAAATTCAGCTTTAGGAATATTCATCCATTCTCTACCTGCCCAAGAAACTGCGAGGGCTTCCCCCATAATGTTATTGTCGATTACTTTTCCCCGTATACAGATCAAGTCATCGCTATGCGGATAGGCATAATATCCATCGACGCGATCGCCTATTTTTGTGAAGTTAAAACATACACCCGCACCATCAAGCTTTTGGGGCTTGGGCTTACTACAAAATTGATAATTGCCATTGCCTAAATTAGTGATCGCCTGTTGTGGTTGGTTTTGCGAATCAGTTGCAGAACTTATGAACAGGCTTGAAGACATCACTACTAAAGCGATCGCTATATCTTTGAGGAAATTTTTGAGGAGATTATAAGTACGCAGCATAATTGCATCACCTCCTTAACCTATATTTTAGTCGTTTTCTATGCCCAAATGTTCCCTAAATGCATTCAGAATCTTGTTTTCCAGCTTTAGGATTACAATTTCGCTCAGCCAACTCTGGCTGAGCGAAGTCGAAACTGTAGGTACTTTAATTAATCGCAAGTCCCATAGCAGTCCTAAATGGTTTGTAGAAGCGCACCCCTTCCACAAACCATTTAGGACTGCTTCTAGATATGAATTTATGATCTTAGTACACAAAAACGATATTTTTATGCCATAATCGCAGATGAGATACATTCCTCCACCTGTTCTTGAGAGTTTCAGAATATGGATATATGGCAATTTAAGGATCGACTTTTAGATTTGGTAAGCAAGTATAAATCTCAAGTTGATTTCTTTGCAATTCGTTTAGAGCAATCGCAGGGTGCGGATATTTTTTTACGCAGTAGTAAAGTAGAAACCCTGAGTACAGGCATCTCCATTGGTGGACAGGTACGCACTTGTCACAAAGGGGGCTGGGGATTTGCGAGTTTTAATAATCTCCATAACTTAGAGAGTAAGCTGCAAGAAGCGATCGCGGCAGCTAAATGGGTGGGTAATGAAGAAACGATTCTGGCTGAGCTTGCCCCTGTGCAGACGAAAGTTTCTCTGATCAAGGAAAGCCCCCATCGCATTGATCTCATAGCGAAAAAAGATCTATGTAGTCATTACAATGATATTTTGAGATCGGTTTCTGACCACGTTGTAAGTACGTCTGTTCGCTATGGAGATTGCACTCAGCAAGTGATTTTTGCCAATTCCGAAGGCACAATGCTCGAACAGGAATGGGCGGATTGGGAAATGCGCTGTTCCGCAACCGCGCGTAAAGGTGATATTGTGCAAACAGGTCGTGAAACCTTTGGCTCAAGGCGTACATATACAGATTTATTAAATTTAGATCAACAGGTGATCGGTGCAGCCCAACGTGCCACAACTGCCCTAAATTTACCGCATGTGCAGGGCAATAGCTATCCCGTCGTCATCGATCCCATTTTGGCGGGACTATTTGTCCACGAAGCCTTTGGACACCTCTCCGAAGCAGATATGCTCTATGAAAATCCTGACATGTTGGAAACGATGAGCATTGGGCGTAGATTTGGCTCTGAATCTCTCCAGATTTTCGATGGAGCTTCTCCTGCAGAACATCGCGGCAGCTATCTGTATGATGATGAGGGAGTTCCTGCAAGTACCACCCAATTAATTAAGGATGGTGTATTAGTAGGTAGACTGCATTCTCGTGAAACTGCGGGTAAACTCGGAGAAAAGGCGACAGGCAATGCCCGATGCTTAGATTATCATTATCCCCCGATTGTCCGTATGACAAATACTTGGATTGGTCGCGGTCAAACCCCTGTAGCTGATTTATTTAATGATATTCCTCTTGGTGTATATGCTAAAAACTGGCAAGGAGGTATGACCAATGGTGAAATGTTTACCTTTACGGCTGGAGAGGCTTGGATGATTCGGAATAGCGCAATTGCTGAACCAGTCAAGGATGTCACCATTTCAGGAAATGTCTTTGAGACTTTAGCTGATATTGAGGCGATCGGTGATGACTTTTTGTGGGATGAGTCGGGTGGTTGTGGCAAAGGTGGACAGAGTGGGCTTGCTGTTGGTTGCGGTTCTCCTAGTTTGAGAATTAAAAATGCGATTGTCGGAGGTGAAGCAAATGGTTAAAATTCTCACAAAACTTAAAGAAGTTAACCTACAGTTAGTGGAAACGATCGCTGAGCAACAGCAAAACGAAGATCGATTAAATTTGCAACTCACACGATTGCGATTAATGTACGACTTTGTGTCAGCGTTGAATGCGGCTCAAACTATCAATGAGATTTATCAAATTGCCTTAAATTTTATCTGTCCTGCATTGCGAACTTCCCGCGCAGCCCTGATGACTTCCGATACAAATTACAGTTTGAAGTATCAAGAGTCAGTGAGTATTAGCGAAGATTTCAAACAAGCGATTGAAACCTTTTTTGCTGATCCATTGCATAGAGTAGAGTTAAAAGCACGATTCTTTCCTCGCTGTGCAGTCTTTCCTAGCGATCTCCTTTTACAAACTATTTGTCAATCAGAAAATATTGGTGCATGGGCAGTATTTCCCCTCGAATACGAGAATCGGCACCTTGGCGATATTGTGGCGTATTTTGATGCTCCCCGCCAGTTCAATGACGAGGAAGTACAATTAATGCAAACCATTGTGACTTACATTGCGATCGCTATTACTCGCAAGCAAGCCGAGCAAGCACTCAAAGAAAGTCAACAATTTATCCAAAGAATTACCGATACTACTCCCAATATAATTTATATTTACGACATTGAAGAAAATCGCAATGTCTACTGCAATCAAACTATCCATCATATTCTTGGATATACCCCCTTAGAAATTCAAGCGATGGGTGAGTTATTTCTCAGTATTGTCATCCATCCCGATGATTTATCGAAGATCAAAGAGCATTATGCGAGCGTCCGCCATAAGAAATTTGATGACCTATTTCTACTTGAATACCGTATGAAAGATTCTCATGGCAAATGGAAATGGTTTTATAGCCAAGAGACAGTCTTCCTCTGCAATCCCGATGGCACAGTCAAACAAACAATTGGTGCTGCCTCAGATATTACAGAATTAAAAGAGGTAGAAAATCGCCTTCAAGCCTCTCTAGCGGAGAAAGAAGTCCTATTGAGAGAAATCCATCATCGCGTCAAGAATAATTTGAGTGTCATTGATAGCTTACTATCGATGCAAGCGCGGTATGTCAGTGACATTGAAGCATTGAAATCGCTCTCAGATAGCCAACGTCGCATTCATACTATGTCTCTTATCCATGAGCAGTTATATCATTCCCATGATGTGTGCAAAGTTGATTTCTGTGAATATCTACAGCGTCTTGTCGTCAATCTCTATAGTTCGAGTAATTTTAATACTAATCAAATTGAACTAAAGCTCGATCTTCAACCAGCTTTACTCAATATTGATACAGCAATTTCCCTGGGATTAATAGTTAATGAGTTACTCACTAATTCTTTTAAACATGCCTTTCCCGATAACCTAAAGGGATTAATCGAGGTGATTTTGCATGAAGATACTAATAATGAACAGCATAGATTGCACTTAACTATTCGTGATAACGGTATTGGTATTCCCCAGAATATTGATGTTAGTTCTACAGCTTCTCTGGGACTCAGGTTAGTCAAGATTTTGACGCAGCAACTTAGGGCTAAATTAGATCTATCTTGTGATATGGGTACAAGTTTTCATTTCGTCTTTGATTCAAGTCTATAAATGGTTCCCAGTGGCTAAATTGTGTTACTTGGAACCTTCCTAGTCCCTATAATTAGTTGCGTTTTTATAGTTGTTTTAAACTGGTAGATGGGCTTAGAATTCTCTCAGCCGTCGGCGTCGGCTAGATGGATGAAGTAGAAGTTGCAGTTTTTATATAAGCATGGGTCGCCTGATATGCAGGCGACCCATGCTCTAGGTTTAGGTTTGCGTAAGGACGGGCGGCGCTTCGCGCCGCCCGTCCTTACCTATTTGGCACTAACATTCTAGCTTTTGTTGGTCTTCGGGTGTCATTTGCTTCAGGACGGAATTTTGCTTCTATTATCTCATCCCTATACTCCGTAGAATATTTTAACTATTTATGAAATTGACAAGATCAGGATGAACATCGATAGAGAACTGCGATGACTTTCTCTAAATTCTTGTTTGCAGGATCCCGTAACAAAAATGGTAAATGACCAGTGGGCGGAGCTTTAAAATTAGGTTGGTGACTTTCTAGGTAGTCCCATCGAGAAGTTTGACGATTGTAGGCAGTTTCGATCACTAATTCACCAAAGCTATTCATCCAACCTATAACTTCGTAGGTTTTATGAATATCCTTATCATTAGCAGTGTAAAGTTTCTTTTGAGCCGATAATCCCAATTTGCCATTACTTGCCTGTGTCCATAGCTGATCAATCAAGACTAAATCTGCACAACTAATCTGTTTAAATTCGTCAGGATGAAAGCTGCCATCATTATAGGATTGATTCCCCGCAGCTTTGAGCAATGATAAATAGGTTTCGTTATCAGCCTCTTTCCAATCCTTGGCATCTAGATAGCTACGAAGTTGAGCATAATTACGATCAATTGGTATGATCGGCACAGCTTGAGGACTAATGGCTTCTAAATAGCTACTTGGTAAAGGTGCGGGGCTAGCAGTAGGTTTAATAGTTATGGAATTATCATACCGCAATGGATTCCAACCTGTTGCAAATAGATAACTACCAGTAGCGATGATCAAACATGCGATCGCAGATGGTAATAGCCAAGGGCGAGGTGGAACTTCGCGATCATCAGTAATCCTCGGTGAAGCAGTACTTAGCTTAGGCAGTTTTGCCATATCCTTGAGAACTTCATCAACTGTTTGGTAGCGATCGCGAGGATTACAACGGATCATCCGATCCAAAATGGTGGCAAAGTCACGGGTAACCTTGGCATATTTATGCCAAATAATTTCATTGTCCCGATCTCGTGAAAATTGGCTTGGATGTTTGCCTGTCAATGCTTGTAAAGCAACCATTCCCAATGAATAAATATCGCTAGATGATACCGATTGTCCTCGCTCTTGTTCGTAGGACATATATCCAAGAGTGCCAATTGGTAATGTAACCCTTGCTTTGTGATGGGCATTGGCAACTTCCATTTGAACTTGTTTGACCGTACCAAAATCAATCAGAACTAATTTGCCATCACTATGACGACGAATCAAATTGCTAGGTTTAATATCGCGATGAATAACATTGTAATGATGGACAAATTGCAGGATTTCCAAAACCTCTTTAATGATTTGGGCTACCCTTGCTTCTGCCATTTGACTTCCTGGCAACATTTCGGTGCTCAGGGGATGTCCTGCAATATATTCTTGAACGAGATAGAATTCTTTATTTTCTTGAAAGTACGCATAGAGTTGGGGAATGCGATCGTGTCTGCCCAATTCTTGTAAGGTTTCCGCTTCAGCTTTAAAGAGTTCCAAAGCCTTTTGCGTAAAAATGGGATCATCAATAGTGGGATTGAGATGCTTGACGACACATTTAGGATTTTTGGGCAAACGAGTATCTTCTGCAAGGTAAGTTTGGGAAAAACCTCCTTCTGCCAATTCCTTCATAATCCGATATCGCCGATCAAGCAGCCTGCCTATCATAGTAGTCCGTTTAACTTAATTTAGGACAAGCCTGATCTGCGAGACTTGCCGTTGGGCATTGATATCCTAAACATGATTGCTCATAGGCAGGATCTACTGCTGGATCGGGAGGCATTTGTCCAAATACCATTTTGCAACTGAGATCTTCAAAATTTGGAGTCATGGTCAAGGGAATCCCGAACTTTTCCGTAAAAAATTCTTGAGTCGGAACTTTACACATATTGACACACATCCCCACACAACCGCTATCCACTAAATAGCGGCATTTTTTAATATGCACTGCTGAAGGTTGCGATCGCACATTACCATCGGGCAAATCCACCTCCGCCTCAATAACTTCACAGGGACCAACGAGCCACTCAAACATTTGAGCCGCAAACCATGCATTGAGAACACATACTAACCGCGTTGGTGCAAAAAAAGTGCGGATTGCCCAAAGCGCTGGTGATGGTACTAGGGATTGCAACACCTTGGCGACAAGTAATTGCTGTTCCTGAGCATTCCGTCCCTGCATAATTTTCTTGGATAAGTCCACAAAGCCATCATAGCCCTTGATTTCAGTTCCTTTGCCCAAAGCCTCTGACATTTTGCGCGAAAATAACCAGATAAATAAACGATCAATAAAATTATCGTTATATTCATCTTTAGCAATTTTTTGCAAGGCTTTAGGCTGCATAGACTCTCTCAAACTCAACTAACAGGAAGCATCGCATACTTAAAACCCAAAACCGGTGTTTATATCGCCCACTAAACAGACGACGCAAGCTTCTAGATTTTCATGGATTTGTTTCCCCGCCTTCGGCGGGGAAACAAATCTGTATTTCACTAGACTGGTAAACGCTTTATGCATAGCTACTTAATTATCGTAATAGACGCATAATCACATCCGCTAAACAATCATAAAAGAAATAGTCGTGAGCACCAATAGTCTTTGTGATTTTGCCGCCAAATTTAACTTTAAATCGTGAGAACTGGTAATAGGCATGAGTGGGATCATCACTGAAGCCATAGAAATCATAAATTCTGTAACCAAGTTGTTTCGCACGTTGAATCGCAGCCCAATGTAACGCATAAACTGGCATTACCTGCTTTGCACGCTCACTGCGTCCACCGTATAGATAGGTACAACGCTCGCCCCAGTAGATTAACAAAATTGCGGCAAGTATTTCACCGTTATATTTCGCAAAGCCAATTTCTGCCATATTTTCACGAAATAGATTTTGGCAAAGCTTAATAAAATATCCATAGGGTTCACTCAAAAAGCCTTGACGTTGAGCCGTTTCATAAAACAGATCATAAAAATGAGGAATCGCAGTATCCTCCTTAGTGAAAATTGTTTCCACAGCATAGCGCTGACTGAGACGGATGTTATAGCGTCCCTTGGCATGCATTTGTGCGAATATCTCTGCTTCACTTTGGGATAGATCGATCCAAAGCGTTTCTGATGGCATTATATCTGCTGGCGATCGCCTAAAATCTTGTCCCATCCAGTCAGGTTTTTTAGATAACAAAGGCTCAATCCGTAAAGCGATCGCACCATATAAACCCATACCTTTAGATAATTTTTCTGCTTGATTTAATAAAAGCCTCATTCCTTCTGTTTCTAAATTTGGCGGTAATAGAGGAGCCGCAGGCGCAAAAATCAGATTTGCTGCACTACGTTGAGGATAAAAATAGAAAATACAGCCCCCAATTAATTGATTTAATTCATCAAACAGTCCGTAGCGAAAGGTTTGATAGCCATCAAGTTCACGAAAGTTTGCCCATGCCCAAGACTGCATAAAACAACCATGAAGATATGTTTGGGTGAGCTTGTCCCAAGCTCTGCGATCGACATCTAACAACTCCCTCAAAATCACTTTATGCTCGTTTGAAAACTGCTATGGATTATCAATTTTTCTTGTCATCGGCAAGGTCCATTAACCAGACAATACCGCCCACTGTCATCATAAATCCTAAAAATCCTAAGGCAAAACTACCATCATCCGAACTACTAATAAACCCTGAAGAGGAAGTAGAACCCTTAGCAAATACAGCATCTGGAGCTGCTAAATTAGATACTATCAGGGTTAAAGAGACGATCACAATTACCTTAGCCATAGTCAGATTAAAAGAAGGTCTAGATTCAGAATTTATGGAAAGTGCTTGGGAATGCTGCTCAGGCTTTTCTTCCAAAGACTGAGACTGCTGAAATTTAATAATCTTAGTTTGCAATTCGCGCAAATCGTCAGCAATTTCATGGGTTAATTCTTGCGATCGCTCTAGTAGTTTGGCAATTAAGCGAGGAAAATCAATTTGATTAAGTAATTGCTTGGATCGTCCTAACCATTCCTGCGAAATTTCTGGCGTTTGCGAGTGATGCTGTGCAGGAATTAGTAGACTATCAGGGTTGAAATCTAATTGCTTGAGCCAAGATTGAGCTAAAGACTCTAGACTCATGGGATCGCTAAATAGAAGATGATGATTGTCATTAGTAATCACTGTTGGTGAATCTTGAAGATCTAAAAAATTAATTTGAGAAGTTTCTGAAAAAGTTGTTGATTTATTTGGATTAGATATGTGTAAATGATTGAGTAAATAGAAAAGTAATTGCGATGAATCTTTTTGATGAATAGTTACGGAATGTCGGGCTTTTGCGATCGCTGTATCAAAAACAAACATATCCTGTAAAGCATCTAAGCTTAAATCTCGCAAATTAGGAGGTAAATCTAGAGACTCAATTTCTGAGCGGATAATGGCGTTCTCGGAAGCGAGCAAGAATCCCCAATTGCCATAGTCATGATTGATAAAAGAGGGGATTTGCAACTGCATCGGTTTGACAGCTAAACCTGCAGCTTGCATAGTTTGATAAATGCACCAGAATGCTAACGTATTGCAATCAGGCGAAACCGAATTAGCAGCAATAATTCCCGAAGGTACAAGTACTTGTTTGAGTAGGTCAAACCACTCTAACGCATAAACTTGAGTTTCTGTAACTGAGGTGGGATAGGTAAAGTCACAAATAATGGCGTGATATTTATAGTTCTGAAGACTTTCCGCACAGAATTCTTGTACCAAACGATTGAGAAATGCAAAGGCTTCGTGAATATGAATCGTAACTTTAGGGTTAACTAAACTCCCTTGATTAAAACTCGCAAAATCCTGTTTACCTAGATCAATTACTTCTTGAGAATAGTCCACTAGATCAATGTGACAGACCTGTGGAAATCTTAAAATATCCCTCCCTGCCAGCCCATCCCCACCTCCACAAATAAGAACTCTGAGTAATTCATCTGGAAATCGCTTAGCGGCTAAAGCGATCGCAGGAATCGTCAAATATTCATGATAGATCGCTTCATCGGCACTATGAAACTGCAATTCCCCATTGATATAAAAAGCAACTCCATCGGTGTGCTGCTCGACAAATAAAGAGGCTGCCATACCTTACCTAACTCCTGAGATTATCAAAATAAAGCCAAGAATGATTGATTATTAATGCCCAAGCATCAAGCCATAAAATAAGAAGCCATCAAAATAATGCCAATAATTACTAAACCCCAAGCGCAGATCCATTCCCAAGTGCGATCATTACTTTTTTTATTATGACTTGGAGAATATTTAGAGGAAAAGCTTTGGGTGGTGATGGACTTCTCGGCGATCACAAAGTCATCAGGGTTAACTTTCTTGGTGGAATAAACATGAAGTTCCCGATTTTGCCAAGCCTCAATTGCTAAATTCCAAAGGTGTTTCTCATCCCAATAGTCCCATGTGATCCGAGATTCACTATTATTTTCGCTTGTATAAATTCCCTCTGTTTGAGATTCAAAATAATAGAGTCTTCCTAAAGCTCTTAACTTGAAATATGGCTCACGATGTTCTTGCATAGCATCCCATAGCGCAAAACGGACATCATCGCCTACATGTTCCCCCGATACACGATTAACGCCAATTTCCTCTGATAAATACCAATTGATCCGAGTTTCAAGATTCTCAGGATCGCCTTCCCGCAATAGATAATAACTAGTTTTGCCTGAATTCAGTAACCATTCCATGGTCTCGTAACCGTTAGGATCATCATAGGTGCTAAAGTCTTCAACTTCCCATTGTGTTCCCCCATAGGTAACGAGATCGCCTGCTCTCAGGCGTGTAAGGAAGCTAACATAATCAGTACTAAAAGATGATTTCATAATATTCCTGCTATTAGTTCAGGCTTTATAAGCCAATTATAATTAAAAAATGAGAGTTGCATTGCTTTGCGATGCAACTCTCATTTTTTAACTCTGTGGAGCGGCTTCGCCGAACTACAAAAAACAAGAAACCTAACTAATTTAGAACTTAAATTTTGTACTGTAGCTTTACCACATTCTAAAAAACAAGAAACCTAACTAATTTAGAACTTAAATTTTGTACTGTGGCTTTACCACATTCTAAAAAACAAGAAACCTAACTAATTTAGAACTTAAATTTTGTACTGTGGCTTTACCACATTCTAAAAAACAAGAAACCTAACTAATTCAGAACTTAAATTTTGTGGTGCGGCGAAGCCGCACCACAAAATTTAAGAAACTTTAACTAATTTAGAAAGGGAAGGTGAGAGTGTCTGGGAAAAAGCGGTTAGCTTCGATCAAGATACCAGCCGTGATCGTGAGCCATACAGCAGCTACAACAGGAGCAGAAGATAAAAAACCGTTCAATGGAGTTCTCCTTATTAGTATAGTTAGTTTTTATGATTCTCCAAAGTGTTCAAAGATTTAACTAAAAAACTTTGGAGCAGTTAGTAAAGCGATCGCTAGATATCAAGACTAGCGAGGCGAAACTGTAACTTCATTCTCAGGAGCTACGAGTTCACCAGTTCCAAATTCTTTGAGAGCAAGAAGTGGCCATGCAAAACCAGTTAATGAAAACTTAACTGCAAGAGGAAGATCGATTAGGATTTCCTTTTGGGCTGCGGTTGCAACATCTTTGCGAACTGCGATCAAGTAGCTGCGACCAACCCATCCAATCCAACCTGCGATGTATAGGAACAGCAAGGAAGGAATAGTGAATTCTCCTGCATGGCTCCAACGACCATCGCTGATCAAGTGAGGTAGACCATCGTCACCGCAAAGCAACCCAGAGCTAGCATATTTAGCAAAGCGATCCTTGGTTTGAGCAACTTTAGCATTGAGGTAATCTGCTTGAGGAGTACCAGCCTTGAAATTGGCTAGTCGTGCAGTGTAACCATCAACTTCTGATTGCAAACGATCTTGAAAAGCCGATGAAGAAGCACAAGGTGTCAAAGCTGAGAAATCTGCGTATGCAGCAGGGGTTGAGGAAAGGCTAACACCAAACCACAAAGCAATAACTAGAATGAGAGCAAAAAGTCTTTTCATAGACTGACCTTAACTTACCTTTGTTTAAAATTAGGCAAAAATAACGAGATTTTCGTTTGAGAACTTGGTTTCAGATCGTATATCAGCGATCGCGCCTTGGTAAAGCAATCTTCACATCCTGTAAAGTAAATTATCAATTAAGATGATCTAGATGTCGCGACGCGACATCTAGATCATCTTAATTTTTGTTTAGAAATGCCAACAATTCTTGCGATCGAATCTAGCTGTGATGAAACGGCGGCAGCAGTAGTATGCGATCGCCAAATTCTTAGTAGCGTGGTTTCATCACAAATTCAAACCCATGCACTCTATGGTGGCGTTGTGCCTGAGATTGCCGCCCGTCAACATGTCGAGATGATTAATCCTGTGATCGCTGAAGCATATCGCGAATCGGGTAAAACATGGGCAGAGATCGATGGAATTGCGGTTACGACAGCCCCTGGATTAATTGGCTCACTAATGATTGGAGTGACAGCCGCTAAAACTCTGGCAATGCTTCATAAAAAGCCTTTAATCGCCATACATCACCTTGAAGGACATATTTGCTCGGCTTTACTTGCTGAACCGACCTTAGAGCCACCTTTTTTATGCTTATTGGTTTCTGGTGGACATAGCAGCATTATTCTCGTGAAGGACTATACCGACTATCAGGTGATGGGTAAAACCCGTGATGATGCCGCAGGGGAAGCCTTTGATAAGGTAGCGCGGTTGTTGGGTTTGGGCTATCCGGGGGGACCCGTTATCGATAAAATCTCTAGTTCTGGCAATCCCAAGGCATATAAGTTGCCACAGGGGCGCATTCCCGATTCTCCCTATGATTCTAGTTTCAGTGGTTTAAAAACAGCGGTGTTGCGATTGACTCAAAAGTTAAGCCCCAATGGAGAAGAATTGCCGATCGCGGATATTGCTGCTAGTTTTCAAGAAACTGTAGCATTGGCTCTGGCAACCCGCACGATTAAATGTGCGATCGCGCATAATTTATCCACTATTGTGGCGGTTGGCGGTGTCGCCGCAAATAGTGTTTTGCGATCGCGCTTAGTCACTATGTCCGCCGAAAATAATATTCGCGCCATCTTTCCGCCTTTAAGTCTCTGTACCGATAACGCTGCTATGATTGCCTGTGCAGGAGCAATTCACCTATCACGAGGTGAGACTTCATCGATGAATATTGCCACGCGATCACGCCTCAATCTTGAAGATTGCCAGAGTTTGTATATCTAGAAAAAGAGCCGCCTCGTCGCTCTTTTTCGGTAGTCATGCAATGTAATTGTGTTGCGGGCGCAAAGCGCCCGCAACACAATTACTAAAAAAATTACTTTGCAGCACTACCCTAGATCGTTGATCGCACGATTAAATTGTTGAGGGAATTGGAGATCTCTTCGGTGAGCTTACGAGTACATTCCTTGGCAGCAGTGCGACTAGATTGGTATTCGGATAAGCGATCGGAGACTGATAGAGGCTCAGCGACAGAAATAATTAATTTGCGATCACCAAAATTAGGAGCTTCTTTAAAAACTGAATCTGGGTTGCGTTCAGTGACACGATACAACACACTCCACATTAGTTTTAAAACCTCCACATAGCGACTGGGACTAGGATGTTGACGTACATAGTCGCTAGTAACCCCAATAATACTTTCAGCAATTTTCATATGCCAATTGCTGTAGTTAGCTTCGAGAGCAAGTTGATCAGCAAAGCTCCGTTCTACCTGTGTTAACTGGGTAAGCCCTTTGATGTCATTACGAAAAATCCGATCCCAAGTTGCTTGCTCTAGACGACGACAGCGGTCAATCGCCGTTCCTTTAGATTTGATGCCAAAATTCATTTCGGCAACACGCAAAATGCGATCTGCTAAATTCTGAATGCGAGTTGCTAAATCATCACTATCTGTGATCTCAGGAGCATTACTAGCATAGTTCCCATAAAAATTTTTGTAGTAGTCGCTGACCCATTGAACTAAATAACTTCCTAAATCGTAGAGACGCTGGTAGCGAGTGTCGGACGTGATTTCAGGTTTAGTAACACCGCATTCTTTTTCGATAGTGAGGATCGTTTGATCGATCATCACCCAAGCCTTAGCTGAGTATTCATATTGAATACCCACAGGAACAATCAACATCTCCTCGGTACGCCCTTCCTTTTGCAAGTCTTCGGCAGACCAGAAACCGATTTGAGCAATACCTGGTTCTAACTCGGCAATCATTTCACTTTTGCCATTAGTACCACCTTCGGGAGCCATTGAAAGCGGCTCTTTACCGTTAGTGATCTGTTTACGCATCAGGTTTAAGGCAGGGCGATCAAGCTTGCCCCGAAAGATGGAAATGCCGCCTAATGCAGGAAATAGCCAATTAATATATTCCCCTGCCCATAGAGAAATACCGCGATCATAGACAAAACTGCTATGGGGAGTCTTCCTTAGCTTAATACCCATTTCCTTGGCTTGTTCGGGTACGGCATAGGCAAGTAGATACAACATCGCAAAGGGATCATCGGTGGTGGGATGCCGAAAAGCTAGGAGACAACGCGATTTTTCATCTTGAAATTTTTTGGTAACATTCACAAGGCGATCAATATATCGGGTTTCAATCTGCTTGATGCCACATTGTCCCCACAACCAAAAAGGCACTACTAGTCGTATAAATTTCAGTAGAAATTGGCTAGGTTTGGGCGGATAAACCTTAAGTGGTGGTTGGACGCGAGTCAAATCTACTGCCATAATCTCCATTGTTTTGCTTAGCAATACGCATTAAAACACGCCAAGCAAGAATTCACAATTTGGGACTTAATTGAGTCAGCGCTCTGAATGGGGCAATTAAGACTTAACAACTACATATAGTGCACGTGCCATATGCACAGTAAAGTCACTAGCGGTGCGGGCTTCACCCGCACCATATCTACCCAATGCGTAAGTCCTAAAATATTTAACTAAATAGGGATTATGCGAGTCTTGTAGAGTATGGTACAATCGCGCCCAATTTCCCAAAACTTAATTTTTTATTTCGCTACCTTTGGCTGGCAAGCAATATGAGACTCCACACACATCCAAATCTGCATAGTTTTGCCATTGGGCTGATATCTCTGGCTGGTATTAGTGCAAATATCAGCTTTAGTGCCTCAACCAATGCCCAGTCTTTCCCTAATGATTCTGTGCAAGTCACCCCGACTAACTCTGTTGCAACTCAATACCTTGTGTATCTGCCTAATGTGGCAGATATTAAACAGGCAAAAATTTTAGCTCCAGATGCTTTTGTGAGCCGTTTAGATACTGGTGAGCAAGTGGTGCAATTAGGACGCTTTAATAACTTAAATCTTGCCCAAAGACGGGCAGCCCAGTTTAGTCAAGCTGGACTCACACCCCAAATTAGAACTGTCCAAAGTAAATTTGCCATTAATCCCGCAATCACAATTCCCTCAATCCCTACTTCTAATCCTGTCCCCAATAGTTCTGTTCCGATACCTGTAGATTCTATCCCAAATTCTACACCGAGAAATGATGCCTTGCCTGGTGTGCCAAATTCAGGATTCCCGAATACATCAACGCCCAATAATTCTCAGCCTAATTCGATTGAGATTGTTCGATCGCCTCAACCTCAACCAATTCCTCAGCAAATTCCTCAACAAAGCCAACCAATACAAATTCAAACTGCTGCTCAACCTATCCCTGAAACCTCCCAACCCCCAAATCAACCCACAAAAGATGTGTCATCAATGCACTATTTTGTCATTGTTCCTACTAGTTCTGTCTCAGAGCTACAAAGAGTACAAACGGTTGTTCCCACTGCTCAATTGCGATCATCCTATCGAGGTACTTATATTGAAGTCCAAGGCTTCCCTGATCGCATTAGTGCTGAAACCTTAAACCTAACCATGCGTCGCCAAAACTTTGATAGTCGTGTTGTTTATTTCTAGTTAAAAAAAGCAGCGCTTCGCGCTGCTTTTTTTAGTAGATACGTCCGCGCCAACTTTTCGGTTTAGTAAATGCAGAAATCCAGATCCGTATTACGGCAAAGGGATCAGCAAGGGGAGATAGCCAAAACCAAAAACCCACTTCGGTATAACTAGTCCGAATACCAAATACCAGTAAGCATCGGATCAATACTAAAAAGGCATTGAGCCAAAATAGAGTATTAATTATTAATGATGGTGCTGGTTGCCAAATCGATAGGGCTATTAATAAGGGAATAGGTAGCCCTTGAACCGCCGTTAGCAAAAGACAATCCGCAAAGGTTTGACTAGGCGTTGAGGCATCCTTAAGATCGAGCGATCGCCCCCATTCCTTCCATGTTTCCTGCATTGAGTTATACATCCGCACCTGCATCAAGGCTGCCCCATCAAGAAATCCCACCTTTGCGCCCTTTTGAGCGGCGGCTCTAGCAAGGGTGACATCATCACAAAATGAAGATTTGGCAAGCTCATAGCCATTTAGTTCGACTAGCTTGGTGCGCTTTGATAAAAAGCATTGACCATTTGCCATGACCCGATCTTCAGTAAATTGATCGCGATCGCCTGTTGCCCCAAATCGGTAAATCAAGGTAATTAACAATGCAGGTTGTAGCCATTGTTCGCCTGCGGTCTTAAGAATAAATTTAGGCGATAGGGATACAATATCAAAATTTTCAGCAGTGGCTTGCTGCACAAAACTTGTGACTAGTCCTTTTTGTGGGAAGGTATCGGCATCAATACCGAGAATCCATTCACTAGTCGGATCAGTATGCAAAAATCCTGTATGTAAAGCCCAAGGGCGACCAACCCAACCTTCTGGCAAGGGGTCATCGGTAATCAGCTTTAAAGGAATCGGAAAATCTGGTTGTAATTTCTGTACATATTCGGGTGTGCCATCCTGCGATCGGCTATCAACAACGATGATTTCCTTCGCAGCCTGATCGCGCAATCCTTCTAAACATGTCGGTAAACGCTCAACTTCGTTAAGCGTCGGGATCACAATCGAAACACTAGGTCTTTGTTTGGCTAAAGCTTCGTCATTTGCATCAAGGGGCAATAGTGGCGGCGTGCGATCACGGGCAGTGCTAAGCCTTTTTAGGAGTACAAGGGTGGCGGGGACTTGTAATAACAAAAGGAATATTAAGAAGCCTGTCAAGAAAAGCGGATTATTCAACTTCGATAAGTTTGATAAAAATAATTAGGAATCAGTAAAAACTTACTCCTCCTCTCCTATTGGGAGAGGAGGCTGGGGGGTGAGGGAGATATTAGTCTTCTAGCAAACTTCTCAACATCCATGCAGTTTTTTCATGGACTTGCAAGCGTTGAGTTAACAGATCGGCAGTTGGTTCATCATTGGCTTTTTCTGCGATCGGAAAAATGGAACGCGCGGTTCTCACCACCGCCTCTTGCCCTTCCACCAATAGCTTGATCATTTCCGTTGCCTTGGGTACTCCCTCTGTTTCAGGAATTGAGGTGAGCTTAGCGTAGGCAGAATATGTCCCAGGAGCAGGAATTCCGAGAGAACGAATTCGTTCGGCAATCAGGTCAACTGCGAGAGCAAGTTCGGTATATTGCGCTTCAAACATAAGGTGCAAAGTATTGAACATTGGTCCCTTAACATTCCAGTGGAAATTATGGGTTTTTAGGTAAAGGGTATAGGTATCAGCGAGTAATCGCGAAAGTCCATCAGCGATTGCTGTCCGATCATCTTCAGTAATACCAATATTAATTGTGCTAGGTAGCTCTTTATCGACAGATTTTTCCTTATTCTTACCCATATTGATGTATTTCCCTTAATAGTACTGATGGCGATCGCAGAAGCCGAAGGAGTCTTTCACAGAGACATGGAGCACAACTAAGGTTGAATCGATCTGTGAAATGCACAAAAATTAGGCATAGGTTTACCCAGATAAAAGCTTATGTGTAGCTATATCTAGCAAGAATGTCAACCAAACTATTTAGGATTAGGCTCAAAGAATACTTTATATAAAATAAACCCGACTAGTGCCAGAATACTGATCGAAATTGCGGCTGTTACTAGTTTAAACACAAAGTTCAGAATCGAAAATGCGACTAATCCAATCACAACAATTGCGGCAATTTTGGTTGCCCCAGTCAAGCTATTTACCCAATTGATGAGGCTGCTTAAACTAGTTTTCGCAGCATTCATTCCTTGGCTAATCGTAGCAAACTCTGGCTCAGCCCGTTTTTCAGGTTCGTGGGTTTGCTTATTTGTTTGTTGCTTGCCCATCACTTCTTGCTCTAGCTGACGAAAGCGCTCTTCTAAGTTATCGTTTTGACTCATTGCAGCAAAGAATAAAAAAACTATGGCTTATTCTACTGTAAACCTTAAAAGCTAATAAGCTTGCTTAGGATGTAATTAGGGGAACTGCACAAGTTTATGAATAAAAACATAGATTAGTAATGGGTTTCTCATTGAATGGGGACGTAACTTATTTACGGCTGTTCGTTCCATAATATATTTAACGGTCTTCAAAAAAGGAAGAAGCACCAATGGGTGCTTCTTCCTTTAATATGCGTCTTGCAACTCGTAAAAGTCTGGAGTGACATAATCCTTTCGCATCGGATAGCCAATCCAATCTTCAGGCATAAGAATACGCTTAAGGTTGGGATGTCCTTCGTAAACAATGCCGTACATATCGTAGGTTTCGCGCTCTTGCCAATCCGCGGTTTTCCAGATCCAGTAGACAGATGGACAGTGAGGATCGGTGCGTGGTAGAAACACCTTAACGCGAACTTCCTCAAGTCGATCGCTTTTATCAATCCCCTCATCGGTCAGTTTTGCGAGATGGTAAACACTCACCAAACTATCGCCAGCACCTGCATCATAACCACATTGACACATTAAGTAGTTAAAGCCATAGGCATAGAGAGCTGTGGAAAAGGGAAGTAAAAACTGGCGATCAATTTTGAGAATTGGAACACCTTGTTGGTCTAAGCCAAGAAACTCGTGCTCAAAACCATTATTAGTTAGCCATTGAGAAACTGGTGCAGTTGCCTCAGTCGTAACCAATGCTGCTTCTTGATTATCTGCCAACTGTCTCGACCTCCTTTTGAGCCATTTGTAATGCGGGTAAGGGAATACCAGACTCGACCAATTCCTTTGGTGGAGCTACACGGGTAGGACTTTCTAAATATTGTCCTGTGAGGATGGGGCTAACTACCTTCAATTCATGCTTGACCGCATAATAGCGATGAGTACGATTGAGATTAGCTCTTTCATTAAAGCCTTCAGTACCAATCTTTTTGCGAAGTTTGATAATTGCATCCATAATTGCTTCAGGGCGAGGAGGGCAACCAGGGATATACACATCAACGGGAATTAATTTATCAACTCCGCGCACGGTGGTATAGGAATCAGTGCTAAACATTCCGCCTGTAATTGTGCAAGCACCCATTGCAATTACATATTTGGGTTCTTGCATCTGTTCATAGAGCCGCACCAGTGCAGGAGCCATTTTCATGGTGACAGTGCCTGCGGTGATGATCAAGTCAGCTTGGCGTGGGCTAGAACGAGGTAATAGACCAAAGCGATCAAAGTCAAACCGAGAACCAATCATCGCCGCAAACTCAATGAAGCAACAGCTAGTACCATAGAGCATCGGCCATAGGCTGGACATTCTCGACCAGTTATAAAGGTCATTAAGCGTGGTCAAAATGACATTATTAGATAAGTCTTGGGTAACTTGAGGCGTTGCCGCAGGATTGATAAGACGTTGGGTTTGTTCTTCAATGCTAAAGTCCAGACCAACGGTTTCGGATTTCATGACCATTCTAATGCTCCTTTTCTCCAAGCGTAGACTAGACCAAAAATGAGAATAGTAATAAAGATAAGTGCTTCAACAAATGCTAGTAAGCCGAGTTTGCTAAAAGCCACTGCCCAAGGATACAAAAACACTGTTTCCACGTCGAAGATCACAAAGGCGAGGGCAAACATGTAATAACGAATATTAAACTGAATCCAAGCTCCCCCAACAGGTTCGCAGCCAGATTCGTAGGTAGTACGACCTGCGGCTCCCGACTGTTGTGGACTTAAAAGACCAGATAGCAATAGCCCCGATATCGGGACAAGCGTACAAACAATGATGAATACTAGTAAGTATTCGTATCCGCTTAAGACCAAGATGTATTACCTCTTCAAGCTAGCTTGACTAAATCTAATTTATAACGGCGGATATTAGCAACTGCTACAAATTAGGAGATCGTGACTACATTATATGGTCGCAGTGGTAGATGAAAATTTGTTACAGACTAGAAATTTTTCTATACATTGGCTTATATACTTGAATACCGTGCCAAATGGTTGTGATTTAAGTCTTTAGCAGCAATTACAGCTTTTTCGGTATCTTGGCATTATCTTGATAAATCTCACTGATTTATCCCAAAATATACTTCTAATAACAAATTTAACTATCAATAAATTCACTTAAATTCACCATCCTGATTTAAAAGTTTTAGGAGTTTTCATGAGTCAAGGTTTAGCAACAAAGTTGCGCGTAGGTACACAAAAATCTCACTCGGCAGCAGAGAGTACCGATTTTATTAAATGTTTTTTAAAGGGTGTTGTTAACAAAACTGCCTATAGCCGACTCGTCGGTAATCTTTACTTTGTTTACAAAGCGATCGAACAAGAGTTTGAAGTTCACAAAAATGATCCTATTCTCAGTAAGCTCTACTACCGCGAGCTATGGCGCGAAAAGAGCTTAGAACTCGATATGTTGTTTTACTTTGGCTCTAATTGGCAGGAAAAAGTAAAGCCTACTCCTGCTTGCGAAAAGTATCTGGCTCGCATCCGTGAGATTTCGGCTACTGACCCAGTCTTGCTCGTAGCCCATGCTTACACTCGTTATATGGGTGATTTATCTGGAGGTCAAATCCTCAAGAAAATCGCTAAGGAGTCGATGGGGCTAGTCGATGGCGATGGTACTGCTTTCTATGAATTTGAAGATATTCGCAATCACGGTGAATTCAAGAAGAATTATCGTGCGGCTCTTGATACTTTGCCTGTAGATGAAGCGACCGCTCAGCGCATTGTCGATGAAGCTAATGCTTCTTTCCATATGAATATGGCTATGTTCCGTGAGTTGGAAGGTAACTGGCTCTTGGCTTTAACCAAGTTTGGCTGGAACTCCTTAGTTTCTAAAATCAAGGGCGAACCCAAAAATACTTCTCTTCGCCGCGAATCAAACGCAGCTAGCTAAATAAGAAAAGGGCGCGAAGCGCCCTTTTCTTTTGCATGGCTATTTCAAATTAACGAACAAATGCAGGCATGACTTCAGCCGCAGTCATCAATCCATAGATACCGTGCTGATGGAATTTTTTACCAGCTTTGAGATAGCCAAAAGCAGGACCACATACATTTGCTGCCATACTGGTTTCATCACCAAGAATGAAAGTATGGGTAGAGATTTTGCCCTCAAAGGTGCGCCCTGTCAGCTTCATATTCGTGCTGAGGGGTTTCTTAGGATTACGGGTATCGACTACGCCACCGACGGTAACACGATCGCGATCACAAATACCGACACGCTCAAGCATAATGTCATCGGCATGTTCCATGTTTTCCAGCGAGATTAAGCCATTGGTCTTTTCGAGCAGAGCCTCTACTTCAGCTTCACTCATGGCTTGGGCAATATCGACAGTGTAACCCGACATATGGGCGATATCTTCGCGAATGGTAGCACGATATGCGTTCCAGTTAGCAATACCAACCCCGAAGGTAATCTCAACCTTGTGGACTTCGGCAAAGCTCTGAGCAGCGATCGTCGCTGCCGCAGTCAATAATCCAGGAGTTGCGCCACAACCAGACATATAGGTGATGCCTGCGGCTTCTAGTTCGGGGGCGAGGGCAATCATTTGCTCAACGGCACTAGTGCGTTTGATCGCATCGACAAGCACACCCTTCCAACCTGAAGCGATGAATTGCTTTGCCACGCTTGCCATGAAAGTATTAGGCAGGTTCGGCAGGGCGAGGAAATAACCATCGACATCTTTGGCGGTAGCGATCGCCTCAGCAATGCTGTCTTGAGTAAGAATACCTGATGATTCGAGGTAGCCAAGGGATCCTTTGTTTTGATAGGTGGCGATCAATTGGTTAGCATCTAGCTCCTTTGGGGCATAGGCAAAGCCTTCTTTGTCCGCCGCAACTACTAGCTGCATTTCTTGCTTAGCACTAAGCAATTTCGCCGCCGCTTGTCCTAATCCACCAAATCCTAAAATTCCAACTTTTAATGCCATTTAAGTTTAACTTCGTTTTTTGCTATGGGAGTTTACAATTCTGATGCGATCCTTTAATGTGCCATATTTTCGGACGCAATAACACATTAGAATTTTTAGAATTTAATGCAATTTCAGGATAATTTGAAACGGGCTTTGAGAGAGAGTTTGTGTAGAAAGCCTTCTCTTAAAGTCCAGAGGTAAAAGCTTTGCGTAGCAAGGCTTTTACCTCTGGACTTTTAAAATTTGCCAGCTTAACCCGAACTGACGTTACATTTTGGAGTGGCTCAAATCGATGATTCACTGAGAGTTGTTGTAATTTTTGTTTGGTTGCTATTTGTTTACAGATTTAAGAAATAATAATGAAGAGGCTATCGGTGAGATAGCCTCTTCATAAAAAGTTACAGCATATAGTTTAGATAATGCGGAACGGGGGACTTGAACCCCCAAGTCTTTCGACACATGTACCTGAAACATGCGCGTCTACCAATTCCGCCAGTTCCGCTTCTGTTTTTTTTACAACTACCAATTAGCTATTAGCGATTAGTAACTAGCTATGCTTGTAAATGAGATATTTCTTCTTACTCGCAGATAACAAGTTTGCTGTAAAGCTTGCACAATGTCAATAATCAAAAACTATAAATTTGGGTTAACTGCATATGTTTCTAGATAAACAGCAAAACAAAGAATTGCAACGTAGAATAGAGCAATTCTCTTTTGTTCTTTATTCTACGGTGACAGATTTGGCGAGATTTCGAGGCTGATCGACATCTAAACCCCGATGTGCTGCGACATGGTAGGACAGTAACTGTAAAGGAATTACAGTAAGAATTGGTGAGAAAATCTCATCAACCACAGGAATTGGTAAAATGTGATCGAATACCTCATGAGCCGCAGGATCGTCAAGAGGTGCAACCCCGATTAGCTTGGCATCCCTAGCTTTAGCCTCTTGAGAATTGGAGAGAACTTTCTCATATACCGACCCAGGGGCAGCGATCGCTACTACTGGAACATCTTCATCAAGTAGGGCGATCGGTCCATGTTTCATTTCACCTGCTGGATAGCCCTCAGCATGAATATAGCTGATTTCCTTGAGCTTGAGAGCACCTTCGAGGGCGATCGGAAAATTGATGCCTCGTCCAAGGAAAATGAAATCCTTAGTATGGGTAAACTGCCGTGAAAGGTCTTCGATATAGCGCTCTTGACTTTCTAAAATCCTTTCCATATAAGCAGGGAGTTGGCGTAAACCCTCAATTAATTCTTGAGTTCTCTCTGCTGATAAAGTTCCTCTAGTCATGCCAAATTCTATTGCTAGTAAATAGAATATTAGTAATTGTGCCACAAAGGTCTTGGTTGCTGCTACACCAATTTCTATTCCTGCTTGGGTATCAATAACAGCATCAGCAATACGACCAATCGAACTCTCGGTCCGATTGGTAATGCCGAGACAGCGATCTCCTCTCGATTTAGCTAGTTCCAGAGCCGCCAGAGTGTCCGCAGTTTCGCCTGATTGAGTTACGCCAATCACCAGCGTATTTTTTAGAACAGGTGGTGGTGAATAGCGATACTCTGAAGCATATTGGACGCTAGTTGGAACCCCTGCTATCTGCTCTAGTAAATATTTACCTACCAGAGAAGCATGCCAACTGGTTCCACAGGCAAGAATCTCTACTCGTTCAATGGAATCAATGCAATCAGTAGGAAGTCCTAACTGCATTTGATTGGTTTCACTAATATAGCTAGCTAGCCCTGCTCGAAATACCCCTGGTTGCTCGTAGATTTCCTTGAGCATATAGTGCTTAAAGCCCTGTTTCTCCACCATAGTCGGATTCCAGTTGAGGATCTGGGGTGAACGACGTAGGCGATCGCCTTTGGCATTAAATACCTGTACCGAGTCCTTCGTTAGTCGAGCAATTTCGCCGTTATCTAAAGGAATGACGGTACGGGTATAGGCAACTAATGCAGGGGTATCAGAGGCACAGAAATTTTCATCTTTACCAAGACCAATCACCAGTGGTGCTTGCTGACGCACGACGATCAATTCATCGGGATAATCGGCATGAACCACCGCGATCGCATAGGCTCCTTGCAATCTATCAACTGTCAAACGGACTGCTTCAAAGAGAATTGAAGGTGATTTTTCAGGAATAATATTGCCTTGCTTTTCTAACTGGGTCAGAAACTCGGCAATCATGTGAGGGATGACTTCTGTATCAGTCTCACTTACAAAAATATGACCGAGTGCCTTTAAATCAGTCCGCAGAATGTGATAGTTTTCGACGATGCCATTTTGGACTACCGCTAAGTTACCCATCGTATTGGTATGCGGATGGGCATTATGTTCTTCGGGCTTACCATGAGTTGCCCAACGAGTGTGACCAATGCCAATAGGAGCGATGGGAGCCGCATCTGCATTGAGCTTTTCTTCGAGTTGGATCAGCTTGCCCTTAGCTCTAACCCGATGCAAGCAGCGTTCAGATGGATCATCAAAGAAGGGAATTGTTGCCACGCCTGCGGAGTCATAGCCGCGATATTCTAGCTTGCGTAGCCCTGAGATTAAAACTTCATTCGCCGAACGATGTCCGATATAGCCAACAATTCCACACATAATGTCAAGTTGAAGTAGATACGATTACAATTTTGTACGCTTAGAGTACAAAATTTATGATCGTATTTAACCACGTGAGGTTCCTGCTAAGTATCTGAAGTACAATTAAATATAAAACTTCAACACATGTAAGTAGCTCAACTTAATTAAAACCCAAAACGAGAGTTTGTTCCGCCCGTTACGCGGGCGGAACAAACTTCTCGATTTTTAGTTTACTTATGTCTAGCTACTTAGCGCAAGCTAAGAGCGTGTTTGAGAAGATATTAAGGATAAAAAAGATCAAAAAAGCTTCCAAAGATATAGCCTGTCAATATACAAAAAACAAAGACAGCCTTATGGAAGCAACCAAGAAATCCTACACCACAGACTTAATCGATAACCAGTGGGAACTGATAAAAGACTTGATACCCGCAGCAGGAACAGGAGGTCGCAAAAGGACAGTGGATATTTGAGCCATTCTCAATGCTATTTTCTACATCAATGCCGCAGGCTGTGCATGGCGAATGTTTCCGCACGATTTGCCTGTATGGCAGACGGTCTATAGTTACTTTCGACTTTGGCGCATTACCAACACTTGGCTAGAGATCAACGCTAAATTGCAGTAATGGTATCGTGTCAGTGAAGGAAGAGAAGCTATGCCTTGTGCAGGATGTATTGACAGTCAATCAACTAAAATTGCTAGTCGATTAGCTTGCCCAGAGGAAGTTG